>CAPYID010000052.1 GCA_948739805.1 uncultured Clostridia bacterium | reverse complement strand
AAAATTTTATTTTCTGACATTATTATAATTGAATATGTTGCAACACTACTTTTATTATCAAAACTAGCATCTGTATATATGTTATACTTTTTTTCTTTTTCATATAGTATCACTCCACTCTTATTTTTTCACATTATATAACACATTTTTCGCTTTGTCAAACATTTGTTTTGATATTCTAAAAATTATTTGCAGACATATTTGGCAATTTTGCACAGTCTAAAATTAAATTAATTGCATCTGAAAATCCGTATTTTATAGAACTTTTCGTTTTCATAGGAACCTGCAATATTTATTCTATCTATATAACTATCTAAACTATCTCTAACTTTGTCTAATTTTTTTGTATCATCTGATAACTCCTCAATTATATTAAATAATTTCTCATAAGTATCATTATCCTTTGTTAAATTTTCAATTTGCTTTTTGTCCATTTCTGTTAATACATATAAATTTGATTCTCTACTTTCAAATAGATTATTTAAAATCCCTTTTTCAATTTCACACATATTTACTACCTCCATATTTATAATTTACTGGTAGTATAACGTGCTCAATTTAATTTGTCAGCACTTTTTCTAATATTTTATATTTTTTTAAAATATTAGATATTGTTATTGGTACAGAAATAGTTTTCATTGTCTTAATTTAATATCTTATTGCTGTAAATATTTTTATATTCAATTACTAAATTTTCCTATATGGAAGTTAATAAACCTCACAGGTGTGGATTTTAAAATATACCAACTGGCTTGCAAAAGCTTGTACATTCTTATGTTACAACGCTTTGCATTCTGAAATAAAAATTTTTGATTTTAAATTATTTCTCATTTAAGATTTTTCTTACCATTAAATCTAATTCTTCTTGTGTATAATATTTCGTATTTGGATCTTGTGCCTCTCTTTCTGCTTCGTCTAATGCAACTTCTATTTCTTCTTCTGTCATTCCGAATTTTTCTTCTATTGCTTTTTCTATTTCTTCTTCATTCATATTAATTCCTCCTTATATTAATTTTTTAAAATTTCTTCTTGAATATAAAATTCTTCTTACTTCCATAGTTTTATCTTTTATGGTGTAAAATATCGTATAATTATTTACATAAATTCTGTAATAAATCATTTTTCTATTTTTCGATGATTTATATTTTTCATACTGTGCTGAACTATTAGCTCTTACCTCTATTTCTCTTTCTATTTTATCGAGTAAATTCTTATCTGCTATCTCATTATTTAATTTGTGGATTATATAATCCATGATTTTATCCAAGTCCTCATAAAATAATGGCAAAAAAGTTATTTTGTACTTACTATCCTCCATTTAGTTTCCTCCTTAATTTTCCAAATACTTCTTCTTTTGTAAGATATTTTGTATTTGGATCTTCTGCTTGTCTATCTGCTTCGTCTAATGCTTTTTCAACATACTCATCATATTCTGTATCTGACATTAATTTTGCATATTTTTCTAAGCTCATTACTACCATTGAGCCATATCCGTTTTTTGTTAGATACACTGCTTCATCCTCCTTTAAAACCAATTCCTCAATTTCTGGATATTTATTTCTTAAATCTGATACAGGTCTTATATTTATCATAATTTTATTCTCCCTTTATAAAATCTATTATCGTAATTTTATCATTATTTTATGATTTATTCAATAGTTTATGCAAATTTTTAGCCTATCTTTTGTTCATTAAGTAGTTCCTCTATTTTGATAAATTCATCTAAGTTCTCATTAATAGAATTTAGTTTTGAAAAGTTAAAATAGATATACACATTTTTGTCTTTGTCTATTTCAATTTTATTGATTAGTCTGTATAAATATATTTTATCTATTTGCTCTAATTTCAAAAAGTTTTCTATTAATTCATCTAATTCTTTTTCTTCTTTTGCTTTGTTTTCAGTGTTTATTTTTTCTTCTGTTCCAATTAGTTTTTGCTCTAATTCTTCTTTTTGTTTTATCAGATTCGTTCTTTCAAATATAAATTTCCCGAGATACTCTAATATAATCTTCTTCAAGAATGATGCTTTGTAATTTATCCATATACATTTTGTCCAAGTTGTTATTTATATCCAATATTGCCTTATCAATCTGTTCTAATTTCTTTTTATATCCATCTCGAATATCAAGTGTTTTGTTTTGATATTTCTCATAGATTGAATAAAAAATTTCTTTGTCAGCATATATTTGACATATCTTTTTCACAACATAAATTATATGTTTTTCAAACTTTTCATAATTAATACTTAATGGAAAACAACCTCTTTTTTTATAGTCTGCACATATTATATATGGATGTGATTGTGCATTTCTTCTTGAATTTTTCTTAAGCACAATTTGCAGTTTTCTTTTGCAATGATAACAGTAAAGTAATCCTCTTAATAAGTAGTCGTATTTTAGTTTTGTGTTTGTTCCCCTTTTTTCAAGAATACATTGTACCTTTTCAAAAGTATCTTGGTCTATAATAGGCTCGTGTGTATTGTTTACTCTTATTTGATTTTCTTTTTCAACTGTTCTTATTTTATGTACTTTGTATGAAACAACGGATTTCTTATTTTGGACTGTGTTTCCAATATACACTTCGTTTTTTAACATATTGCATAGTGTTACTTCATTCCAATTATAGTTTATTTTGTTTTCATACGACTTCGCTTGCATATAGCCGTGGACACGAAATCAAAGATTTCGACCACGTCTTATCTTGTACCAAACCAGTTTTTCTATAGCCAGTAGGGGATAAGTATTTATTAGAATTTAAGTAATTTACTATTTCCACACTACCATGTCCATTTGCATACATATCAAATATTTTTTCTACAATGTTTTTTACTTGTTCATCAATAATTAGCTTGTTTTTAATACTAGGATGTCTTTTATATCCGATATGCTGGAATACTACATAGATACTCTCCATTTTTTTGTTTTTCCTTATAAACACTTCTAATCTTTTTTGAAATATCCTTAGCATAGTAATCATTCATAATTGCTTTAAAAGGTGTTATGTCGTTATTTGTGCTATCAATATAGGTGTCTATTCCATCTGTTATTGCAACATATCTTATATTGTTTTGTGGAAAGTAATTTTCTATATAATGCCCTGTTTTAATGTAATCCCTTCCAAGTCTTGATAGGTCTTTTGTTATTACCATATTAATACTTTTGTTTTCAATGTCTTGTAGCATTTCATTAAATCCAGGTCTGTCAAATGTAGTTCCAGATATACCATCATCAATGTATTCTTTAATTAATGTTAAATTATTCTCCTTTACATATCTTTGCAAAATATTTCTTTGATTACCGATACTTTCACTTTCTTGCTTGTCGCCATCTTCTCTAGATAGTCTTATATATAGTCCGTACTTTGAAGTCTTTGTATTTCAAGTTTAGCATTTAACCTCCTATCCGTAATCATCTACTCCTTAAGTGTAGTTTACTTTGATTAATTTTGCAATATGTAATAATTATTTTACATTAGTTTTCAATTTCTTCAGATAATCTTTAAATATTAATCCTATTGTTTCTTCCAAACTCTGTTTTTCTTTTGTAAAAATACAATATGTATTAAATTCTAATTTACTACTTTTACTTTCTTCCATATCATTCTAAATTCCTTCTTTTAAGATTTTTGTAACTTTTTCTAATACAGAATATTAAAGAAAATGGCTTGATATGACACTTCAGATAGGTATATTGTTAGTGCTTTTTTATATTCATTATACTTTTTCTTCTCTTACATTCTTGTTTGACTTTGGATGAATATATATACTAACATTCTTATTATATTTCTCAAAAAGTTTCTGTAACAAATTGAATAGTGATGATTCTTCACATGTTGTTTCAGTAGTATTTTTTCTATCAAAATATACAATAATATACTCTTTTATATTCAAATATTTTCCTCCTTTCTACATAATTTTATAAAAAATATATAATCTAATTTAAATGCGAATCTCTCTCGATATTCTATAAAAGATTTGTAATAAAATTAAGAATAATAATTTAGTGTGAGGGATTTATTTGAAAAAGTATGAAAATAAAAGTAATGTTGTAGGCAACTTATTAAAAGATTATAGACAGAAAAATAAATTAACGAAAAATGAAGTATGTAGGAGATTACAGTTACATGCTATTTATATGGATGCAACTGAATTAAATAGAATGGAAACAGGAAGAATGATAATTAAAGATTTTGAACTAATAGGCTTATGTAAAGTCTTGGAAATTAGTTATGAAGATTTAAAAAATTCAATAGAATAACCAGAAAAGATAGCAAATTTAATTGCTATCTTTTCTTATTATATAAATTGATTTTGTTATTACCAAATACATTTCGATATTTTTTCTAATTTGTTATTAATTTTTGTAAAATACCACTAGTGGTACTTTTATTAAAATCTTAATAATAATTTTTCAAATTAATAATCTAAAAGGCTTGTCCTTTTATGTGTTTCCAGTGTTCCTTATTAACACTTTCCTGCGTAATTAATTACTAGTAGTATAATAGAGAGAGAGTTTAACTGATAATTTTATATTAATTAAAACTTTACTTATATGCTACTCTATATACATTATTGTTACATTTCATATCCTATCTCTTTAATTAATAGATGCAATTTCTTCTATTCTTATAAAATCAGTTATTAACTCCGCATATATAAACGAGAAGGATACCTATATCTTTCTTTTCTATTTAGAATAAATACAACCATTTATTCTAAATACTCTTTCAACCCATCAACAATCTTATAAACCTTTGTCGTTGGATTTCTTTCTGATGCTTGTGCATTTTTGTTTAGTTCTTCCATTTGTTTGCAATTTTCTATTGCAGTATGTATTTTTTCTTTTTTCGTAACCTTTTCAAAGATGCTCGGATCATTTTTACTATAATCTCCTAATCCATTTTTTAGAAATTCTTTCTTAAGTTCAACTAAAACATTTTCTTTTGAAATATATCTACTTACTTTCTTAAAATGTGATAATAGCCAAAGTTCAAAATTAGGATTTGACCAACAAACATTATAATCACAATTTGCTATTGCTGACTCAAATTGTTCATTACTATAATCATCTTTATCAAATACTACCCATACTTGTCCATATATTTTATTTGCATGGTTAACTGTTTTTTGAGTATATTTTACTAAAGATGTAGTGTTCATTCCTGTGCCTTTAACTTCAATGCTAGGAATTAAAACATCTACTTTGTTACCATATTCCTTATTAATCTGTTTTTTCAATCCATTAAAATAATTAGGTTCTGTTTTCTTTCCCTCACATACAATTAAGTAATTGGCTGGTGCTCGCCTTTTACTTTTTAATTTATCTTTTCTTGAAATATTACTATTTTTCATAGTTTATCTCAAATTCCTCTAATACTGGAATAGCACCATATCTTCCAGTTAAATAATCTTTATTGTATGTTGCATCATTTCTAACTTTTCTACCTGAATTCTTATCATCTTCTAGTATATAATCGGACAACGCATATATTTCTGAAATACCATCTCTATCCTTTTCTGCAAACCATATCTCATCTCTTCTAAAAGTTTCTTTATTTAAGTTTACTGTATCATGTGTAGAATATATCAACTGCCCATTAGCAATATTGGTATCACTGTTATGAAATAGATTTATAATATATCTTGTTAATAAAGGATGAAGTTTTGCATCTAATTCATCAATAAATAATATTTGCCCTTCCTTTAATGCTTCTATTAAAAAATCAAATAAGTTAATCATTTTTATTGTTCCACTTGACTCTAAATCTAACGGTAATACTACTATTTTTCCATCTCTACCTCTATGAATCAATTCCATTTTTGTTTCTTTTTCATCTTTAATTTTATCATTATTTGATGTGATTTTTATATCTTCTATTCCAAAATCGAAGGCTTTAATAAAATTAACTAATTGTTCCTTATATCTTTTATTGTTAATTATTTTTGAATACATTTGAGGTCTAACAATATCAGACATAAAACCTTCAAAACCGATTTCTCCAAAGTTTAGCACTTGAACATTTACAAACCAATCAAACACACTGTTAAAATCTTTATCATCTGTATGCAAACTTCTGTATATACTTAAAAATAATGAACTCTTGTCAACCTTTGGATATGTTTTATATTTTCCGCCTATTTGTACTTTAGCATTATCATTTTCTCTCTCCAATATATCATAAAATTTATTTATTTTTTTCTTCTGTAGCCATTCAGAAATTATTTCATTTCCCTTTAATGAAAACCCATATCTGTAAATATCTTTATTCTTTGTAATCATCTCAACCTCTAAGCTAATTGGCTCATCATTCATCATATAACTATTGATATTTCTACCTTCAATATTAAAATTCGTTGGAATTCTATTATCAACTAATACTTTTATTCTCATAAAATCAAATGCTCTAATAACATTAGTTTTTCCACTAGCATTTGCTCCATAAATTGCAGATACTTTTAAATACTCATTATTATCTATCTTAGCAACATTATATTCATGTTCTTTTAATGATGTTGCTTCCATATCTAAGCAATTCTCATTTTTAAAGGATTTAAAATTCTTAAAACTAAATTTAATTAACATTCTAATTTTTCTCCTCTCGTATTATATTATATGTAATTTTTTAGAAAATATCAATATTTTTGAGATTTTTTCTCAAATTTTGAGGGATTAGATTTCAATGTTATTTATAAATCCCTATTAAATTTCCCATCTTTATAATATAAATTATCTCCATTTTTAGCCCAAAATGGTATGAGCTCATTAGGAACTTCGATTGTATTTTTACCTTCATTTTCATAACTTAATAAACAATAATTATCTTCATGCAATTCAATTTTATATCTAGTATCTGAATCAATTTCTAGTATATTACTTTCCTTAACAAAGTTATCTTGAATGTTCTTATATTCTTTAATATCTATTAAGCTATCATAAAATTCCTTAGTTAATTCTTCTTCATAAATATAAGTTCCATCTTTAAATCTAAGTACACTATCATTGCATATTTTATTTAAAATCTCTTTTGAAATATCTGTTTCTTTTGATATACGATTATTATCTATGTTTTGCAGATATGCACCATCTACATCCATTTCTATTACCTGATATAAACAATTTTCTTGTTTTAGACTACCACAATCTTTCCCATTATGCCTTTCATTAGGTAATTTATTATTTTCCTTCTCTAAATAATTCGATAATTCTTTCATAAAACTTTGTACAATATTATTTTCTTTTACACTATTTACTAAATTATTAAATAAATCTAAATTCAATAATCTTCACACTCCTATTTTGTTATCTGTTTTTGGGAAATTACTTGCTAAAGAAATTTAGCAAAAAGATTAAAACTAGAGTTATTATATATCATTTAGATTTACTTTTCAATAGTGCTGGCTAATTTTCCTCACTTTCTCCAGTTTTGTAATTAATTGTAATTCCTGGTTGTACATTATATACATAGACATTAAAACATATTTTTTTCCCTTTATCTTCTAAAGAATATGCTTCTATTTCTACACCACTTGCAATAAGATTATCCCCTTTAAAAATTGGTGTTACTCTATATAAAACATGATTATTTCTATGCTTTTCTATATAATCTGCTACTTTATTTTCAAATGGTAACATACCATTAACATTAAAATACCTTGTTCCTGTTATCAAATTTTGTTCATTAGCATCTTCATCAGATAACTGATGACCTATTAAATGACATCTATTGTATAAATACTCTCCATTATATTTCCTTTGAATCCAACCAGTTGGTTTTATGCTACTTATATCTCCTCTTTTATCTCCATCAGGTGGCATTATCTCTTTACAAATATTAGCATAGGCAACTCCACATCTTCCTTTATCATCTAACTCGCTATACTTTTCAAAACTTGTCATAGTATAATCATTTTCACTAAAATATGGATTACCATTATTTATTTTCACATATATTTGACCAGAGTATTCTGGTATCTCCTCTATACTATTATAATTTGCAACTGTAATTTCATTTAGTATATCTACATTATTGCCAATATAAATTAGTCCTATAAATAAAATTACAGTAATTACCATTGTTAAAATTTGTTTCAAATTTATATTCTTTTTATTATTATCTGGTACCATTTTTATTTCCAACCTTTCGCAGTTATCTTATCATACTCTCAATAAGCTAACAAGTTTTTTTTACTTTACTTAAAATTTGCATATAAGCTCTCTAAAAACTCTTTCGAATATTCTCTCTGATTTGTATAATTTGATATAGATTTTTTCTGTGATTTAGTATTATTTTTAATATTATTTCTTTTATTATTATCTTCCACTTTTTGATGGATAGCCTGTCCATTTTTTGATTGATACTGGTATCTATATCTTTGTTTTCTTTCATAAACCACTCCAATTCTAGCAGTAAAAATCTAAAAATAACTGGGCACAGTGGTGTCATTTCTCACTGGTATTCCCTCAAACGGTACCCCTACATTTTTGCATTAAAAAACAGAATATTTCCTTCTTTTTGAAATATTCTGTAATATAGATGATTACTGCATTTTATTCATTTTATTTTGTGGTTGGTATATTTTTAATACCACAGGTGAAAGTCTTACTAACTTCCACCTCTTTGTTTTCAAAAAATAATGTAGATTATACTACATCAACTATGTATTTAATTCGTATTAATGCTTTATTTATCCAATATTATTTTTAAGCAGTTTATCATTTCGTAAAATTTCTTCTATTTCAATAAACTCATCTATATTTTCGTTTATTGTATTTAGTGGTGCAAAGTTAAATGAAATAAAAACATTTTTGTCTTTGTCTATCTCAATTTTATCAATCAATCTAAATAATGAAGATTTATCAACTTCTTTCATTTCTAAAAATTCATTTATTATTTTGTTCATTTGTTCTTCATCATTTTTATTTTTAATAGTTTGCCTACCTTGTAAATTTTGAAATCTATCCATTAGTTCGCTTTTTTCATTTGTTAGTTTATCTCTTTCATTAACAAACCTCGTAGATATTCTTGTAAAATCAATATCAGTTAGTATTCCATTTAATTTATCATTATATAAACTATCCAAATTTTTATTAATATCAACTATTTTAATATCTATTGTTTCAATCTGCTTTTTTACAGATGTTACTAAATCGATTGACTTGTCTTTTACTTTTTTATAAGTTTCTTCTAACATTGTACGATTAGCATATATTTTACATACTTGCCTTACTATTTCTAATATTTTCTTTTCGAACTTTGGGTAATTCAAATTTCTTACATAACAACCTCGTTTTTGATAACCTGTATCTACTATATATGGAATTTTAGGTCTATTACTATTATGATTTACTTTTAATACAATTTGCATTTGCCAACCGACAATGTTTGCAATAAATTAGTCCTCGTAGTAAATATTCATATTGTTTTACAACCTTTTTTGCTCTTTCTTTATGTATTATTTGTGCTTTTTCAAATATATCTTTATCAATAATTGCCTCGTGAGTATTATCTACTCTTATGTATTTTTCCATTTCCACTTTACGAAGTTTTTTCACTTTATATGAAACAACAGATACTTTATTTTGGACTGTATTGCCTATATAAACTTCGTTTTTTAACATATCACATACAGTAGTTGCATTCCAAAAGTAATTAGTCTTATTTTCATTTTGAACAATATTAGTTTTCCTATATCCAGATGGACTTAAATAATGATTATTATTCAAATATTCGACGATTAATTTACTTCCAGTTCCACTTACATACATATCAAATATTTTTCTAACCACATCTGCAACATTATGGTCAATTACTAATTTGTTTTTATTGCCCAAATATTTTTTGTATCCGATATGCTGGTGTACTACATAAGTATTCTCCCTGCTTTTGTTTTTCCTTAAAAACACTTCTAATCTTTTTAGATATATCTTTAGCATACATATCATTTAAAATAGCTTTAAATGGTGTAATATCATTATTTACTGTTTCGCTATATGTATCTATTCCATCTAGTATTGAAACATATCTAACTTGATTTTCTGGAAAATAATTTTCTATATAATAAC
>CAPYID010000051.1 GCA_948739805.1 uncultured Clostridia bacterium | reverse complement strand
GGATTATTTTAGAAAACATGCTTTGCCATGTCATCAATTTCCTGCTAACCATATTAAAAATGGGGCTTGATAACACTTAAACCTAAAAAATGGGGAAACTCAAAACTATTGTCCTTTGACTTTTTATTTTAAAAGGTATATAATAAAGGTTTTAATATATAAAATAATCATATCATAACTATATAAAAATTATTTCTAATAAAATAAAAAATCCTTATTCCTCCAGCACTTTGAACAACAAACTTTGTTCTCCCGACAATATCCTCATTATAAGCAAAAATAAACATTATCTTATTTTTACTACTAATATTTTTATATGATACATTTTACAATTATAAAAGAGTCAAGGGACTGTAAAAATACTGTTCCTTGACTCTTTACTCATATATATAACAAATTTATTATAAAGAATAATTATATTTTTTCATTTAAAATTTTTTAATATAAAACAAAATCTTTTAGCAAATCTTCCCATTCTGAATCTTCTTCCTCCTTGAAACGCTCTATCCAATATTCTAAAAAATCCATATTATTCCCCAAATTAAGATTATCTTCTAACACTTTGTCATATAATTCCATATGCCTTTCATATTTTACATCTTTCTGTATATTCCAGTTGCTTATAAGATTTCCAATCATATTTTTTCTTAATTCTTCTGCCTTTTCCCAAAATCCATTTGTAAGCTTGTATGAAATAGATTTGCCAGTATCCAAACAAAAATTCTCCTCTGCCACTACTTTTAATGCCAGCCCATTATAGTTAAATATATTTGTATCCTTTTTATTTAGATACAAACTATATCCAAACCAATCTGTTAATATATTAAAACAATATACCACATATCCATTTTCTGTTCCTCTTTCTTTATAATATTCCATCAATTCTTTAACATATTTAAAGTTCACAGAAGGGAAAGCTTTAAACTTCGTTACTTTGCATCTAAAATATTCTTCATACTTCTTCATTTCTTCAACCATTTTAAAAATAATCTCTCTTGTTACATATCCCTTTTCTTTTAAAAATTCCATACTTTCATCTTGTAATTCTTTAAAATTAATATGTTCACGCCTGGATACACATATCATTGCTGATAATTCTAAAATTTCATTTATATCTTGGTTTTTAAAATACTCACACGTAGAACCATGCAGTTCCAAATCATTATACAAATCATAAATCAAATCCAAAACTATTTCTAAATTATCAATCTTTAACCTTTTTAAAGAATCAGCCTTTAACTTTTTTAAATAATTAATCAGCAAAAAATACCTACACTCATCTTTTTTAGAACAGTCAGAAAAACTATCACATTTTTTTGTTCCTCGTAACAAATTTTTATAATATCCCCTTTCATTAATTTTAATTCTTTCTTCCATCTTATCAAAAACCGTTATTATAATACTCTTTCTTTCGTAAGAACGGTCATCACCTGTCAATAATGCTAAAGAATAAATAAAATTATTTCTTTTAAAAATATCCAATGTGTAATTATTTAAATTATCTAAATCTATATCAGGTTCTACATAAATAAAAAATGGCAATAACATTTTCCAAATGTCTGCATCTATATATTTTTTTATTTCTAATAATTTATCTTCTATATCAATAACATCATCAATTCCAGATAATGTATTATAATACAACATTAGTTCAGATAACACATAATCCCTGGTAACATTTCTTTTATTAGACCTCTCCGAAAAGTTTAATATTTTTTCTAAATCTGCACTTATACATACATCTTCCCAAAATGCGTCACACATACGTTTAACTAATTTATCTTCATCCCAGGAATCTTTGTTTACATTAGCATTCCTTATAGCTTCTTCAAAAAAATTTTTATGTCATATTTAATTTTAGAGTCTGTTATTTGTGCCTTTAGATTATTATACATAACACTATACCCCCGTAAAAAATTTTATTTATATCTTGATAAACCAGAAACCTGCCACATATCCATAATAATTTCATCAAAAAAATATTATACATCTATATTTAACATAAAACCACTCCCGAAAGATACTTTAAACAGTTCTTTCGGGAGTTACCTAATATAAACTTCAACTAACTATACAAATATTATATATTAATGCCATCTTCCTGTAAACCATCATCTATATTCTGCTGTTTCTCTTGTTGTCCTGCAAAAACATCTAACAGTTCTGCGATTTCTCCAAATGTGGAAAAACGTAAATACTCATATTCTATATATACTTCATACAGGCTTGCAATCACATTACCACATTTCAGACATGATTTTATATGTTTTTCTGCAATTATTTCTTCATATCTGAAATACTCATAAATACATTCATAAAATTTAATAATATCGCAGCTATCATATATCTCCTTTGGTGTGGAAGATAACATTTTATACTTAAAAAGTTCATGTTCATTATCTACTTTTTTGAACAGTTTTCTTTCGTTGTCACTATACATACCTCTTTTCATAATTATACTCCTGATAAATATAATAAATATTACAAATCATGCTGCTTTTGACTTTGTTTTAGCCAGTGCTTTCATAACCCTTTTATAAATATCATCTGGCATTTCCGCAGGGTTTTCTATCTTGTACCTGTCACATACAGCATCAATACCAACCCCTGTCCTTTGAAGTTCCTTTTCTAATGACTGCATCTGCTCACCAGATAAACTTGTATTGTAAGTTTTTTGTGAATTAACAGTCTTTTCTTTTAATTCATATACAACCTGGTCTTTATTGGAAACATTTACTATTACAAGGCTGGATATTTCCCTGTCTTTATTATATCCAATAGAAGCTACTTAAAAGTGGTCATTGCAATAAAGTTTGTCTTTGTTCTGCCTGATTGTTGTATTTACAGATGGTATCCATATAAATGGGGCAGAATACAGTTCCCTGCCAATGCCCCAGTTGAAACATGCACGTTTAAATGAATCTGAAGCCTGGGATTTTTCCTTTTCTGCATATCCTGTCGTGCCAACATCTTGTTTTGCAACCCATATACCTGTATCTTTATCATATACTTCTACTGTACAATACAGGTTTCCATCTATACACTGGTGGGTTCTTTTCCAGCCAAACACTCCAAATGTTTCATCAAGAATCCTCTGGTCTACCCTGGCATCTTTATATAATAAAAGACTAAGACCATTTTCCCTGATAACGGATATCCTGCACTCGATTTCATCAGCTCTTAGCAGCCTTATTATTTCTTTTGCCATAAAGCACCCCTCCTCTGTATCTTGATAAAAAGAAGCAAGGAAAACTATTATGTTTCCCTTGCCCCTTGTATGCTATGCAGCCTTTACCTGGAATCTGCGTGATGATGTTACCTTGGCATAATTCTTATAAATTTCTGGCTGTTCATGTTTAATTCTCTTTGTATCAAGCCTTGTTGTATCTACATTGCTCCATGATACCCTGTAATTTTTACTGGCAGCAGTTTCATTGTCCTGCATATACAACTTAATTTCCTGCTCAATCTGCCTCTGTTCAGACTGTAATTCATTAATAGATAATAAAATTTCTTCCCTGCGTGCCAGTTTCTCATCAAAGCCAGCAAGTTCAATAATGCTTTCCTTTTTTGCAGTATGGAAATACTGTTCTAAAACTGCATCACATGTTTTAGAACCATCTGGTTCTGGAATGGTATTTGCCTTAACATTATTATTCCAAAAAGCCCCTTCTATTTTAATAAGTTTTTCTATCAAATCATCATCCCATACCAGTTTACTATAAACAAACCCACATCCTAAAATAACAGCTGCTATATACCATGAGCGTCTGCCTGTAACTGCCATATAGTGGTAACACTGTATAACATAATGGAGTGGTATATTTCCGTCAGCCCATTTTCCAGCATTATATGCACTTGTTGTTTTACATTCAAGACCTGCATCTTCTCCAACTACCAGGCGGTCAATATCCGCAATCATATATGGATATTCCTTGCTGCGGTACATATAATTTGAACGTCTGTTCTTTAATCCTGTAGCCTCCATAAAAAGTACAGCAACGTATTGTTCCAAATCCTTCCCGATACGTACAGCTTCATTATTCTTTTCTTCAACTGTATCTGTAGTTTTATCCCTGAATATTTTCATAGGGCTGCTGTATGGGTTAAGACCGCATACAGCACCTGCATCAGAACCCCCAATACCATATTTACGTAATTTTAACCATTCTAAATTGCTGATTCCTGCTATTGGTATTTTTTCAAACATAAACATCCTCCTTTTTATCCATTAAGCTGCCACAAGTTTATATGCCTTATCAATCACTGGGTTTCCTTCATAAGTCCTCATAAATAAATTTTCCTGGTAATTCCTTGTACGTCTGGCAGGTTCTGCATGTGTAGCAAAATCAGAAACTGCATTGATAAACCTGTAAGCATTATTTCCTATATCCTTTAAATCTGGTGCATCAAAATATCTGGCTGCCATATCTTCCCTCAGTCTTTTGATATTTTTAACTGTAACAGCACCTGCATCTTTTTCAACTGGCAGTAAAAGGTCAATGTACTCCTTAACTTTCTGGTCTGTAACTTTCTGTTTACGCAGCCTTTCAAATTCATTTCCCAGGTTTTCCATATACCAGTCTGCCATAAACAAAGTTTCCTTTGCTTCTTTCACTTTTCCTTTTACATCACCAGTATGTACCATGCTAAAACTTCTTGCGGCTGTATTAAGTGCAAGGTTTAATGTAT
The DNA here is from genome assembly GCA_948739805.1 of uncultured Clostridia bacterium. Lineage (GTDB taxonomy): Bacteria > Bacillota > Clostridia > TANB77 > CAG-508 > CAKPSH01. Next base: position 5,533 of record CAPYID010000051.1, on the reverse strand, counting down.
TATTGCAGCATACCCTTATAGGTGTTATTGCTACACGTACCGCCCCGCTTCCATCATGGGTATTGCTGAATACAAGATATGGTGAAATCCTTTCACCTGCAATAATAAACTCTTTTGGCAGCCTTGCAAGAAGCCATACTTTTCTTCCGCCTTGTAGAGAACCTGCTGTTTCATAACGTACACCAGCACCTAACAGCTCATCTGTAAAAGCAAAAGCTTCTGTATTCTGGATTACTTTGTAACGGTCTGTTACCACTCCTAATACATGGTTGTCCATATTTCTTATGTTCGCCTTGTAGCCGTCTACATTTCCACTTTTTGTATACAATGGAAGCTGTATTACTTCCCAGTCCAGTCCTGCTAACCTCAAAGCCTCTTTAGAATCTGGTGCTTCTTCCACTATTGTACCTAACCCATGCCAAGGTTTTTCCCTTACCGAAAACATTGTTTCTACATTTGCTGACATAATAAATTCCTCCTTTTATTTTTTTCTGTCAATATTACCAGTAATAATATCAAGTACATTGATTAAAGCTTTAATTAAAATAATAACTTCACTAAGCACATATGGTTTTCCCATTTCATTGTACTTGGATTTTTCCTGTCCTGTTTCATCTTGAAAATTTAAACCCATAATTACGTTTTGATACCTCCTACCTTATAAGCTAAGGATTGTTGCCACAACCAGAACCATGTTAAGTATGCCTCTGGCAAATGATAAAATTTCTCTAAACATATATTTCCACCTCCCCTGTTTCTGGTATAAAAGTTTGTTAGAGTTCTACAAAAAATGTCCAGACCAGTCTGTAGTTTACTGGAACTTGTACATTTCTCTAATAAATTAATATGTGTTTTTAAATTATAAATAAGCGTATGAAATACAAAGAAAATAAGACAAGAAAAAATTTTTAATCTGGAATTTAAAAATGAAACTATACTTGAAAAGTATATAAATGATAACACAAAAAGAATATATTGAAACAACAGACATTAGCAAGGACACTTTTTATAAACTTGCACAGATAAGAAAAATTCCCAGGAAACGAGCAGGAAAACATAACCAGAACTACAAAAAAATATAATTTAATATATTCTTATACATTAAAACACGAAAAACCAGATCACAAAATTCAATTGTGACCTGGTTTTTTGTAATATTTTATCTCACTATAACCTAGATTGATATTATTTTTTACTATATAAAGTATTCAATTTCACCATTACAACTATTAATAATATTTCCTCCCTTCTTTGATGACAATTTTTTGAAATGGCTTAAAACTCCAAGTAACTCTTTGTAATCAAACATTACTTTTTCCTCCTTTATATTATTTATTAAATTACACTTTTGTAGTGTATCAATTAAATAATATATTGGTATTAAATTTTTTCCTTAAAATAAATCTGGATACTTATTTTTCAAACTATCCATATTTAATTCAATACAATCGCAAAACAATTTGAACGAATTTTCTTCACTCTTGGTCATATCATCAAAATTAATTAATGGAATAAAGTATTCTTCAAAATAGCTGTCATAATAATACTGTTTATTATCATTATTATTATAATCTCTTTGTACTTCATCAAGGATTATTGTCATCAAATTCTCCCATGAATCAAGAAGTTCTTTTCTATAGCCGTCGACATTAGTATTTCCAAATGTAATCTCAGTTTCCCAAAGTTTAAATACTCTGAATCCATCTTTGAAGTAATCTTGTATATTACCAAATTTACTATAAACATCGGTAGAATTTTCATCATCATCAAATTCCCATATGGCTATTTTTACATCGGCATCCTTACTTATTCCAGATTTAAAATGAATTGTTATTGGCAAAGTTACTATATAAGTATCTAAACGTAAATCTCCAGCCGCAAGTTCTTCAGTTTTCACCCCCCTGTGTGATATATATCTTCCTTTATAATCAGGAAATTCTACATCAAAAGGAAGTAATCCTTCTTTTACTCTTTTTACAGCTTTTTTATAAAGCGGTCTGCCTACATTGTTATCTATACCAAGAACTCTATCCTTAATAGGAAATCCCGTTACAGTTTCAATTCCCCAGAATAATATACCTACTCCTATTAAAAACAGACAAATATTTGCAGCAATCTTCGCAAACTTATGGTCAAATTTATCCTTGAAAGATAATTCTTTATCTGAATCACCTGTTGGCTGCACATCTGTTACTGTCGCAACAGTTTCATCAGATTTTTCCTCAACCACATTATCGACTGTATTATGTTCGGCTACATTACTATCCACATTATCCATAAGATTTTTACCACATTTAGGGCAAAATTTTATTACTTCTTTACTATACTCATGACCACAATATTTACATTTCATATTAATCTTCTCCATTTATATTATAGTATATTTTTTAATAGTCATCTTCATCATAATCATCACTAGCATATTCCCTACATAATTTAGGATAAGCTTCAGAGATCCAATCATAATTCATTTCCAAATAATTAAAGAAAGCAGATACAGATTGAGCTTTATAGCCACGCTCATCTAGATCTTGGATGTTACATTGCAGATAATATAAGTGCATCCCTAGGAGGCTATTATATTGGTAAGTATTATCATATTCTTCATTAAATTCTTTACTACTTTCAGGATTTAACTCTTCCACTCGTATTGTAAGATCTTCACCAATACATCTCATTAGTTCATCACGGGAATTTAAAACTTCTATATTCTCAGTATCGGCTCTATTTTCATTAGTAGCCACACCCCAAAAAGGACATACTATTATTAGTTTATTTTCCTTTATAGCCATATCTATATCATCTGGTGAAGTTTCAATCTGATTAAGTTCAAGAACTGGAATAGATAAATCTAGTTGCTTTTCCTCTATATTATAAAATTCAAGAGATATTGGTATAGTAACTATAAATTCACCATACATAGTATAACTACTAAGACTCTCAAAAACTAATGCTTCATATGTTGCTGCACATTCTTCAACTTTGGGATATTTAATTTCCGCTGCTATCATATTAGCCGATTCTAAAACATTAAAAGTTGTCTTAATCTTTTTTAGACCAGCTTTTATTATTGCATCCACATCATACTCATAGTAATCATATTTATCATGTCTCGCATCATAATAACCTTCCTCTTCATATGTTGGATTATCCTCATAATCTGAATAATTCTCTTCTGGTTCATTCTCATATGATGAATCGGCATTGTCATAATTTTCATCATTGCTTTCACTGCTTTCATAATATGTTGGCTCTGGTGTATTACTTGTATTAAAGATATCATTATCTTTGATTGTTTTCTTGGAAGGTTTAGAGCTAATCAATATTCCTCCAACTGTAATTACACTTAAGATAACCAACCCTGCAATAATTCCAAATTTTCCACCAAGTGATTTTGATGCACCAGTATTTGAATTATTATCAATAACTGTAGTAGTAGCAACTTCTTCATTTGCATCAGTCTGTGTATTATTAGCTTCATCATCAACAAGATTCTTTCCACATTTAGGGCAAAATTTAGTATCCTCATTTTGGTATTCATATCCGCAATATTTACAAAACATATTAATCACCTCTTCCTTTTTATACAGCACAACTTCCAAGTAATGAAAACACTATTAGTATGATAAAAATCCACCCAAGACAACCTAAACAACCGCTTCCACCCTTCTTAACTTCATTTGTAACATAGACAACTGTCTGACCAGTATTGGGGTCTTGTGTTGTATTAACATTAGCACCACCATTAACATTCACTGGATTATTTAATGGTGGTGTTACTGGTTTATATACTATTTGCTCTTGTGTTTGTACTTGCTCTGTATGTTCTGGCTCTACATTCTCTACAATTACAACTTCATTTTCTATACTTCTGCCACATTTAGGGCAAAATCGCACGTTTTCATTTTGATATTCATATCCACAATATTTACAAAACATATTAATTTTCCTCTCTTTTTTAACAAGCTAAATTGAAGATTTAATTGCTTTAAACAAATCGGACACATGCTTCATATCTATAAAATCAGAAGTTTCGATTATATAATTACCAATTGTGAATTCCATCTCACTCCAATTAAATTTTAACCCAGTCAATTTAAATATATCCCAAGGTATATAGCATGATTCTGAACCATTACTTGATCCATAAATATAAATACCTGATCCACATATAGCAAATCCATGAAGGAGTCCAGTAGTTAAGCTATTAAATAGATATTCATGATGCAAATAATATATCTGCTCATTATTATTAATTTTCATAGCTTCTATTAACTTAGCGTGCTTTGAAATAGTCACAGGGTCTATAGGACATCCAAAATCACAATATTTAGATTTATGACCATATTGCATACAAAGTGGACCTAAATTATAATAGGTAACTTTAGGTTGATTAGTTACAGTATTTGAATTATTTATAGCTATAGATTCTTCTTTAAGCTTTTTACCACAACTAGGGCAAAATACAGCATCATCATTCTGATATTCATATCCACAATATTTACAAAACATATTAGTCATCCTCTCTCTTTAAAAATTGAATATATAATACAACAAATTTATCTTATTGCTCCTGTATAAACCATTTTTATTATGTATTTTTAATAACTTTTAATATTCTGCCACCCTGTCTATCTAAAACTACTATAAACTTATATTTATAACTTCTACATAAATTCATTACAATCTGTATACTCTCTGTTCCTCTGTTTCATAATATTATTTTTCAGCCATTTTTTATATATTAATATTAAAAATATTATTATCTAATATTAATACATGATTTATAATTCTTCCACTATTATTTAAAATCTATAAGTAAAGGCGGTGCTTTAATTATGAATGAACCAAATGAAAATACAACAGCTATGGGATTACGTATCCAACAGGCACGCAAAGCTGCAAATTTTACACAAATGCAGTTTGCAGAAAAAATAGGCGTTTCAACGCAATATATATCTGACCTTGAGCGTGGTGTAGTTGGCTGTTCAACAACAACCCTTGTTAAAATATGTGATACCTTAGCTGTATCTGCTGATTACATATTAAGGGGACATGAAACAATTTCTTACAACTTGTTAAATTTGTACAAAAAGTTCTTAAACCTATCTCCACAGGCAAAAGAGCTGGCAGAAGAAAGTTTCAGATTGCTGGATAAAGCTTTATCACTAAAATAACAGCAAAGGAGAGCAGACTATTATACATCTCTGCTCTCCTGCATTTTTAATGCAACAGCCTTTTCTTTTTCATTTCTTTACTTTTTCTAAATAACATCTATAACTCTAGTTTATAAGTACCATAATAGTCATTTTTCCTTATAACTTCATCAATGTTTTTACTATTTAAATATTTAGTGTCTATATAGAATTATTTTTCAACTATTATAGCTTACATCAATATTATTTTAATTAACGTGAGTTCGATATAAAATAAAACAAAGGAGATAGTTTTAAATTTTAGTTCATTATGGCAATTTTTGACAAATAGTATATTTAACGAATGCATGTTTGCTGTTAGTAATTATAAAATTCTA
>CAPYID010000050.1 GCA_948739805.1 uncultured Clostridia bacterium | reverse complement strand
TTTGGGACATTTTTAAAAGTTACTACTTAAGACATTATCATAAATTAATCATATTTATTTCAAAAAAATATTAAAAGGGATTGACAACCTACTTAAAAAATAGTATAATAATTTTTGTCAGTTAAAGAATTTTTAATTAATTATTCATATGCAGATGTGGCGAAACTGGCAGACGCACAGGACTTAAAATCCTGCGGGACTTAAACTCCCGTGCCGGTTCGATTCCGGCCATCTGCACCATAAGAGCATCAAGGCTTTCGTAAGAATTAACCTTGATGCTTTTATAATAAAATTGCTAGATTTTTCTAACAGATTTCTAACAATTTTCAAAATCAATGGATTTAGATGTATTAGAGTCCTGATCTAATATATCTTTTTTATTTGCATTAAAACTTAATGCCTTTTCTATTGCTGACGCAGATTTAATTTTTGTACTTGAATCCAAGTGTGCATATCTTTCTGTTGTTTTAGAACTAGAATGTCCTAACCAATCTTGTATTTCTCTTAAAGATATTCCTTTTTTCAAAAGTAATGTAGCACAACTGTGTCTTAAATCGTGAAATCTAATATGCCTTAAATCATTCTTTTTTAATGTTTCCTTAAATTTATGACTAACATAGTCTGGCTTTCGTAAATTTCCTAATTCATCAACACAAATATAATCTTTATATTTTCTATTATAACTATCTCTAAAGATAGACATATAATATTCTTGCATTTTCTTTGTATATAACAATAATTGTTCAACTTCATATATCAAAGGTAATGTTCTATAACTAGATTTGTTCTTTGTTTTATCTTTCGTAATCATTTTTGTTTTAGTTTTTGAATTTTCATTTTCATCAGTAACAGTTACAACTTTATGCTTTATCGTAATTGTTTTATTATCAAAATCTATTGCAGACCATTTTAATCCTAATACTTCACTTCTTCGTAGTCCATAAAATGCAGTTAAAGTAACAATAACTTCGATTGGTGTATCTTTTATTATTTTGAACAATTTATTTAATTCATCTTCAGTATAATAAGATGCAATATATTGTTCTGATTTAGGTCTGCCTACTTTAATAGCAGGATTTGTTTCAATTAAATCTGTTTGTACTGCATAATCTAATGCCTTTCTAATATTTGCGTGATACAAAGTAACAGTAGTTCCTTTTAATCCTTCTGAATATAACCAATTATAAAAGTCTAGTATGTGAACAGGTTTTAAATCTACAAGTAATATTGGATGCTCTGTAAAATATGTTTTTAGCCTTCCTTCAATTTGTCTTTTATAACCTGTATATGTAGATTCTTCAATTTGATGTTTTATCATATCAAGCCATTTAATCATAAAATCTGCAAAAGTTATTTGTATCTTTTTATCTTCTGTTTTCGTAGTTGTAATTGTTTCTAATTTTTCTTTAAATTCATCTCGTATTTGAATAAGTTTCTTTTCAGCTTTTTTCTTACTTTCATTTTCTTTAATTCCTGTAGAAATCCATTTTAACTTTCTTTGTCCTTCTACATAATAAGTTAATACTGTATAAAAAGTCTTATTCTTAATTGTTAAATATGCTGTAATGTTATACATTGTAAATAAACTCCTTTCTAAATTTAAACAGTTAAATAGTTGTCAAAATCTTTGATTTTGTGTCAACTATTATATGCAGAGCTATTTTGTGTTAAAAAAGCAATAACATTTATTTTTGGTATTCTATATAGTTTGCCAATTTTTATTGCTTTAATAGTGCCTTTTCGCACTAATTCGTATGCTTTTTGTTCACCAATTCCACCAAGCATTGTGCGTAGTCCTGATACATCAACAACATCTGGGAAATTTGCAAACATTTCATTCGTATTATTTTTTGTCATTATAACCTCCTGTCTTGTAAATCAATTTTACATATTCATAAGTTTAGTAGATTATATGTACCTGTCCCATCTACTAAAAAGGGAATATTATAGTTAGTCTTACTTTCATAGGAATTTCACCTCTCCGTTATCAACCGAGCGACTCCTCAACATCATATTAAGCCAAGCCGAAGTATCATTATAGTGTTCTATAATATTGATTTATGACATTAATTTATAGTGTATTTTTCAATGTGCTTTTATAGTTTTACAATTTTTCGTTACAAAACTATTGTAATTATGATAGTATTATAGTATAATAATTATAGAATGTCAATAACAAAAAGTAAAAAAATATAAATTGTTAACTATAAATTTGGAGGAAGTATTGAAATGAAAGCAAATTTACCAGAAAAAAATTTTTTTGATAGTTTTTATATTTGGTTTAATAAACAAAAAAGAGAAGAATATTATTCAACACCTTTATATCTTTATAGTGTAAATAGAGAAGTAGATTATGATAATAGATTGATGACTGTAATTTTTGATAAAAAAGAAGTTAAAAGAAGAATTAAAGAAGAACAAGGTTTAAAATATCCAGGTAATATGTACTTCCCTTATGCTGAAAGATTTGGAATGTTTTTATTAAGATTTTTAAATGCTAATTTAGAAACATATGAATCAGCTTATGAAACATTTTTCTTTGCCTATGGATTTGAAATTTTAAAAGATATTGATGAAGATTATAACTTTAAATTAAAAGGAAAATATGAAAATGATGCAGTATATTTAAAAGAGATGGAAGAAATATATAATGAGTTACAGTATAAAATCCAAGAAGTACAAGAAGAAATGAAAAAATTTGTAAACTATGTATATAATCTTGATAACATTGAAAGTTTAAACGAATACACACCTAGTCAAAGATTTGCAGTATATTTGATTAAGCATAAAGGACAGGCCTATACTTATAATAAAAATGATAATATTATTCAAGATAACTATTCAAATAAAAATTTAGAATTATCACATTTGAATGATAAACAGTTACTAGATAGCTTTAAGAATAATACAATGCTTGTTTCTATGATAGATACACACCAAAGCAATGACCTATCTGCTATATGTTATGCAGTATTAGAAGAATTAGTAAAAACAACTAATAACCCAATAAAGAAATGTCAAAACTGTGGAATGTACTTTATACCTTCTTCAAGACTAGATGAGATTTACTGTGATTATCCAAAAGAAAAAGGTAAAACTTGTAGAGAACAAGGTGCAGTACAAGCCTATAATGAAAGACTAAAACAAAATAAAGCATTAGCAGAATACAGAAGATTATATCAATTAAAATCAATGGCAGTTGGTAGAAATAAAGATAATAAACAAATGAAAAAGGAGTTTGATAAATGGAAAAAGGATGCTAAAGATAGAGTTAATAAATTGAAACATGGAATTTTAACAGAAGATGAAGTATATGAATGGTTAGTAAATAATAAATAGAAAGAGTTGTAAAAAATGAATTGGTTAGAATTTTATAAAGAACAATATTATAAAGAAATCGAAAGAAAAGATAAATTAAATGAAAAATTTAATTCACTTTTAACTATAATTACAATAATTGGTGGGGGATTATTTATTATACTGGATAAAGTTTCCTCTATAATAAATAGTAAAGAATATTATGCGATTTCAATTATTATTCCTATACTATTTATCATTGGAACTTTACTTGTATTGATTTTCAAATATATGTATAATGTATATTATGAAAAGAAATATACATACTTAAACAGTTTAGCAAAAATAGAAGAAAAAAGAAAAGAATATGAAGAATATTACAGTACATATTATGAAGAGCATTTTAAATCAACGGAAAAGACAGTTGAGCAACTAGTTGAAGAAAAAATGACTGAAAATATCAAAGAAAATTTAATTGAAGCAACCGATAAAAATAGTAAAACTAACAATGAACGAATATATAATAATGTAATTTTAAATAGATTAATTTTAACTTTAGGTTTAATAATGTCATTACTATATATTTATATAATTTTTATATCTAACGAAGAAACTTTCAAAAGTTTTATTATTGTTATTAATAATATGAAGGAGGTGCTATAATACAATGAGTGAAAATAATGAAACAAATACTGGCACATCAAGACCATTGCCACCAGAACCATTAAAATTAAATACTATTACAATAACAGCATCATATTCAAAAAAGACAAATCAAAGTGAGAACAAAAAAATGAACAAATAATGAATGGAGAGCTATTAAATGCAAAATACAGAAACAAACCGAATTGAAAATAAAGAACAGCTAAATGAAGATTTTGAACAAGAGGTTATTGCTTTCTTAAATTATAGAGAAGGTGGTACAATTTATGTTGGAATAAATAAAAAAGGACAAGTTGTTGGTGTTGAAGATGTTGATTTAACACAATTACAAATTAAAGACAGAATAAAAAATAATATACAGCCATCAACTTTAGGATTATTTGATGTAATTGTGGAAACAATAGATAATAAAGAAGTAATAAAAGTTATAATATCAAGTGGAACGGAAAAACCATATTATTTAAGGAAAAAAGGAAGAACTCCAGAAGGATGTTATGTTAGGGTTGGTAGTAGCAAAGAGAGAATGACAGAAAGAATGATTGATGATATGTATGCAAAAAGAGTAAAACACACATTAAAAGAAATAGACTCTCCAAGACAAGAATTAACATTTAATCAATTAAAAATATATTATGAAGAACATGGATTAAAGTTAAATGATAACTTTTTACAAAATCTTGATTTATTAACAAGCGAAGGAAAATATAATTATAATGCTTTCTTATTAGCAGATGAAAATACTGTTTCTATAAAACTTGTAAGATATTTAGGTAATAATAAACTTGAACTTTTAGAAAATTTAGAATATGGTAATCGTTGTTTAATCACAGTTACACAAAAAATACTAGATAGGCTTGATGTTGAAAATACTACATATGCTAAAATAGAATATTTTGGAAGAAAAGAACAAGAAAAAATTAATAGTAAAGCATTAAAAGAAGCTGTTATAAATGCTATTGTACATAATGATTATTCTTATGGTAATTCTCCTATTATTGAATTGTATTCAGACAGAGTTGAAATAACTTCTGCAGGTGGTCTTCCTCAAGAATTATCACAAGAAGAATTTTTGGAAGGTGTTACTGCTCCAAGAAATAAAGAACTTATTAGAGTATTTAAAGATGTGGATTTAATTGAAAATATTGGCTCTGGAGTTTTAAGAATTTTAGATGCTTATGATAAAAGTTGTTTTAAATTTATGGATCATTTTTTGAGAGTTTCATTTAAATATAAAGAAAATCCTTTTGAATATGACACTGATAATAAACAAAAAAATGATAAGATAAATGATAAGATAAATGATAAGATAAATGATAAAGAAACACAAATTTTAAAAGCTTTAAATGAAAATCCAAAACTTACTATACCAGAATTAAATAAGATTACAAAAATATCAACAGCAACTATTTCAAGATATTTGAAACAATTACAAGATAAAAATATAATTGAGAGAGTAGGATCAAATAAGGTGGGGTATTGGAAAATTTTATAGTAATGAAACAATATTGCTAGTAAGAAAAACAAAAATCAAAATCATCTTAAAAATAGTAAATGCTATAACAAGTGATAATATAATAAAAAAAGGAAGAATAATATGAATAACAAAAAAAGTAAGATATGTAAAAGTGCCAAATTATTAATGTCAAGTGATTTAATATATACTCTAACCTCTCTTTTTGTGAAAACTTTTTTAGTAGCATACTTTTTAAAAGTTACAAATGATAGTATTATACAAATTTCAATATATTATATAATAATGTACACTTTGTCAGGAATTGGAAAAATATTAATAGGAAAAGTAGTAAAAAGTAATCCTCAATACAGAACAAAAGTATTATCAATGGGAATTGTACTTAGAGCAGTATTTATTCTTTTTATTGTAATATTAAAAGAAAATATTGCCACATATTTTCCAATAGTAGCAATATTATATGGAATATCAGAGGTATTCTATTGGACATCACATGAAGTATTATATATAGATGTTACAACTAACGAAAATAGAAAAGACTACATGTCCATAAAGACGATATTAGGGAAAATCATAAATATAATTGCTCCAGTTATTTTGGGAAGTTCAATAGAATTATATTCTTTTACAAAAATAGCTATATATATATTTATTTTATCTGTAATACAGATTATTATTTCATTACAAATTAAAACAGATAAAAATGAAACACTAATTACAAATAAATATAGTATAAAAACATTTTTAGAAGATTTAAATAATAGTCAAAAAATAAAAATAAACAAATATACAAAATCTGCAATTGCATATGGTGTAATAGAAAGTTCAATGCAAACCTTAGTAGTCATTATTACAATTATGACATTTAAAACATCATTTAATTTAGGAATATTAACAAGTGTGTTTTCTATATGTTCTATGATTGCAATGTATCTATATAAAAATTTTTACAATAGAAACAATTCCAAATTTGTATTATATTTATGTTCAAGTTTAATTGTAATAGGTGTTATAGGATTAGTTTTTGATATAAACAAAATAACATTAGTCATTTATAATTTTGTATATACAATTTCAATTTGTATTTTAGGAGTAATTTATGATACTAAAAAAGGAGATTTAGTAAAAGAATGTAACATAGAAGAATGGAAAGTGGAATGGGTAAGTTATGTGGTTTTATTTATGCATTTAGGCAGAATTAGTGGATATATTCTAATGTTAATTGCTGGACTTTTCAACAATATAATTGTATTTAAAATTTTGCTTATTTTAGTAACTTTATTTGCACCAATATGTACCAAATTAATGTATGGTGTAGAAAAAATTAAAGTTCACGAAGATTAGAAAACAACTAATCTTCGTTGCTTACCTTATAAATCCAAATCATATTCTCGTTCTAATTCTTCCTCATATTCAATCTGCTTTTCTGGATCAAGATAAGTGTCATTTTCAAATTCAAAATTTCTAATAAATTCATCTTCTTCAGAAACAGAAAATTTAAGGCATACCCAATGAATAAATTTATCAATTGTTTTCTGTAATGTATTTATAATTTTCCTTAAAAAGTTATTTTCATTTTCTAACTCATAAATTCTATTTTCATATTTCTTTTCAATTCTCTTGGTTTCTTCTTTAAGTTTTGCAGTATATACAGTTTCGATATTTTCACATTTTTCTTTAAGTTCTGTATTTTCAGCTAAAATAGATTTTTTCTCTTTTTCATATTTTACAGCTTTGTCAACAGTTTTTATTTGTCTTTCTAATGTATAAGTAAGTAATGAATTTTTTTCTTGTAAATCCTTTATCATTTCATCTTTAGGATTTATTATTAATTCTTGTATTTTTTCATCTCTATTTCGTACTAATTTTCCGAAATCCTTTATATTTGGAACATTAGGCAGTTCTAACTTTATATCTTGAAGTACAGTTTTTGCATTTTCAAAGTTTGTAATTTGTTTATAATCTTCCACAGATAAATGTACTCGTTCACTAGGTGTACCTCTTTCTAAATTAAAGTTATTTGAAACCATATATTCATAAAAAGCATCTTGTAATCTTCTATAACTGTCTTTTTCTTTCCAAAATTCACTACAAGCAATTTTATCAATGGAATTTCCTTTTTTATCTTTTGAGTGAACTACTGGAATAAATACTAGGTGCATATGTGGTGTTTCCTCATCCATATGTACTTTTGCAGATAAAATATATTGTTCACCTAGATTTTTATAATTACATACAAATTGATATGCAGTTTCAAAATATCTCTTTGTTTCTTGTTCTCCAATAGATTCAAAAAAATCTTTATCAGAAGTAATAATATATTCACAAGAAATATTACTTACAACTTTTACTTGACCTTTTAAATTATATTCTTTTTTTAACTTTTCAAATTCCTTTTCATATGTAAATTTGCAATCTTTTAAAGAATAGTTTAAATACGATTTTGTAGCATCTATATTTTTATTTGAATAATTTTTATTCTTTCTTTCATTATGGCGATAAATTCCTTTTAGATTTTCTCTTTTATATTTTGTATTTCTTATGATAGCATAGCTCATATATAGACCTCCTTTGCTCGAACTTCTGTGCTAACACAAATTGAGTGTTGTAACACACTACAACACTTTTTACTGAAATTGGAAAAAGTGTTAGTGTGGCAGGGACACCCTGCACCCGTCTGCCTAAAAAATATACTTAATATTTTTTAGGTTTTAACTAAATATGCTAAAGCAAATTTAGTTAAAAAATAGCAACACAAAAATTGATAACCAATTTTTATATTGCTATTTTCACAAAAGCATAAATACTTTTGTGTTTTGCTAAAGTAATTATAAATTAGCATATAAGCCTTCTAAAAATTCAGGAGAATAATTTCTTCCAAAATATCTATTTGAAATTTTATTGACTTTATTATCTATATAAGTATAATTATTATTAGTATTGATTGGGCGAATATTTTTCGTATCCTGAATCGTATTTTTTTCGACTCTGGAATCGAACTTTTTTCGTGTCCAATTTTTCAGATCCATATGTTGTATTTTACCAACATAAATTAGATTAGGCTTATTTGCACCTTGTCTTTTTTCATAAATAAGTTTAGCATTTGATAATTGTTTAAATGCTTTAGTAACTGTTCTATCACATAATCCTAGTTTTTCTTGTACTTCTTTTCTGGTAAATATAAGATATATATTTCCGTTTTCATCACACCAATTATTCTTTGCAGATAAAGACATTCTATCTAGTAAAAATCCATAAAGTAGTTTACTATCAGAATTTAAAGTATCTTTATATAATGGATTTATAAATAATTTCTGTGGTATTTGATAATATTTATGCGACAGTGTTTCATTTATTTTATAACTATTAAAATCTTGCATATATTGTCCTTTCCTTCGCACGACAATCAATTTTGTGGCGAAAAATTAGAACAGGTAATAACTTATCCCTGTTCAGTTTTAATTTTTGAATATGCAAAATTTAATTTAACAAATTTGGGGGATTTTTTAGAATTAAATACTGTTTATTTTTTTCTAACAAATTTCTAACAAAACTTTAAAAAGTTTGATTAGATTTATATATTTTTATAATTCATTGTGTTACAATACAAAGCAAGAAATTATTAAGAAAATCATGTACTTGAGTACAAAAATAATAAGGATAAAAGTTATTAAATGTAAGTAAACAACAAAATGATGGAACAACTTAAAATCCTGCGGTTGAATAAACCGTGCCGGTTCGATTCCGGCCATCTGCACCAACGACGTATCTGTTCGAACTAAATTGAACAGAATTGATACAGAAATCAATCAGAAAATAAAATCTGGTTGATTTTTTTGTTGTCTAAAAACAATATAAGAATCATCCAAATGAAAGGATGGTGTTTGATATGCAGATAATTAAGCAAGAACTAGAATTTGAGGAATGTCTAAAACAACGACTGGAATTTATATGTGAGTTTTCTAAAGTTACTCCTACTTTTATCAATGGTAGTATTAGAAAATTAGAGAAAACTAATCTTACATATATTGAGCCACATAGAGTGATTATTAAAAATATTACTTTTTTAGTTTTTAATTATTCAAACGATGTTTACATTTCTAACTTGACTCAAAAGATTAAATTATCAGAGTTAGAAGAATATTTGAAAAATATATAAATGTAAATATTTGACATTTCTTAAAATCGTAGTATAATATAATCTAATAGAAAAATTTATATTTACTCGGCAAGAGTTATATATATGAGTACTTTGAAAAGATTATATTATATTGCATTATTATTACGAAAGTAAAAAGGTTCTCGGAACCACACTCACAATCTTTGATTGTGTAGTGGGGTGAGGTTCTTATATTTTAGTTTATGATAAATGGATTTAAGAGATGTCAGTAGTACTCGTGTACTTTGATGTCTCTTTTTGTTTTATAAGGAGGTTTGAAAATTGAACGAAGAAAAGAAACAATGTGGGTTATATTTGAGAGTATCAACCGAAGACCAAGCTCGTGAGGGTTTTAGTTTGCCAGAACAAAGAGAAAGATTAGAATCTTTTTGTAAATTCAAAGGCTATGAGATAATAGACTATTACGAAGATGCTGGAATAAGTGCAAAAACTGGTAATCATAGACCAGATTTTGAAAGATTAAAAAATGATATTAAGGCTAAAAAAATAAATACTATTGTTGCTCTAAAGCTAGATAGAATAACTAGAAGTATTTATGATTGGGAAAACTTAATGACTTTTTTAGATGAAAACAATGCTTATCTTGATTGTGTAAATGATGAAATAAATACTACAAGTGCAAATGGCAAAATGATTTCAAGACTTTTAATGAGTGTTAGTCAAAATGAAATTGAAAGAACTAGCGAAAGGACTAAAGTAGGACTAGCTGGTGCAATAAAATGTGGTCATATTCCTCACGTTGCACCATTAGGCTATAAGCACGAAGAAAAAAGATTAGTAATAGATTATTCTACTAAAGATATTGTAGTTAGAATATTTGACTTATACTATAATGGCTATTCTTATCAGAAAATAAGCAATCTATTCAACAAAGAAAAAGTATTAGGAAGAGATAATTGGAGAGATTCAACCATTGTTACTATTCTTGAAAATGAAATATATAAAGGAGATTTTGTTCACGGAAAAAGAACAAAGCACCCAACCTATTATGAAGATGTTGTTGAGCCTATTATCTCAAAAGAAATGTGGGCAGACTGTCAAGTACAGAAAAAGAAAA
>CAPYID010000049.1 GCA_948739805.1 uncultured Clostridia bacterium | reverse complement strand
TCAAGGCCTTATAGGCCGATATGAAAATCCCCCAGTTATACTGGGGGATAATTATGGTCTTTGTAATATTTTTGTAATATGACTAAATTTCCCTGTGCTTATTGGTTGTATACTTGCAATAAAAAAGTAAATAGTATAAAATATATATGGTGAGAATTTTGGAAAAAAAATATAAGATTACTTTAAAAAATACAATAAAACATTTTAATACTATAAATAAGCATAGATGGTTAGTTTTAAAGCTATGTTTTAGAGCAGGGGTACCATGGAGAGGAATTGTTCATGATTTATCAAAGTATTCTCCAACAGAATTTTGGGGCTCTGTTAAATATTATCAAGGAGGAAGAAGAAGTCCAATACCAATTCAAAAAGAAATTGAAGGATTTTCGAAAGTTTGGTTACACCATAGAGCCAAAAATAAACACCATTCAGCATATTGGTATGACGAAAGAGCACCAATAAAAGCACCTATAATTCCATATAAATATGCGATTGAAATGGTGTGTGATAAAATTTCAGCTTCTATTGTATACACAGGAAAAGATTGGACAAATGAAACTGAATTAAAATATTGGAGAGAAAAGGAACGTGAGATTGAGCCAATAAACGAAAATATTAAAAAATTTTTTGATGATGTATTTATGCAACTCAGCAAAGAAGGAATAAATAAGACAATAACTAAGAAAAACTTAAAAGAAATATATAATAGACATTGTAATATTGATTAACTAAAGGAAAACGTTTGTCATTTGAAAGGAATAATATAAAAGAATGGAATTACCTATTGAAATAAAAAGATATATAGAAAGTGAATTAAATACTATAAAAAAAGTTGAGCTACAAAATAGTGCAAAAAATATTAGTATGAAATATAGAACAAACGAAGGAAAAGGGAAAAGGCTTTTAGAAAGTAGAGAAGAAGCAATAGCATATGCAATTTCAAGAATGCCAGCAACATATGGAGCAATTTATAATTCGTTAAAACATTCATTAGAAATTTATAATCCATATATAAAAAATGTCGCAGACATTGGTGCAGGAACAGGAGCAGGAGCAATAGCTATAAATGAATTATTACATATAGAAAAAATAGTATGTTATGAAAGAGAAGAAGAAATGCAAAAAATTGGTAAAAAGATCTTTGAAAATTATAATGATATTATAAAAAAAGCTAATTGGATTAAACTTGACATAACAAAGGATAAGATACCTGAGAAATATGACTTAGTACTTGTATCATATATGTTAAATGAAATAGACAATAGCAAAAGAAACACAATTTTAGAAAAATTGTGGGAAATAACTAATAAAATATTATTAATAGTAGAACCAGGAACAATGCAAGGATATAAAAATATAATGAGTGCCAGAAAAAAGATAACAGACATGGGAGGAAGAATAGTTGCTCCATGTAAAAATAATACATGTAAATTACCAGAAGATGATTGGTGCAATTTTTCATGTAGAGTGCAAAGAACCAAAAATCATAAAGAACTAAAAAGTGGAGATGTACCTTATGAAGATGAAAAATACATATATATTACAATGGCAAAAGAAGAAATAAATCAAACAGATAAAAACCGAATTTTAAGGCATCCAATGATATATAGTGGATATATAAAACTAAAGATATGTAGAGAAGAAAAAATAGAAGAAATAACAATAACAAA
Source organism: uncultured Clostridia bacterium (assembly GCA_948739805.1). Lineage (GTDB taxonomy): Bacteria > Bacillota > Clostridia > TANB77 > CAG-508 > CAKPSH01. The sequence goes on along the minus strand of CAPYID010000049.1, from coordinate 9,705 downwards.
AAAAGATAAAGAAAAATATAAAATTGCAAGGAAATCAGAAGCGGGAGATTTAATATAAAGTTAATGATTGCAAGAAAAGTGGCTTTGCCACCTTTTCTTTTACTGATTTAAGTTTTCGAATGTAAATGAGGAAATCTTAAAGGAACGAAAATTCACCTAAGGTAATAAAATACTTAGGGAGGTAGTAAAACAATGAAACTAGGATTAGCATTATCTGGTGGAGGAATAAAAGGTGCAGCACATATAGGAGTGCTAAAAGCCTTTGAAGATGAAAATATAAAAATAGATTATATATCAGGTACATCTTCTGGAAGTATTGTAGCAACTTTATATGCTATAGGCTATAAACCAGATGAAATATACTCAATATTTAAAAGCTATAGTAAACAAATCAATTACATTAGTATTTGGAATATCATCAAATTAATATATGGTTTAATAGTAAAAAATGATATCATTATACAGGGATTAAATAATGGTAAAAAAATAGAAAAACTAATGAAGAGTTTTTGCGAACCAAAGGGAATAGAAAATATAAAAGATATAAAAATGCCTTTAGTAATACCAAGTGTAAGCCTACATAATGGAAAAAAATATGTCTTTTCATCTTATAAAGCGAGAGATTCATATAATGATGGAAAGAAATATATAACAAACATAGAAATAGAAAAAGCAGTAAGAGCAAGTTGTAGTTATCCAGGAGTATTTGAACCAATAAAATATGGAAAAGATGAATTAATAGATGGAGGAATTAAAGAAAATACGCCATGGAAAGAACTAGAGCTCATTGGAGCAGACAAAATTATTTGTGTAGTATTTGAGGAGTATTTAAAAGATGATGATTATATAAATATAATAGAAGTATTAGAAAGAGCATTTGGAATACTCTCACATGAACTATCAACATTCGAACTAGCTGGTGCAGAAGAATTATTAAAAATAAAAACCAAACACATTTCTTTACTAGACTCAAGTAAAATTGACTTTTTATATGCTAAAGGCTATAATGAAGCAAAAGAATTTATAAGAAAACAAGGAATTATATAAAATTTATATACATTTAAATAAAAATGTGCTATATTATATTGTATAAATAAAAAGGTTTGTATTTTAAAGGAAGGAATGAAAATAAAAATGGCAAAAAAAGTAGTAATAATAGTATTAATAATTGTAGGATTAATTGTAATAGCTTTAGGTTCAGTATTTGCATGGTACAATATAAGTATAAGTCCTGTAGATAATGATGATATTACATCACATAGTTTAGAAATACCAATGGGATCAGGTTCTTCTACAATTGCGACAAAATTAAAAAATGAAGGATTAATAAAAAATGAATTAGCATTTAAGATATATGTAAAATTAAACAATATAAACAATTTTCAAGCAGGTACATATAATCTAACGAAAAATTTATCAGTAAAAGAAATTGCAGAAATCTTACAAACAGGTAAAGTTAATGGAAAAGATTCTATATCAATAACATTTGTAGAGGGAAAGAACATGAGATGGGTTGCAAGCAAAATTGCAGAAAATACCAATAATAGTGAAGAAGATGTATACTCTTTATTAGAAAATAAAGAATATATTAACGCATTAATAGAAAAATATTGGTTTATAACAGAAGAAATAAAAAATGAAGACATTTATTATCCATTAGAAGGGTATTTATTTCCAGATACATACCAATTTGAAAATAAAGATGTAAAAGTAGAAAAGATATTTGAAACACTATTAAACCAGATGGAAAAAAAATTAAATCAATATAAGCAAGATATAGAAAAATCAAAATATTCGGTACATGAAATCTTATCTGCAGCAGCTATAATAGAAAACGAGGCAGTATTTGATAAAGACAGAAAAGATGTAGCAGGAGTAATATATAATAGACTAAAAGAAAATATGGCAATTCAAAGTGATGTAACAACATATTATGCATTTAAAATAGATATGGGAAGTAGAGACTTATATTCATCAGATATAAATAAATATAATCCATATAACACTAGAGGACCAAATATGACTGGCAAATTACCAGTTGGACCAATATCAATGATAAGTATAGAATCAATAGAAGCAGCAATTAACCCAAATGAAAATAACTACATATATTTTGTAGCAGACAAAAATGGAAAAGTATACTTTACAAGAACATATGATGAGCATATGCAAAAGGTAAATGAGCTAAAAAACTCTGGGCTATGGATACAATTTTAAACTAGAATATAGATATTAGAACTTAGAGGTTAGAAAAGATAAACACGTAAAACCAAGAAAGGGAATGAAATAGCAATGAATGAATATAGAACAAGTAATTGTGGAGAACTTAGAATAGAAAATGTTGGGCAAGAAGTAAAACTAGCAGGCTGGATTCAGAAAATAAGAAATCTAGGTGGAATGATTTTTATTGACTTAAGAGATGAAGATGGAATAACACAAATAGTAATAAATGATGAAAAAATGCAAGAAATAGCAAAGGAATACACAACAGAGAGCTGTATAAGTGTAGAAGGAAAAGTAGTAGAAAGAACAAGTAAAAATCCTAAAATGTCAACAGGAGAAATAGAAATAACAGCAACTAAAATAGAAATTTTAGGAAAATGTAAAAATGTTTTACCATTTGAAATTAATACAGAACAAGAAGTAAGAGAAGACTTAAGATTAGAATATAGATTTTTAGATTTAAGAAATGAAAAATTACATAAAAGCATTTTATTACGTTCTAAAGTTTTAAAAGCATTAAGAGACAAAATGGATGAAATGGGATTTAATGAAATTCAAACTCCAATATTAGCAAATTCATCTCCAGAAGGAGCAAGAGATTATCTAGTACCAAGTAGACTAAACCCAGGAGAGTTCTATGCATTACCACAAGCGCCACAACAATTTAAGCAGCTATTAATGGTATCTGGATTTAATAAATACTTTCAAATAGCACCATGTTTTAGAGATGAAGACCCACGTGCTGATAGAGCACCAGGAGAATTTTATCAATTAGACTTTGAAATGGCATTTGCGACACAAGAAGATGTATTTAATATAATAGAAGAATTAGTACCACATATATTCAAGAAATTCACTAATTGGAAAGTTGACGAAGGACACTTTTTAAGAATACCATATAGGGAGGCAATGGAAAAATATGGTATAGATAAGCCAGATTTAAGAAATCCATTAATAATTCAAGATGTAACAAGATTATTTGAAGGTACAGAATTTAATGCATTTAAAGATAAAACAGTAAAAGTAATAGTAGTTCCAAATGGTGCAGAGCAAGGTAGAAAATTCTTTGATAAAATGACTGAATTTGCAGTAGACGAATGTGGAGCAAAGGGACTTGCTTGGACAAAAATAGATAATGAAGGATTAGTTCAAGGAGGAATAGCAAAATTCATTACTGATGATATAAAAGAAAAATTACAAAAAGAATATGGGGCAGAAAACAATTCAAGTATGTTCTTTGTAGCAGATGAATTTACCACAGCTCAAAAAATAGCTGGACTTATAAGAATAGAGCTTGGTAAAAAATTAGATTTAATAGAAAAAAATGTTTATAAATGCTGTTTTATAGTGGACTTTCCAATGTATGAATTATCAGATGAAGGAACTATAGACTTTAATCATAATCCATTTTCAATGCCACAAGGAGGAATGGAAGCATTAGAAAATAAAAATCCATTAGAAATATTAGCATATCAATATGATTTAGTTGTAAATGGATATGAAATGGCATCAGGAGCAGTAAGAAATCATAACCCAGAAATAATGGTAAAAGCATTTGAAATTGCTGGATACAATGAAGAAGATGTAAAAACAAGATTTGGAGCTCTATATAATGCATTCCAATATGGCACACCACCACATGCAGGGGCAGCACCAGGAGTTGATAGGATGATAATGCTCATAGCAGATTCACAAAATATAAGAGAAGTAATAGCATTTCCTAAAAATAAAAAAGCAAGGGATTTATTAATGAGAGCACCATCAAAAGTAGATGAAAAGCAATTAAAAGATGTACACATTAAGCTAGAATAAAAAATTTCAAACAAATACGAAAAAATGTTTGACAAATATAAAACTTTGTGTTATCATTAAGTCAATCAAAACAAAAGGCTGTTTGTAAGAAAATAATAGAATGAGGGTTAGCTTTGGAAAAGGGTAAAAGATTATCCTTTTCCAAACAAATTTTACATATTAAGAAAGGGAGTAGATTAAATATGAAAAGAAGAAAGAATCCAGAGGACTTAAATACTAGAGAAAAAGCTATACTAAAATATATTGAAAAGGAAATAGAAGAAAACGGATATGCACCTTCAGTAAGAGAAATAGGTAAAAAAGTAGGATTAAGATCAACAGCAACTGTTCATGGATATGTAGCAAGACTTTCAGAATTAGGATACATAAAAAAAGAAGATAAAAAGGGAAGAACATTAAGATTAATAAAAAATGCAAAAGGAGAAGAAATAAGTAAGAAAAAAGCAGAAGCAAAAGATTTCTATGGTGGAAGAGAATTAGTAGAAGTACCTGTAATTGGAAAAATTACAGCAGGGGCACCTATACTTGCAGTAGAAAATGTAACAGAAACATTTCCTATTCCTTTAGACTTTGTAGGAAATACTGAAAGTTTCATGCTAAAAGTCAGAGGAGAAAGTATGATTGAAGCAGGAATACTTGATGGAGACTTAATCTTAGTAAAAAAACAAAATGCAGCAGAAAATGGACAAATAGTAGTGGCATTAATTGAAGATGAAGCGACAGTAAAAACTTTCTACAAAGAAAACGATCATATAAGACTACAACCAGAAAACCAAACTATGGATCCAATAATTGTACCAGACTGTCAAATATTAGGAAAAGTAAGTGGAGTATTTAGAAAAATGTAATAGTGTTATGAAACTTATTTTGGATAAAATACATAAAGATTTACAAAAAATAGCTTCTAAAATATCAAATTTGTTCATATATATTAATCGGTGATATAAATGAAAGCAATATATATATATGGACAAGGCAAGAAATCAAAAATAAGGCAGAAATTATTATTAAGACGAATAAAAAGGAAAAAGAAAGACTGTATATGTATTGTAATAGGAAAAGAATTAAAGCAAGATATAGAATTAATTGAAAAAATTGAAGATATAGGGATTCCAATCTCTGATGGAAGATGGTTATTCAAATTTTTAATAATTCAAATTTTAGAATATATTTCATCATGTCAGAACATAGATATAAAAGAACTTAAAGTAGCACTTGTAACAAACGAAAATAGTGAATTAATCTCATATTATATAGATGAATTAACTAAAAAAAGTAACAAAATAAAAATAATAACAAACCATAGAGAAAAATTTCATATAATAGAAGAAAAGCTATACTATAATAAAGGAATAGTATTAGAAATATCAAACAACAAAAGAAAAGGGTTACAAGATGTAGATGTAATATTTAATTTTAATTTTGAACAAGACACACTAAACAGGTATAAAATAGATGATAATGCCATATTAATTAATTTAAAAGAAAAAATAAATGTAAACTCAAAAAGGTTTTCAGGAATAAATATTCATTCATATGAAATAGACTTTGAAAATCGATTAATGAGTATATTAGACTGGGCTAAAAATTTTGAAAAAGCGGAAATATATGAAAGTTACTTATATAGAAATGACAAAATAGAAAACATAGAAAAAGATATAATAAAGGACAAAGTTATAATTAAAAGTTTAATTGGAAGTAATGGAAAAATTAAAGAAAAAGAATATGAAAATATACTTGACAAAACATATTATTTGGCGTAATATTATATTCAATATACATTTAGGGAGGAAAAACAATGGATAACAAAGAAGTATTATTAACACAAGAAGGATATGATAATATAGAAAAAGAATTAGACTATTTAAAAACAACAAAAAGAAGTGAAATATCAGAAAGGATAAAAGTTGCACTTGGATTTGGTGACTTATCTGAAAACTCAGAATATGATGAAGCAAAAAATGCACAAGCAGAAAATGAAATCAAAATAGCAGACTTAGAAAACAAACTAAGATATGCAAAGATAATAAATGAATCTGAAATAGACACAAAGACAGTACAAGTTGGAAATAAAGTAAAAATACAAGACTTAGAATTTAATGAAGAATTTGAATATACAATAGTAGGTTCAACAGAAGTAGACTTATCACAAAACAGAATATCAAATGAATCACCAATAGGAAAAGCACTATTAGGAGCAAAAAAAGATGAAACAGTAGAAGTACAATTACCAGACAACGAAATAGCAAAATATAAAGTATTATCTATTGAAAAGAAATAAAATAATTATATAGGGACACGATACATCGTGTCCTTTTGTCATAATAATTTCTTAATGGCATATATATAAATATGGGATTTTTTAATTTATCAGAAGGTACTACAAAAGAAAAATATATAATAGAAGAAATAAAAATAGACAATACAACAAAAACAAGATTGCAAGTATTAGGAATTATTAAAGGAACGATAATAGAGATATTAAACAAAAGAATAAATGGGTCAATAATAATAAAAGTGAGGGGAACAAGATTAGGAATAGATAAGGAAATCTCGAAATCTATAAAAATTAGAAAGGAATCAAAAAATGAAAACCTTAAACCTTGCTTTTATAGGTAATCCTAATTGTGGAAAAACAACTTTATTTAATGCATATACTGGTGCAAATCTAAAAGTTGCAAACTGGGCAGGAGTTACAATAGAAAAGAAAGAAGAATATTTTAATTATAATGATATAGGAATTAAAGTAACAGATTTACCAGGAATATACTCATTAAACTCATATTCAATAGAAGAAAAGGTATCAAGAGAATATATAGAAAAAGGACAAGCAGATATTATAATAGATATTATAGATGCTTCATCACTAGAAAGAAACTTATACTTAGCATTACAATTAATAGAAACAGGTAAACCTATAATTCTAGCTTTAAACATGATGGATATAGTAAAAAAAAGAGGAATGAGAATAAATATAAAAAGGTTAGAAGAAAAGTTAAAAGTAAAGATTGTACCAATATCTGCAAAAAATAGAAGTGGACTTGATGAGCTTTTAGAAACTGCGATAGAATTAAATCAAACCGAAAACAAGAATAATATAAGAGTAAAAATAGACAATGAAGAAGAAATAACAAAAAAATATGATTATATAGAACAAATAGTTAATGAATGTATAGAAAATAAGAAGGAAAGAGAACATAGTACAGACAAAATAGATAAAATACTAACACATAAAATATTAGGTTTACCAATATTTATACTAATAATGGCAATAGTATTCTTATTAACATTTACAATAGGGGACTTTATAAAAGGATATTTTGAATTAGCACTAGAAATGTTTTCTGATAAAGTTTTATACATATTACAAGAAATAGGAGCAGGTAAAGCAGTAACTTCATTAATTATAGAAGGAATTATCTCAGGAGTAGGTGGAATATTAACATTTTTACCTAATATTTTTATATTATTCTTATGCCTAGCATTTTTAGAAGATAGTGGATATATGGCAAGAGCGTCTTACATAATGAATGGTATAATGGAGAAATTAGGTTTATCAGGAAAAGCATGTATTCCAATGATATTAGGATTTGGATGTTCAGTTCCAGCAGTAATGTCAACAAGAACATTAAAGAGTGAAAAAGACAGAAAAAAAACGATAATGTTAATACCATGTATGTCATGTAGTGCCAAAATTCCAATATATGTATTATTCTCAGGGATGTTCTTTGGAAAATATGGAGCTTTAGCATCATTAAGCATGTATTTAATAGGTGTTTTAATTGCTATAATAATAGGAATAATAACACAAAAGATAGATAAAAAATCTGGAAGAGAAAAGCTAATTATAGAATTACCAGAATATAAAATGCCAGACTTTACGACTATAAGAAAATATGTATGGGACAAGGTTAAAGACTATTTAGAAAAAGCAGGAACGATAATATTTATTGCCTCAATTATACTTTGGGGAGTATTAAACATTGGACCAACTGGCTTTGTAGAATATGCAGAAGAAAGTTTTGGAGCAATAATTGGAAAAATATTAGTACCAATATTAAAACCAGCAGGACTAGGTTATTGGCAAATAGCAGTAGCGTTAATATCAGGACTTGCTGCAAAAGAGGTAGTAGTATCAAGCATAAATGTATTATATGGAATAGAAATAGCCTCTAAAAGTACAGAACTATATTCAGCACTAAATACAGTGGGATTTACGTCATTAAATGCAATATGCCTAATGATATTTTGCCTATTATATGTTCCATGTATTGCGACAATGGCAACCATCAAAAACGAAACAAAATCAAATAGATTTACAATAAAATTAATATTATTTCAAATGGTATTAGCTTGGGTGGTTACGACCATTATATATCAAATATTTACTGTGTAGGGGCGATTATTAATCGCCCGCCATTCGAAGAATTCGTTTGAATATATGGATAGATACTCAATTTATAGTAATGATGATCATATAGTCCCATTTCAAATTTTACAAGATTTTGCAAAAACTATAAATTCAAAGGATATGTAAATAGAAGGAATTGGTCATATGGGAAAGAAGAGTAGATTACAATCATTACCAGAAGTTATAGAAATTATTAAGGATATAGAAGGCATATAAAAAAATACCAATATTATTAGCATGACATATTCAAACATAATGGAAGATACTAAAAAAGTATAAGAAGAAGCAAATTAAAATCTCGGAAATTATACAAAGGACTTTTTGAAGTCTATATAATTTCTGAGATTTTAATACTTTGCAGATTATAATGAATATTATAACTAAATGTAATGAACAACTAAAAGTTTACTTTCGTTTGAGGGGTAAGAATTTGCCTTCTTTAGCAATATAAAGTTTATTTTCAAATGGTCCAAAATCAAGTTGTATATTTTGTCCATTAAGAAACAAACTTATTAAAACTTTATACTTTTTGTTGCAGTTATCTTCACACTCACATATGAATGTATTTGAAAAGTCGTAACTCCAAGAGGTCAGACAGAATGGTCCATTTCGTTTAGTAAGTGTTTTGAGCACTGATGCAAAGCATAAGTAGTTTACTTGAGCATTTGCCATCCATTTCCGAATTAGCTCCTTTGTTTTCTCATCTGCAGTTATGTTTCTAAAAAGAACCTCGTCATTATGTTTCATAGTTAAGCTCCTCCTTATATATAAGAAATAATGTTTTTTAGTAACTCAAAGTTCGAGTTACATAGATGCACTTTACATAATTAAATTATAAAAAAATAAAATGTATATGTCAATATAAATACAAAATTGATATTTTCTTTATCAATTTTGATAAAAAGCCTATGTAGATATTTGTTTTTCGATATTCTATAATAAGATTAGATACAGAGTAACCATGTGAATTGAACTTTAATTCACAGACACAACAAGGAGGATACAAATATGACAATTGATATTAACAAGGTAAAGGAAGCACAAAACATAATTGAAGAAACTAAAAAAGAGCTTATGCTTTTTGTTAAGCACTATTTCGAGAACCTAAAGGAGGGAGAGGTGCTGTTGACAGAAAATTCACGGGTGAATAGTAACTGGAAAGACTTTAAAGTAAATATCCAAATGAAAGAATTATATGTTAAAGTTGTAAGTATGTCAATGATGTGAAACAAACTTTTATAAAAAATTTGTAGTATTAT
>CAPYID010000048.1 GCA_948739805.1 uncultured Clostridia bacterium | reverse complement strand
CCATATACCCATTCATTTTCTGGATATTTCACTTTTATAATAAAGTTTCCATCTTGTTTTTTCGTTATTTCCTTACTTTCAAATTCATCATATACTCTATAAGTCATAGCTTTATTTATTTCTAGTTCGAGTTCTATTATTTTGAAGTTATATTGTTCATTTTCTTCTTTGGGTAATTCTCTTTCAAAATGTTCTTGTAACATTTTAACTTCTTTTATTCTAGCAATCTTGAATATTCTGTAATCTTGTTTTAATTTACAATAACTTACTAAATACCATGATTTATCTTTAAACCATATTTGTAATGGTTCTACAATTCTTTTACTTTCTTCTCCATTAGAATTATAATAAGTAAATCCTATTAGCTGCTTATTTAAAATGGCAGATTTAATAATGTCAAATCGTTCTTCTTGTACATTACCCCAATTAGAAAAATCAATTTTGATCCAATCGTTTATCTCTTTATTAAATAATATACTTAACTTCTCCAAAATATCTTTTTCATCTTGTCCTTTTACTTTTTTCATTCCTTGCAATGCAAACAAAATTTGATTTTGCTCTTCTTCAGAGAGAATAGTTTTATTTAGTATATATTTATCTAAAAGTCCTATTCCTCCATCTTTTCCTTTACTTGCATAAATTGGTATGTTTGCTGTGCTTAATGTTTCAATATCTCTATATATTGTTCTCGTAGATACCTCAAATCTGTCAGCTAATTCTTTAGCTGTAGTTTTTTTCTTCTGCAATAATATATATACTATTTCAAATAATCTATTATTTACTTGCATATTTTCCTCCTGTCAATATTATAGCATATAAATATGACATCTGTCTGTCATATTTCAAAAAAGAAGATACTAATTTCTTAATATCTTCCTATACTTTTCTCTTAATTTATTTATGCTATATCCATATAATCATTATTAGCAAAACTATACCCATTACAATAAATGAATATCCCATAATCTTACTCATTTTTCTAAATGACTTCTCACTTTTAGGCATTGGATGAAATGTTGTCTTGCTCATCTCATAGCTCATTTTAGGAATATAATTTCCTATAATCATAAGTAGTATTCCTAATATTAAACATATACTTTTTCCAACATATACTGTGCTTCCTAGTGGTACTTCTACCATAATAACATAAAATAACACTGATACAACAGGAATAAACCATTCCATTATTTTTAATATTTTAGGTTTTTCCTCATTTTTTAATTTATTTAATTTTGTATTAATAGCAATTAAGCATATTGCTTGAACAATAGCCATAATTAGTGGTAACCCAAATAATGCAAAATTTTTATGTGCATAATTATCTATTACATCATTTGTTGTAAAATGAATTGGCATTTGTTCTGGTAGTTTATTGTAAAGTATGCTACCTAGAATCATTGGTAATAAACATATAATTACACTTAAAATTAGTGTTTTTCTATTTTTCTTTTCCATTCTTATTTCCTCCCAACTTATAAATCCATACTAAAACATCTTCAAATACAGAACTATTCAACTCATAAAATATAAAGTTCTTTTGTTTCGTTTCAGTTATTAGATTTGCTTTTTTTAAGTTCGATAAATGATAGGATACTGTTGCTCCTGTTAAATTGAAACTACTTGATATTTCTCCTGCTGTCTTTCTTCCATCTTTTAATAATTCAAGTATCTCTCTTCTTACAGGATCACTAATTGCTTTTAATGTTTCTGACATTCCCAATTTAATCACCTCTACTTTAGTATTTCGATATATATCTAAATAGATTATACTATTTTATTTTTTTGATGTCAACAACTATTTAGATTTTTTTCTAAATAGTTGTTTTTAAAATAGGAATTATATTTCAAATTCCTACTCTATAACTAATTTTGGTTTTTAAATGGGTGTTTTAGCTTATTTTTTATTTCTCCAGTAATTATTTTCATTGAAATATCATATACATTCTCGCTATCATCTTCATTCAAACTAGCTTTTATTTGTAAATCTTTAATTATTTTGTCTTTATTTTTTCTTCCAAATATGAAATAATTTTCTATCACATTATTTATTAATATACATTTTTCTTCATCATATCCTGTTTGCTTAGATAATTCTTTTATAAATCCATTTTTATTCATTGTCAGATACCTCCCCATACATTTTGGCTTTTGTGTCTTGTTGTAATTCATATCCATATTCAAATATATATGAGATTCCAAATAAGAATAATATTTGTACTATATCAAACAATTCAAAACCTACATCTAAATCTGTTGCCAGTATTTTTTCAAATATGATTCCGCCGCCACTTGGTAAAATAAGTGCTATAATCATAAGTTTTGCCATTTCTTTAATATATTTAACATTTTCTAATGTAAATGGAGTATCTCCCTCATTTATGTTTATAAATAATTTTTCTAGTCTACTTAATGTCATTCTATATAATATTAAACAAATTATTAAACACACATATCCTAATTCTAGGAAAGTATTATTTGTCCTTTAGAATTGTTTTCTAACACATTTTTCATTTGTAAAATTGTATCTTGGTTTCTTTCATCAGCAATTAAAATACCATTTGCTTTTAGTTGTAAATTTACACCATCATTTGAGTTTTCTTCTGTTATCGTTATTTTGTCATCTATCCTTGCTCCTTTAAATACAATCGTATTATCCTTTAATTATATATTACTTATGAATATAGGTGTAACTATTAATAAAAATATTATTATTGGAAATGCTATTGTTATAAGGATTTTTCCTATTCTTGCAAGAATATAAATTGCTTTACTGATTCCTTTAATCTTTTTCTGCTTTTCTTCTTTAAATTTAACTACACTCATTTTTATCTCTTCATCTAATGAATCTATATCTGCCATATTTTCGTGTACCAAATCGTTTATTTTACAATGAAAAACATCACATAATTTCATTATCTTTTCCATTTCTGGGTAGCTTTCTCCATTCTCCCATTTTGATACACTTTGTCTAGTAACATCCATTTTTTCTGCTAATTTTTCTTGGCTCATTTTAGCTGCTTTTCTTAAATTATATAAATTTTCTCCAAATTTCATTAGACTACTCCTCCTTCATCTTTAATTTTAGTGTAGTTCTTCTTAAAATACTATCAACTTCCAGTTGCACTTTATAAAAAAATGCAAAATGCAACTCAAACTTTACATTTTGCATAATATATTTTTCTATTTTAATAATTCTTTTTATTATCAATACCATTTTAATATGGCTTTTTCCCTTCAAGCCATCCTTTATTTTTCCAATAATCAGAATCAGTTTTATTCCACCCATTTTTTTGTGTCATTCCAAACATATTGAAGAAGAATCGTGTTTTTAATCCTACTTTTTTATTTTTTAAACTTCTTTTTATTTTATTTGCTTTATTCTTCACTTGCTTTTTAATTTTATCCTTGTTTTTATAGTCTATATAATTACCACCCATTTTCATTGTAGTAACCCCATAATTATAAATTTTAGGTATTCCCAAGTAAAACATATTATTCTTTATTAATTTAACTGTGTCTTTTACTCCTGATCCTCCTGCTGAAGTAATAATTAAACCTACTTTCTTAAACATACTTTCTTTTGGTCTATGTACTAACCACATATAAGCCAAATGGTCTAATAATGCTTTTAATCCACTAGAGCAAGACATAACAAATATAGGTGTAGCAATTACAATTAAATCTGCCTTTTCTATTTTTTCAATTATTGGACTAACTGAACTAAAATGAGGGCAACTTTCTTCACCTTTTAATATGCAATTTGCACATCCATAACACAACTCTCCAAAATCAGTTGGAAGCACAATTTCGTCAAATTCAGTCTTTCTATCTTTAAATTCATTTAAGAACAAATCAGTTATTGCTCTTGTATTTCCTTTATGTGGTGTTCCAATAATTGTTAAAATTCTCATTTATTATATCTCCATTTCAAATGTAATTTATTTAATTAAATTTAATATTTTTTCTACATCTTTAAATATCAAACTTTGCATACTATCTTCATATTTTAAATAATTTACTTTTAGTAATCGTTCTTTTATTACTGGTTCAAGTTCTTTTTTATATTTGATTATATTTTCTAACGATTTTATACATTGTCTTGCAGTAATTGGCTTTTCATCTTCAATATGCTCTAAAAATTTATCTATTATTGAATTTATTTTGTTATCGTTATCCCATTTTGCATTACTTGAAATTAAAACAATACCTCTTGTTCTTATATATGAGTTTTTATTATCTAACATTTCTACAAATGTTTCAAAAAACTTATATACTTCATTACTTGTATAGGCTATTTGTTCGAGTTCTTTTAAGCAACTATATGCTACTTTATTGTCCAAATTGTATAAGTTTTGTATTAAATCTTCCATACTATATCTCACTTTCAAATCACTGATTCTAGTAATAAATTACTATATGCTTATCTAAAATTATAAATTTCTTTTTGCAAGTTTGCTAAAAATTTACCTGCATGAGATCCATCCATTTGAGTGTGATGATATTGGAATGAAATTGTAAGATAGTATTTAAAAAACTTCTTCTTATATCTACCCCATAATATAAATGGATTATTAAAAATTCCACTATTCATTCCAACTGCTCCATCAAGTTCTGTATCTATAATAGCAGATGTTCCAATTACCATACTATCAGTTAAATCTCTATCATTACAAGTTTTGCCTACTTCCTGTGTATATTTTAAATAATCTGTATTATATTTATCCAAATCATCTGTATATAATATATCACATGAGCTTACTTCACCATCTTTATTTTTTACAATAGTATTTACTGCAATTGTATCATATTGAATTAGTTTATCTCCTACTGGAAGTAAATAAAATTCTTCTATATTAGAAGCTACTTTACCAATGCAATAATCCAATAACATATTAAACTTTAATTTGCTTTTCTTACTCTTATTGACAAGTGGTGTTACATCTAAAGTTTTAAAAAATGTTACCATTGGATTAGGTGCTTTCATCCATAATTCATAGGCTTTTGCTCTTTTAGTTTGTTTTGGATCTATTTCTTTCATCATTTTCCTCCATAATTTGAATTTATGAATTATAAAATTCTAAATATTTTTCTAGGTTTGATATTATATATTCTCCATTGTGGTGTCCTTCATAAATATGGTTTTGAGATGTTATTTGTTTCTTATCCAATATTTCTTGTAAAACTTTACATCCCTCATAAAAATGTCCCTCATCTTGATTTCCTGCATCAAGATATACCTTAATATCTTTTGAAATTTCATTATTTTTAGCAATCGTTATAGGATCATATTTTTCCCATACTGACATATCTTTAAAATATGGTGTATCTTCTTCCTCTAAAGTTAGTTCCATTGCAGGCATGTGTCCTCCAACTTTGCTAAATAAATCTTGATGTCTAAATGAATTATGAAGTGCTGCATACCCACCTGCTGAAATACCACCTATATATCTACCTTCCTTTGTTTTTATTGTATTAAACTCTTTATCAATTAAAGGTATAACTTCTTTTATAAAGTAATCTTCATACATTCCAACATTTATGATAATCCCACTATTTCCTGGACTTAATACTTCTTTGCTTATTGAAGATGAATTTACTCCTCTACTGTTTTCAATTCTAGGGCAAACAATTACTAATGGCTTTATTTTCCCATTTTCTATCATTTCATCTGCTTTTACATTTATATTCAAATCGTACATAATGCTTTCATTTCCACTTCTACCATGAAGAAAATATAATACTGGTAGTGGCTTTCCAATTTCTTTATATTCTTTTGGCAAATACACATTTATTCCCATTTCTTTATCTAGTATATCACTATGAAAATTTATATTCTTAATATTAGATTCACTCATTTTATCATTCTCCTATTATTTTTTCAAAAAGATTATAATATAAAAACAGATAATTTTCAACAAACTACCTGCTTAATATTCAATATTATCTTAATAATCCAATACTTCCTGTCAATTTATTTACTTGTTTCTTTGTTCCATATATTGCGATTCCAAAATAGTTTATATTATTAGAATCTACTTTACTAATTTTCTGTATATACTCATCATAAGTTTTACAACTTTGAGCGACATCAGAAAAGTCTGCAACTATCATATCTTTGTATTCTTCTTTATATAAAGTATCTCGTAAATTATTTAACAACTCTTTATTTCCTTTTAATATTGGAATTGGTATTTCAATTATTCCTAAATGTTCATTTTCATTTTTATCTAGTACATTTTTTCCAACTGCACCAGGATAATGACTTCCTAATGTATTTCCTAATATTGCTGTTGTATTCGCAATTATTCCAAGTGGTAGACTTTCATCAACTATCATAACACATTTTCTTTCTTCATTCATTATTGCTATTCCTTTCTTCAAAAATTTTTTTGTACTGTTTTGGTGTGATTCCTATTGTTTCTTTAAATAAATTTGTAAAATGACTTTGATCTGAAAAACCACATTGTATAGATATATCTAATATTGAATTGTTTTCTTGTAACTGATTTTTAGCTTGATTTATTCTATATAGCTCTAGGTATTTATAAGGTGTTATTCCTTTTTCTTTAGTAAATAATCTTATTAAATGATATTTGCTTATTGCTCCTACCTTCGCTAATTTATCTAATGTTATATTATCTGTATAGTTATTTTCTATATAATCGCACACTTCTTTTGTTTTAAGCATTATATTTTCATCAGTAGTCTTAAATGCAGCATAATTTTCTAACAAATCTTTTATAACGATATAAAATAATTCTTCTTTTTCTAATGTTTTATCATTAGAAATTACTAAATTAGTTAATATTTCAATTTCTTTTAATAATGTATCATCAGAAATTACATTTTTATTAAAAATAACCATATCTTTGGATTTAAAAATTTCATTTGCTAAATTAGTCATTATCTCTTTTGAAATATGAATTGCCTCATAATCTAAACTATTTTGTCCTATATCTATACATTCATGATAATCATTTGGATTTATGAGAATGATGTTATTAGTTTGTATATTATAATTTTTTGAATTACAAATAAATTTTCTATTCCCTTTTTTCATAATTCCTATTACATAATAATCATGAAAGTGCTTTGCAAATTGTTGATGAACACCATTAAAAGAAACAGCTTCTATTTGCAATTCTTCATCATATACAATTTTTCTTTCTTCTTTTATCATAAAATCACCTACAGTTCTATGCAAGAATAACATTTTTCTATAAATCTTTCTTGTAGAAAATTGCTAAAAATAAGATTAGTTATATTTCAAACTAATCCATAAAATAAATAATTTTTTGAGATGATTATAACATAGAAAATGAATACTTAGCAAACAACTAATTATCCATTTTTTATTATGTGCTTATTTTTTTTCAATTAACAAATCTTTTGTTGCTCTACTATTTGTATTGTACTCAATATCAATAGCCCCACCTATCGTATCTAGTGATTTTATTTTGTTTAAATCACTTTCATTATTACTTGTTACAGTAACTTTTATATCATTATTATTTTCCATTATTGCAGATGTTGTTACAAAAGTAAATTCCTTATCTATCATTTTTTGGCTTATCTTACTTTGCAATTCTGTTAAGTAATTATATGAATATTTTGCTGTTTTAAATATAGTTTTGCCTTCTGTTATACCTAACAAACTGCATATTTCTTTCCTGTTTGCTTCATTATCTTCACAAAGTAAAATTATATTGTTTCCATCATCATTTACATGCTTTCCTGCATAATAATCTGGAAAATCTGTACTTTTAATGTCATTTGATTGTTCTTTTACGTTTGTATCTTTATCTTCTACTGTTAAATTTTTATTATTTTCAGTAAGTATTGATTGTAATAATTCTAATAATTCATTTTCTGTTATATCTGTTGTTTCTATATCATAATTAACATTGTTAAATTCAAAAGTAGCCATATATTTGTTATTATATTGTGCTATTTCTAATTCAGTATTTCCTATTTGCGATTTTTCTCCTTTAAATTCAAATTCATAATCCCTAAGTGGTTTTTCATTTTTACAAAGTGCTATAAGTATTTTTCCATTGTTTTCTGTTCTATATTCAAATACATAATCATGTTTACGATATTCATTAGATAAGTTATTATCTTTATATCCTCTTGTAGAAATTGTATAGAAGTTACAATACATAAATTTTTCTGGAATCTTATTTGTAAAATCTTCATAACTAATTCCATTTGTTACTTTAAATTCTTCTAAAATTTTTTTCCAAATTTCTTGTGGCATTTTTTGATTATAATTATCAATTTTTACATCCATATCTGAACTTGTTAAACTTGATACTCTGTATATATTTAATTCTGTTTTTAATGATTCTTTATTATTTTTAATATCTTGTAAATCTGAAATTCCATAATGAGTATCATTTTGTACTTGATTATTATTAAACCTATTTGTTCCTAAAATAATTCCAAATCCAAAAATAAATACTGCTGCACTCGAAGTTATTACATAAATTATTTTTTTACTTTTTTTATTTTTCATAACAAACTCCTTTCCGATAGTTTAATACAGCTATTTTCTCTTTTACATTTTTTCGTACTTTTTCTTTTAAATCATTATTTTCCATAGCTATAACCTCCATCTTCTAAATTTCTTTTAATGACTTTCCTAACTCTATGAAGTATAGTTTTAACATTGCTTGTAGATAAATTTAACACTTTTGCTATTTCTTTTACTGATTTTGATTCATAATAAAACATTATAAATATTTCATATTCCTTTGGTTTTACTGTTTTTAAAGTATCAAGAATAACTTTATTCTGTTCGTTTTCTTCTGTGATTTTTTCAATATTACAAGTATCAATTAAATTTTCTTCATAATCTGATATAGAAAAATTTAATTCTGTATTTCTATACTTATTCCTTATCACATTTTTAGCAATTCCTATTAGATATGGCTTTATTTCTGTTGTTTTTAATAAATTTATACTGTTTTTCCATATAGCAACAAATACATCTGATACTATTTCTTCTATATCTTCATCTGTCATGGCTATACTTACTCCATTTTTTACTATTATATAGACATAGCCATAGAAATCATCTATTATTTTGTCTATATCTACTTTTCCGTTTTTTAGATAATCTTTTAAAATTTCATTTTTCAATTTAGACCTAAATCTCCTTATTATTTTTTCAGTTAACTTTCATACCTATAGTAACATTTTTTAAAAAAAGGTTACAACTTTTTCTAAAAAATAAAAAATATAGAGATTATTTCTAATCTCTAATATCTCATAGATAAATTAATTATACTTGTTTCCATAACATTTTATTGTCTTTAAATTCATAACTTAATTTATTTTCATCTAGTAAATATGATAAGTATGATCGTATTGTACTTCCTACTAAAACATATTGATTTGCATTCATAGTTAAGTTATATTCATCAAATATGTATTTCAATATTTCTTCAAAACTCATTTCTTTTTCACAAATATTATATATCTTATCTATAATTTCTTTAACTTTATTTTTATTAAGTTCTATTAAAGAAGAAATATTATTTGTTGCTTCACAATGAGATGGAATATATAAACTTCCATTTAATGTATTCAAATAATCTAATGTATTAAGAAATTCCCTTACATCATAAATAAAGAATAAATTATATTTTGTAATTGTTTCTTCACTAAATAAAGAATCTGCTAAAAAATATACATTATCACTTGTTTTAATGCCTATCATATCAAAAAAGTGTCCTTTTAAAGCAAAGTATTCTAGTCCATCTGGCAAATTATTTTCAATAGGTATAACAACTGATTCTTTTGCTAGTAAAAACTTATTTCTAATATCTTTAAATGGATAACCACCATATAAAAAAGAAGATTCTAATATTGGATATTCTGTAAATGATTTTTCAATATTATAAGCAAGTATAGTACAATTAGTTCTATCTTGAATAACTTTATTTCCTCCTATATGATCTGCATTTGAATGGGTTGTAATAATTCCTTTAACTTTCCATCCTTGTTCATCTATTATTTTCAATATTTTCTTTCCTGCTTCTTTATCATTTCCTGTGTCTATAAGATATACTTGTGTTTCATCAATCTTGTATATTCCTATATTAGTAGCATTTTTTATATAATAGGTCTTTTCTCCAACTTTTACTAATTCCATAGGTAAATTCCTCCATTATATGTGATATAATTTGTGTTTTAATTATTTAATTTCAAATTCATTTGAATATATATCAATATAGCCATTATCATAAACTGGTTTAACTATTCTATATATTCCATTAGGCAATTTTCCATAATACTTTTCTATATCTAATTTTTGAGTTAATTGCTTATCTTCATTTAATTCATAAGCTATATCAATCCAAGACAGCTCATCAGATATATAGTTTAAGTTTTTCCACTCTCCATCAACTTTTTCTTGAACTCTAAATTCAACACCCCAGCCATACTGATTTTCATTATTATCAGTAATAGTTATTGAAACACTTTCAGGTTTAATTGTACTATTATTAATTTCTATCGTAACATTTTCTGAACTACGATTAGATTTTGTATTGTTTTGCTCATCATTTATTTTATTGTCAATGATACTTTTTATCGTGCTTAAATCTTCTGTTGAAATTGTTGCTTGTTTATTACCTTTTTGTATTTCTTTACATGATTCTTTAATATAATAAACCTCATTATTTAATACTATTTTATGAGTATTTATTCCATCACATATTTCCCCATCATATTTTGAATTTAGTAATATATTTTCAATAGTTCCTATATCTTTTATATCAGTTATAGTAATCTTTTGTCCTTCATATTCAATTTCAATAGTATTTGATTTAGGCAATTCATAATTCATAAACCAACTTCCCATTTTTGTACCAATGTTATTTTCATAAGGTTCATTTGGAGATACTCCAACATAACGAATTACTTTATAACCTAATCCCCAATAAGTTACTTTACTTCCATCATTACTAACTACTTTTATACAATACTTTGGCTCATGTCCTGTTGATACTCTGCCACTATCTGCATAATTTGTGATAATTCCTACAATTATAAGTAATATCAAAAATATTACTATACCAATACATATTTTCTTTTTCATCTGATTCATCTCCTCTATAATTTGTGCTATTGATTATCCTTCCAGAAATCATAAATTATATTAGCAAGTTCCTTTGGATTATCAATATTAACTTCATGTGATGAATTACTTGTCACTTTAAATTTACTGTTTTTAATGCTTTTATTTAATAGTTTAGCATTTTCCATATTCGCATTATCTTTATCACCACATATAATTAAACTTTTACACTTTATTGTTTCTAAATCCTTTGCAATATCAAGATTACTCATTGAATTAACTAAAGTAAGAAATTCTCTTTTAGAACAACCCATCTTTTCAAATACCCTCTTCGGCATTATATGAAATATTAAGCCTTGTAATTTAAAAAGTGCTTTTGGTATTTTATATGGAGTACCTATCAAAATAATAGAATTTACCTTTTCTGGATATTCTTTTACAAAGTCTAATGCTAATACTCCACCTAATGAAAGACCACACAAATTAAGTTTTTCTTTTTGATTATTACAAAAATCTGAAAAAGTATTATACAGCATTTTATAATCTTTTGAAGTATTTTCTGTTATCTCAAACAAATCAGGGCATATTATATCAATATTATTTTCTTTTAAATACACACTAGTATTATCCCAGCTTTCACTATTTTGACCTAATCCATGTATAAGAATATTTTTCATCATTATCTACCTTTCAAACTACTAATTCTTGTTACGATTATATAATAAAAGACAGATAATTTCAACTTAATCATCTGCCCTACTTACATGTAATTTTGTGTTTACCTTTAAATTTCTTTATTTAGGAAGTCCTAAATAAATTGCAAAAAGAACAAATACTATTCCAAGTGCAATTAAAATTATATGCCAACGAT
>CAPYID010000047.1 GCA_948739805.1 uncultured Clostridia bacterium | reverse complement strand
ATCCAAGTTCATCTAATATTACTAAATCGTATTTTTCAAATTTTCTTTTGTAAGCTGTTAATTGGCTCTTGCTCATTGCTTCTTTATTCCATTATCTTTTCTTTGATTTATTTCTTTTTCTAGTAACTCATCTAGAAAAATTCCAACATCTTTTTTTGTATGTTTTGCTTGTTACAGTTAATCCAACGAGCTACTCTGGAACAGAGTAAAAATTATTTTCAATTTGCACAAAACTATATTTATTAACAAAACTTTTTCTAATTTCTCCTAACTCTAAGGGTGGTTTAGTAGGTTCTAAAATTTTCTTTTCTTCTTCAATTTTACTATTTTCATTTAGTTTCATTAATTGACTTTCCATATATTCTATAGTTGCTTCTTCAGAACTAAATTTGTAATTCTCAGCAAATATTTTATTTCTTAGATATTTTACACTACCTTCAACATATCCTTTTTCATTTCCACTAAAAGCATTTGTTACATTTATATCAAATCCATAGTACAAACTCATTTTTACTAAATCTTCATTAAGTTCTTTTTCGTTTTTTCCAATAAATTTACTAACAACATTTCTCATATTATCATAAACAATTTCTTTCCATACTCCACCAATCATTTCAAAAAATCTTACATGAGAAACTAGAAATACATCTTTTTTACAATTATCATAAAGATAACACCATCTAAAATTTGTAGCAGGACTTGATAAGACAGCTATGTAATATCGTTTTACAATACCATTAATTACAAGTTTAACTTCTCCAAAATCATATTCAAGTCTATCTCCAAAATCATAATCTTGCCTGATAAAACATTCTTTGCCTGAACTTTTAATTCGTTTCATTTCTAATACAACAGTAGAGTAGCTTAAAGGAAAACTCTGTTTTTTTAGTAATTCGTAAATTTGTTGTTTTGTTAATGCTTGTTTATTTGTTCCTAAAGTCTTAATCTTTTTTTCTTCTTCTTCTAAAATTTTTTCTAAAGCCTTTAAAAACTCGGGGGTTACCTTCCTTCTAATCCTATTTTCAGAATTATATTTAGGTGCAGAAGTTATATTTTCTTGTATTTCTGAAATCTTTGCTATATCAGTTGTTTCATTTAATTCTTTAAGATTATCTTTATATTCATTCCAATATTTATTAACAGTTTTCTTGTCAATTCCTAATTCTCTTGCTACACCTCTATTTGATAATCCTTGTTCTTTTAATCTAATTATTGATGCTTTGTCCAATAAATTTTTCATCTCCTTCGACCTCCAAATATATTAAATCATATATTTAGAGTTATTTAAAAAAGTGGTCCGTTTTTCAATTACAAAATCGTAATTTTTTGGTCCACTTTTAGTTTATCAAAAACAATTTCGCTTAATTGCTCATACTCTTTTCTTGTTATTTCTTGCTTTCTTGTTTGAACTGCAAAATATGTTTGTGCTAAAGCTACCTGCTTCTTTCTACTATCTCCATTTTGAGCTATTAAGTAACATGCATATCTTGTTAGCTTCATATCATCTATTTCCATTTCAGCATTATTACCAACTTTTAACACCCTCCCAACGTCGGCAAAGTGTTCTTTCTCTGTAATACCGCTACCTTTACACGTTTCTTTAGCCTTGTTTATTACATTTCTAAAATTTCCCCACTTACTATATTCTAGCATTTCCATTAGTTCTCTTGCATACCAAACTTCCACTCCATTTTCGTCAATATGTTTAATATCTTCAAAGTTTTTTTCTGTTTTATTAACTATACTATTTTCCATATATACTCCTATTCTTCAACTGTTCGGAATTTCCGAACAACTGAATTTTATTTAAATTTCACTACTTTTCTACTATTTATATCATATATCTTTACTTTTTTTAATACTTTTTGCGAAATTTTGTTCTTGTTTTTTTATTTAAAAAAAGCATACTTTCATATGCTCTCTTTAAACCTATACTTCTACTTTATAAATTACATCATAATGTTAATGTTATTTTTTATTCCTTCATGCACTCTTTACATCTTTTTAATCCTGCATCTAGTAAATCTTTTTGTTTGGCTGTTGTTTCTTGTATATTTTGTAGTAAAACATTATCTAATTTACTACAATTTTTATCTAATAAATGAAATTTTTTTGTTTTAGTATTTATTATGTAATTTTCATTTACTTTAGATTTCTTTTTATTTGCAACTTTTGTAATCTTGCTTCCTTTTTCTAATATTTTTGACCAAATTCTTGAATCTTTAATAATTTTTCCATCACTATATTGAAATTTTACTCCTTCTTGAACATTATAACAGAATCTACAAATACTGAATTTATCATTTATTGCTTGTGCTTCTATTAAAATTCCTATTGGAATTTGGTCTTTTCCCTTGCATTTTATTGTTACTCTATATAGTATTTTTACTAAATTATCTTTAATATACTCTCCTATTTCATTTTCAATCTTCTTCATGCTACTTCTATTTAAGTTTCTAGTCCCTATAAAAATATTATTTGTTTTGGCAAGTTTTGCTGATAAACTATATGCTATTATATGACATTTTTCAAATAATCTTTTATTCTCAAAGTATATTTTCCAACCACTTGGTAAAGGATATGTTATCTTTTTCTTTGTAACTAATGGTATTGTATCTATACTAAGCATAGCAATTGCACCACTGCTTCTTCCGTATTCATCTAATTCAAAGTATTTTGGCTTTCCTTCTATTGTTTGATAATCTTGTTTTTTAAATAAAGGTTTATCATTATTGACTATAACAACAGATTCTTGTACTTTATTTATATTAACATTTACTAATTCATTCATTTCACTCATATTATCACCATTCTATTATGGATTATTTCTATTTTCACGTTCTAAACTATTTAATGCTGAATTCACATCAATTTTAATGCTATCCTTTAAATATTTCGCTTCTACCATTGTATCATCTTCTCCTATTTCATATGTCATACCAACTTTATAATTATAATCCTTAATATCTTTCGGAGTTAATTCTGTTTTTTCTATATTCCCATCATTGTAATAATTCATAGTAAAAGCATTTTTAGAATTATCATAGTTTATGTATATAAAATCACTTTCATAGGATTCGTTTTTCATACATTCATTTACAATATTTTTTAACTTTCCTCTATATTTTTGTGCTAAAGCTGTTTCTTCTAGTATTTCATCACACAAATTTTTATATAATATGCCTTTGCTTTTTATATTTTTTATTTCTTCATTATTTATAGAATTTTTCAATTCATTTAAAAATTCAGTTACTTCTTTATTTTCATTACTTCTACTGCTTATAATATCAATATTTCTATCCATATATATGACCTCCTTTTGTCTTATGTAGTATTATTTATATCACATATTTCACTGTTTTTTCAATACAATTTACAAATTTTGTTATTTTTTTACATTTTAAAAGAGTATATTTTCATATACTCTTCATAACATATAATTCTACCTTACAAACTACATCATAACAATATTGTTCTCTTACAACATAGCCTGTCCTTTTTTGCTTCTTTTTTGTAACATAGCTATTTTTCTTACGAATTCTTTCAAATTCAAACCTATTATATCTATTCTCTTTTTTGCAACCATTATAGAGGTTATTACTCCACTTTCTAAGTCTGCTGTAACATCTTGCACATATCCGTAACCTTCTTCCGTCTTTTATATTAATAACTTCTTTATGCTTAAAATCTAATCCTTTTCCATTCATATATATTCATCCCTTCATTTTTAATTTGTTGTTATATTATATGTGTTTATTGAATTAAAAAGAACGAAGATGATTAGCATATATTTTTGTTAATCATATTCATTCTTTTTATATTTTAAATTATATGTAGTTCATCATATAGTTCAAAATCTATATTCATGCTTTGTTTATATTCAGATGTAACAAATGTCCAATTTTTTTATAAGACTTTTCACAAAATAATTCTCCTATTTTAATTTGTTGTATATATACAAAAAGCACTTACCACTTATGGTAAATGCTAATTATATTTAAATTTATATTACAGATCTCCTATTATAATTTGTTATATCAGAACCAATTTTTTTATATAACTCCCTTACAGTTATTTTCTTATTCATAATTGCATTTAATTCTGCATCTGTTACTCCTATAAATTCAACAAAATTAACCTTTCCATTTGGTGTCATAATTGATTCAATTTCTTTATCTGGAATAGTTATAAATCCAGTTATATTAGATTGTTTTTTTATATCTATCCCCTCTGAATAATCTGTATAATATAGGTATTCATATGAATTAAATATCTCTCCTGTGGTAAATGTCTGTCTTGCAATAGATTGCAGAATACCACATATCCCCCTTATTTCCATTTCTTCATCTTCGTAATTATCTTTTTTTAGTTTAAAAGTAAATTCCATTCCATATCCACTAATATCTTTATTGTCTGTTTCTTTATCAAATAACTCTGATAATCCATAAGTAACAAAATGCCAACAATCTCCTGCATCATAAACACTTATTCCTTTTAGGGGATCATTTCCACCAAGTTGCCAACTAATTAATGTCCCATAATGTTTTGGATCTTTTTGATTTGGATATATTTTTTCACAAGCATTTGTTATAGCATCCCATCCATCATTTTTAATTTTATTCATTTCTCCCATAATTAATCCTTTCTAAGATAATACAATTCGCAAATTTTCTGTGCCTTGTTGTCTTTCTTGATTACCTCCTCCCTAAATTTTCTTTTTTATAAATACTTTCACAAGATTTACATGTAATTTTCATTTCATAATTAGCCACTTTTTTTTCTAATATAGTAATTAAAGGTTCTTTATCTTTTGGACAGCATAATCTATTTTTTATAATAACTAATTCAGCATCACAATCTTTTCCTATCTCACTATCTTCAAAATCCAATAATGCACTACCTTGACTTCCACAATTGCATTTATATTTTAATTCTAATCTATCATAAGTAGAATAACATAGATACCCTATATTTTCATTACACTTATCACAATACATCCATCCACCATAATTTGTTGCTAATCTTGTATTTACTAATTCTTTATTTTTTAACACTCTTGCTATAACTTTATCTCCTTTTAAAATAATTTTACTATCACATTTATAATTTGATTATAGTAATTTTGTGTCTCTTACAAATTTTTAAAAATTATAATTATTGCATTTTTCATTGTGGGAATGAGAATTTTGTCTGTTTCCATGGTGAATATTTGAATTATTCCAGTTTTCACAATTGTTTGTATTTACATAATAAGGACATGAAGTATTGTATTCTTCACAATTGTTTCTGCTTCCAGCATTAGGGCATGAAATATTAGAATTTTCACAATTATTTCTGTTATCATCATAAGGACATAATGCATTACAGTTTTCATAATTGTTTAAATTTCCATTATGAATGTATAGACTTGCGTTTTTTGCATTATTGCTTGCTTTGCTTAGGGATTTTCGTGTGCTGGATATATTACTTATTAGTATTACTAATGATACAAATGCTAATAATGCAATTGCAAATACTAGTATTTTTAGTTTTTTATTATTTTTCATTTTTACTATTATTCCTTTCTTGAGGCAAAAGTTGATTGGAAAAGGGCTAAATTCAACCTTTGCTTCCCTCTTTTTTTATTATTATATGCTTTTGGAACCATCAATGTCAATAGTAATGGAGTATTTTAAAAGCATAATAAATCTAATGCTATTAAAATACTCCTACAATATTGATATAAAAATCATTTGTATGTTTTCTTTATTCTTGATATTGCATTTTTTTCTAGTCTTGATACTTGTGCTTGTGATATGCCTATTTCATCTGCTACTTCCATTTGTGTTCTTCCGTCAAAAAATCTTCTTGCTATTATGTCTTTTTCTCTCTTTGTTAATTTTTTCATAGCTTCTGCTATACTTAAATCTTCTGTCCATTTATCATCTGTGTTTTTGTTGTCTTTTATTTGGTCCATTACAAATATGTTTTCTGTTCCATCTTTATATATTGGCTCTTGTAATGATATTGGCAGTTGTATTGCATCAAAACTGAATACTAGTTCTTCTTTGTCTATGTTCATTGCTTTTGCTATTTCCTCTATGCTTGGTTCACTTCCTTTTTCTTTCATTATTGCTTCTTTTGTTTGTATGGCTTTGTATGCTAAGTCTCTTACTGATCTACTTACTCTTATTGGATTGTTGTCTCTTAAGTATCTTCTTATTTCTCCAATTATCATTGGTACACCGATATGTTGAAAATTGTACTTCTTGGTTTATATCAAAGTTGTCTATAGCTTTTATTAGTCCTACACATCCGACTTGAAATAAATCGTCTGGCGATTCCCCTCTTCCATTGAATCTTTGTATTACACTTAATACTAATCTTAGATTCCCTTGTATGAATTCTTCTCTTGCTTCTTCATCTCCATTTTTTATTCTAATTAATAGTTTATTCTTTTCTTCGTTTGATAATACAGGTAATTTTGATGTGTTTACTCCACATATTTCTACCTTTTTTATCATAAAAAAAAGACCCCCCTCTTTTGAAAATATTGCTTTTAATATTATTTCCAAAATGAGGGTTTTTATACTTTTCATTTTTCCTATTATTTTTTTCTCAAGCCTTGAGAAAAATCTTTCTTTTCCTATTTTTAAGCCTGTAAAATTTACTTCGTAAATTTTCCATGCTATCCTGTTTTACTTAATATTTCCTTTTTCATTTTTCCTATTATTTTTTTCTCAAGCCTTGAGATATAGCTTTGCGATATTCCTAACATGTCTGCCACTTCTTTTTGGGTTTTTTCGTTGCCTGTACAGAATCCAAATCTGAGTTCCATTATGTGCTTTTCTCTGTCGTTTAGGTTTTTCATTGAACTTCTTAGTAATTTTTTGTCTACTTCGTCTTCTATGTTTTTTGACGTTATGTCGTTTTCTGTTCCTAATATGTCTGATAATAATAGCTCATTTCCATCTCCATCTTGCTTTAATGGCTCATCTATTGATATTTCTCCTTTTGTTTTGTTTGTTCTTCTTAGATACATTAATATTTCATTCTCTACACATCTTGATGCATATGTTGCAAGTTTTATGTTTTTTGATACGTTGAATGTGTTTATTGCTTTCATTAGTCCTATTGTTCCTATTGATATTAAGTCTTCTATTTCAATTCCTGTGTTTTCAAATTTTTTTGATATGTATACTACTAGTCTTAAATTTCTCTCTACTAGCGTTTTTTTTGCTTCTTCATCATTTTTTTCTAAACTTTCTAATAGCTTTTCTTCTTCTTCTTGTGATAATGGTGGTGGTAATGTTTGGCTTCCCCCTATGTAATATATTTCTGTATTTTGCCCTTCTACATTATTTATGTACTTTTTATAAATATTGTTTATGTTGATTTTTAATATCTCTAATATATTCACTTTTTATCACTCTCCTTTCCTTATTTGCTGTTAACAACTTTTTTCAACATAGTTTAATCCTATTAGACCTTCATATTGATTTCTGTTTGATAGTTTTTTGTCATATATTCCGACAATCGCATCTTCTCTAATTATTTCCTCATCATTGATTTCCGCTTCTATTTTGTCTACTTTAAATCCTAATAGCATTCCATTTTGTTTTCCTAAAGATGAAAATGGTAATACTCTGAATTTTGATGCATATTTAAGGTATTCGTCACTAAATTCATATCTCCCATTTATTATCTTCTCGGTATTTTCTAATATTTCTTTTGGTAATATATTTGATAATTTATTTTTCTCTATTATTATTACTGGTGAATTTGTTATTGGATCTTTTAATAAATTTCCTGTATCTATCATTGCTCTTAATGTCTGCTCTTTTCCATTATTCCAAACTTTTAGATTACAAAATATATCATCTATGTTTAACTTGTTTTTTACTAGCTTAAAAGCTATATTAATTATTAAAAAGCCTAGTAGTCCGCCCTAATATTGCAATCTTTATAGGATATAACCCTATAAATTTACCGTTTTGATAGAGTATATTTTGTGGTTTTATGTAATATATAATTGCAAATGCACATCCCCCAAAGGCAAATGATGTAAGATAGAATATTATTAATAATTTGAATGTTTTTTTTATGTTTTTAGAATTAAATGCTATATATATCATTGATATTGATAGCAAGATTTTTGCTATTATTGTTGCATATAATGTAATTTCTGTTATGTAATATGATACTGAATAAATACTACCTATGATACTTGATATAATGATTCTAATTTGCCTAATTTTTTCTTTACATATAATTCCTGTTGCAAATAAAATAATGTAATTCATTATTATGTTTTCTACAAATACTATATCTAAGTATATAGTCATTTTGTTTAAATTCCTCTCTTAATATAATTTCAAATTGGAAAATAATTGTTATTAACAATTATTTTTCAATTTTTTTATTTCTCACCTCCAATAGCAATGATAGTTCTATTATAGTTTGTATTTGTTTAAAATATTGTCAAACTCTCTTGTAGAAAAAAAGAAATAATCTAAATTATTAGATTATTTCTTCTATATTTTTACAATTTTATTAAATTAATTTGATATTTATTTTATTTTTTGGTCAATTATACATGTTTTTTGTCTTGTAATTTTTGATGCAATATTTCCAAGCATTATTTTCCTACTTACTTAAGATAATACTCTATTATCTTGATATATTGATCTTGTGTATAATTTATGTTATTTTTTTCTGTTTTTTATTCTTTTTAATAAGTTATTTTTTGTATATATTCTACTAGCCTTTTAGTAACATCTTTTTGTTCTTCACCTTGCATATTAAATTTATTTTCTATTTTTTTGTAGACATTTTTATAATATCTTATATCTGTATATTTGCTCATAAAAAATCCTCCTTTAATATAAAAAAGCAAAATAATATTGTAATATACTTAATTACCCTTTTATTTTGCTTTTCTTGTGTTTAACTCAATACCTATTATTAAGAAACTTCTTTTTTCTTCCATTCTTCTATGTATTTTTCTATATTTTTATCCCAAATTTCATAATTTTTACAATTTATTGCTCCTTTATGAATGTATTGTAATAAATTATTAAATTGATCTATTTCTAAATTGTTTTGATATGTGTATTCTAATATCTTCATATATTGCCCTATAGTTAAAGGAATAACTGGCACAGGATTTCCCATCCAACTTTCCTTATTTAAGATGAAAAATTGCCACATTGTCCTAACATTTATTCTACTTGATATAAACAATCCTGTTACCTGTGTAGTTTTATGTTTTTTTATTATATTTAATACGTGATCTATTACTGATGATGCCTCATGTTCCCATTGTAAAACTCCAGTCATTAATGATACTTCTGGTACAATAATATATTTATCATTATATAATTCCATATCTGGCGTGTTCCCTGTTCCAGGTGCAAAATTTCTAGGTGATAAATCTTCTTCAATAGTAAAGTTTCTTTTTACATCTTTTTCTCCATCAATTGCAACTAGTGATTTCCATGTGTTGCACTCTAGCCATAAAGCAGCCATATCTTCATCACCACTAACAATATCTTCAAACTTTTCAATAATCTCATTTCTAATGCTTTCAGTTTTTGAAGTATATTGAATAAATATTCTTTCATTTAAACTTGTAATTTGATCTACTAATTCATTTTCTATAACTTTAAGTTTAGTATCCTTATTTTTCTTGTCAAGTTCTTTATAGTATAAATTACTATCATACTTTAAATCAAGTCCATATTTACTATTATATTCGTCAATTTTTTCTTCTAATAATATTATTTTATCAACAATTAAATCCTTACGATTCTTTTCGTTTTCCCATGGAAGTTGAATATTATCATAATCACCAAACCAGTCCATATATTCATCAAGTTTTTCGGTTTTTATATAATCGTAATTATAGAAATTTCTTAGCATTTCAATTTTTTTCCTTGCATATTCTGCAATTCTAACCTTAGTATAATTTCCTCTTCCAGATATATTAAATAAGCCAGTAAATCTTAATGCTCTATTGATTGCATCACACATTGTAAAATAAGTTCCTTCTGATTTTGCCTCTAAAGAAAAATATTTTTCTGCAATTTTTCTATATAATGCATTACATTTATTACCATCTCTCTTATTTTCAAGAGACATGTACTCTTCTCTAAACTCTTTTACTGCCTTTAATAATTTATCATATTCTTTCATATTATTACATAGTAATGCAAGACTCATTTCAAAACGATTTATATACTCTAAATCATATACTAAATTTATTATCATTTTTAATGGAAATACTGGATTTTCTTTTGAACAATTTTTTCCATACCCAGTATTTATAGAAGGAAAATGCATTTTTAATAATAATTTTAAAAATATCTCGCTATCAAAATTACCTTTCGCAATCATTTTCCCAGATTTAGTAACTCTAACTTTTCCATTAGCGTCAATAAATCCCAAACCAAAAAATTTATATGTTGCCAAATCATTTCTTGCATTACTTTCGCTATCAGCTTCCCCATCAAAATTTCCACTCAAATATTCGTCATATGATAAATTTTTTATAGGAGACTCTTCAATATCTATTTGAGTATTAAAATAATACTGCCTTCTAATTGGGTGAATAGGCTTCATATTTTTACTTAATTTTTTTAGAGAATAATCCCAATCTTCTCCCTCTAGTTTTTCAAATGATTTAAACCACTGTATAGTTTTTATAACACTTCTTGGCTTTGTCCTCCACCCCCATGCCATGGTTTTTCCTCCTTAATAATTTGTTATCAATAAATGCTCTACATCTTTATCGTTTCTGTTTTGAAAACTAACAAGATATTTTTTATCAAATGTTTTTATCTTAAATTCTTTTGTATTATATAAGTTATAAATAAAATCCGTATTCTTTATAATCAACATTATATTTGCTTTTGTATTTTTTAAATATTCACAAAGTCTTACTTGATCTTGTTTAGCAAATTCATTTTTTGCATATGTTGAAAATTCGGTATCATAAGGAGGATCTAAAAATATAAAATCTCCCTTTTTAGGTTTGATTTCTTTAAGAAAATCCTCAAAGTCTTCACAATATATCTGAGTATTCTTCATATATTCCTTAATTTGCTTACTTCCTATGTAATTAATTTTCTTAATAAATTCTTTTCTATTATAGCTTATCCCTCCATAAGGTACATTAAACTTTCCACTTTTATTATATCTAAACATAGAGGCATAGCAAAATTCTCTTATAAAATAAAATATTGCTGTATAAAATGGTATACTTATATTTAAATTTTCAGCTTCATTATATAAATGTCTAAAGTGCATATAAAATGCACTTTTAAATGCGCATTCAATATTATCAAGAGTATCTTTTTCACTCATCCTTTTTCTTTGAATTTCTATTTTATACATTCTATTCATTTTAGAAATTAGGTTTTTTACAATTTCATTAATAAAGTTATCTATTTCAATATTAAATTCTGCAGATAATATCCCATTAAATTCTTTAGCATGTCTTATTACAAATGCATATATTCTATCATTAAATTGTTGCTTAATTTCTTTTGTATTTTTATTATCAAGTTGTTTACAATACTCTCTATACATTTTTAATAGTTCATCTGCATTATTTTCAACAACACCTTCTAATAATACCCAGTTTTTATAAATAGCTTTTAATTTAGTAAAAAATTCTTTATCTTGATTTTTAATGCATTTATATAAATTTATTAATTCTTCAGATTTATCATTTATTACTGAATTTTCAATATATAGTTCAAAATAAACTGCTCCGCCCTCCTACAAAAGGCTCTATATATCTATCTATTTCACTTGGTAAGTTCTCTTTTATGTATGGTAATTCTTTTTCTTTTCCACCAGCCCATTTTATTATTGGATTCATAAAAATAATCTCCTTTATTCCAATTACTTATTTTATATCACAAAATACTTTTTAAAACAACAAATTATGAGTTATTTTCTAATTTATTTTTGTTTGTTACATACTACAAAACATTTGTTTATTATGCAATAGTTTTTTATTATTTTTTAATTTTTCCAAAAGAAATTATCATAAGGATAACCTTCCTCAATATACTTCTCAGTTAACTCCATCTTATATTGTTCCAACAATTCTACATATTTCTGTTTAAATACATTTTTACAAATCCATTCCACTCCTTCTTTAGAAATTACAACTTTATTATTAACTAATAATTTATATTCATCTAACCCATCATCACACATTTTCTTAACTGCTTTTCTAATGGTAATATCTTCTCTATTAAAATACTTACATAGTTGCTTTATCTCCATATCTTCATTCCACCAATTTTTATTATGATTTACTTTTAATAACTCTTCATATTGTTTTATTCTAAGTTTAAAAAAATCTATATCAGCATCTATTAATGTTTTTTCTTTTTGAAAATAGACTTGAGTCAACCAGTAATATCCCTCTACTAAAACAAAATATTTTCTACTTCTAATTTTTCACTTCTCCATCTACATGTTGGATGTTTTTTTATCATTATATCTATAGCACTTCTTAAATCTAGTTCTGATATTTCTTTACCATTTTTAGTTGTTATCCCTAATACATGTAATCTCTCTAAAATTTTATTGTATGATAAAAAAATACTATCGAAAAATTGCTCTGAATCTACTTTCATTTTTTATCATTTCCTTTCTCGTATAATATATTTATAAATTAATAAGATTTACAACAAAATCTTACA
>CAPYID010000046.1 GCA_948739805.1 uncultured Clostridia bacterium | reverse complement strand
TTACTGGTAGTATAACGTGCTCAATTTAATTTGTCAGCACTTTTTCTAATATTTTTATATTTTTTAAAATAACAAATATTGTTATTCATATAGAAAACGACTTTCCTTGCTTGTTTTAACTAAATATCTTATTACTGTAAATATTTTTATATTCAATAATTATAAATTTTCCAATGTGGAAGTTAATAAGCCTCATGAAAATGAGGGAATTCTAATTCTTGGAGCAATTCTTGCACCTTAAATTATCTATATAAAATAGATCTACTATACCAAAAAAGTCGACTAACAGCCGACTTTTTTGTTGTTTTGTTTGGTTTTGTTTTTGTTTATTTGGTTACTTATAAGTTATAAAATATGGATTGTAAAACTCCATATTTCCATTTGCATCTTCATATTGGTACAAACCATCTAAACCAGCCCATCCCAATATCGCATCAGTTGTACATAAAAGAATAATTATTTCTCCATCAAAATCTCTATTGATCTGAGGTTTTTTTTCATCTTTTAACCCTGCGATTTCATCATATGGTATATATTCTGTTTTCCCTAAAGTCATATCGGGATTCCAGTAAGATACACCACATGTGTAGCATATAATTCTTCCACTATAGTAATGTGGCTTTTTGTTAGATAAATATTCATCTATAGATGAATAATATGGTATATCTGCACATATCACCACGTTCCCTATATGCGTCAGTGGATTGTCTTCAATTATTGCATCTACCTGACTGTATGGACCTTCTAGGTCTTTCTTTTCTACTGAAGAAAATCTTATATGTGCCGTTTCGCTATTATTATACAAATATGTTGCATAACTTATAGCCTCAGCAAACTCATCCACTTTTTCATCCTTTATGCCTCCATAGCTAAAGCCCATCTTAAAGTTTGTCAACAACCAAACAAAACTTAATGCTCAAAACATAATTATATTATATCATGTATTATGTAGTCTTGTCAATTATTCCCCCTTTTGCTAAATATTACATTATGGTTAAGTTTTAAAGTGAAATGCATATCACCTTGTGCACTCTAAATATTTTTTCTAATTTACATTAAAGTATTCTATTAGATATTTCTCTAACTCTGTTTTTGTATCTATTTTGTTTATTTTTTCCCTTGCTTGTGTACTGTTTGGTAACCCTTTTACATATGCTGACAAATGTTTTCTCATTTCTTTTATCCCTATGTTTTCTCCTTTTATTTCTACTGCTAAATTTATGTGTTCTAGTACTGTTTTTAGTTTTTCTTTTTCTGTGATTTCTGGATTTTCTTCTTTTTGTAGATATCGTTTTACTTCTTCAAATATATATGGATTTCCTATACTTGCTCTTCCTATCATAATTCCATCTACACCTGTGTATTCAAACATCTCTAGTGCACTTTTTCCATCTTTTATGTCTCCATTCCCTATTACTGGGATTTTCACTGCTTGTTTTACCTTTTTTATGATTTCTAAGTCTGTATTTCCTGAATAGTATTGTGCTCTTGTTCTGCCATGAATGATTATTCCAGATGCTCCTGCTTTTTCAAATATTTGTGCCGCTTCTTCTGCTACTATTGTTTCTTCATCCCACCCTTTTCTGAATTTTACTGTTACAGGGTGTTTTGCCTCCTTTACTACAGCTTCTACAATTTCCTTTGCTAGTTTTAAGTCTAATAATAATTTGCTTCCATCTCCATTCTTTACTACTTTTGGTGCTGGGCATCCCATGTTTATGTCTATTATATCTGCTATATCATTTAAATATCTTGTTGCAACTTTCATTGATTCTATATCACTTCCAAATAATTGCATTGATATTGGTCTTTTTTCGTTTTTGGTATTTAATAATAGTTTAGTTTTTTCATCATTGTAATATATTGCTTTTGCACTTACCATTTCTGTACATACTAACCCTGGATTATATTTTTCACATATTATTCTAAATGGCAAGTCTGTAATTCCTGCCATTGGCGCTAGTATTATATTGTTTTCTAGTTCAACATTTCCTATTTTTAGTTTGTGTAAATATGGCATATATTCCTCCTATTATATAAATCCTATAAGCACTATCCCTTGAGATTTTCTCCTTACAGTCAAAAACTTTTGCATTGCGAAAACAATTAAAGAAATTTCTTTGATTTTTCTTATTTGTTCAATAGTTTCTAAATATATCTATTTAGTTTATCATTTGTTTTTAATAGGGCACATTCAATGTGCCCCCATAAATATTATTTTCATGTGGATTTAATTTCAATCCATAGATATTATTTTGCTCTACATTTTTATTGCGAGTTTTTTTAATTAATCCATAAATATGGCTTTTTGTCTTCTGGCACTGATGTTTAATAATAACCCTATACATATAAAGTTTGTTACTAGCGAACTTCCCCCATAGCTTACAAATGGTAATGGTACTCCTGTTATTGGTAGTAATCCCATTGTCATTCCTATGTTTTCTAGCATATGAAATGTAAATATTCCACATATTCCTATTGCTATATATGAGCCTAGGTCATCTTTTGCTGTTTTTGCTACATATATGGACTTTGTTATCATCATTATATATAATATTATTACTAGTATTGCTATTACAAATCCCATTTCTTCCCCTATTACTGAGAATATGAAGTCTGTAGTTTTAGGATATAAATATCCTAATTGTGTTTGGTTTCCTTTTAACAACCCCATTCCTAATAGTTTACCTGAACCTATTGCTAGTTTTGATTGAATTACATTATATCCTGAGCCTCTTGGATCTAAGTCTGGATTTAAAAATACATCTATTCTTGTTTTTGCATGTTCTGGTAATACATAAAAATATGCTAATGGTATTGCTACTATTACTATAATACTTGCTACTATTATGAATTTCTTGTCTATTCCTGCTGCAAACATCATAAATATATATGATACTAAGAATGCCATTAGTGTACCATAGTCTGGTTGTAATACTATTAATGCTACTGGTATTGCTAATATTAATATTGATATTAATAGTTTCCAAAATCTATTTGTTTCTCTTTTGTCTCCATTTTGCATTTTTACCATGATGTATGCAAAGAATATAATAAATACTATTTTTGCAAATTCACTTGGCTGAAATGTTGCCCATTCACTTATTTTAAACCAACTTGTCGCTCCATTTATTGGTTCTGTAAATAATACTGCTATTAGTGCTATAATGAATATAATATATAATATCGGTGATATTTTTGCCATCGCATTGTAGTCTATAGCTATTACAGCTATCATGACTGGTATACTAACTACTGCCCAAGCTATTTGCCTTTTTAGTTCTGAATTTCCATTTTCTTGTGTTGCTGAGTATAGTGCTACCATACCTATTAATAGTAATATTAAACAGCATATTAATATACTCCATTCAATATTCTTTAAAAATTTACTCTTCATTTTTCTTCTCTCACTATTTGAATTTTATTTTTCAGATTTTTCTTTTGCTTTTTTATCTTCTTTATTGTCTTTTTTTTCTTTGTCATCTTCTTGCTTAGTTTGCTCTTTGGTTTCAGTTATTATTTGTTTTGCTTCTTTTATTACCTTTTTTTCTTCTTTTGCCTCTTGCTTTTCTTTTATTTTTGCCTCCTGTTTTATATTGATTATTGGAATATTAGCATATAATGCAGGTGCTCCCGTTGTTCCATCTGTGTTTTGTTTATTTGTAAGTCTTACATCTATTTCTTTTTCATCTATTTCTATATATTTTTTTATTACATCTATTATTTCTTGCCTCATTAAGTCAAGAAAATCTGCTGATACATTAGCTCTATCTTGCATTAATACTAAATGTAGTCTTTCTTTTGCTGCGTCTTTAGAACTATTTGCATTTTTTTCTGACTTTTTTGTGTTTTTAAAGAAGGCTATTATACTTTCAAACATGCGCAATTCCACCTTTACTTTGTTTTATGTATGCTTATAGAATAAATAAGAAAAATCAAAGATTTTTCTTTAATTTGTTCTCGCCCTACTAAAGTTTTCGACTGTAGGAGAAAGCCTCAATGGCTAGTGAGTTTTTTTATTTTTTTCTGAATATATTTTTTAATTTTTCTAGGAAGCCTTTTTCTCTTCCTGGTATACTTACTTCTATGTTTTCACCTAATATTCTTTTTGCGATTTCTCTATACGCTTTTCCTGATGGTGCCTTTTTATTTGATACTACTGGTTCTCCTTTGTTCGTTTGTGTTATTATGTATTCATCGTCTGGTACAACTCCAGTAAGGTCTATGGATAATAGATCTACTATGTCTTCTACATCCATCATTTCACCTTTCTTTACCATATTGGGTCTTAATCTATTTACTACTAGTTCTGGATTTTTTATGTCTGATGCTTCAAGTAGTCCTATAATTCTGTCTGCATCTCTTATTGATGATATTTCTGCTGTTGTAACTACTATAGCTCTGTCTGCACCTGCTATTGCATTTTTGAATCCTTGTTCTATTCCTGCTGGACAGTCAATCAATATATAATCGAATTCTTCTTTTAATTTTTTTGTTAGTTCTTTCATTTGTTTTTCATTTACTGCACTTTTGTCTCTAGTTTGTGCTGCTGGAAGTAAAAATAATTCTTCAAATCTTTTATCTTTTATAAGGGCTTGTCTCATTTTACATCTTTCTTCAACAACATCTACTATGTCATATACTATTCTATTTTCTAATCCCATTACAACATCTAAGTTTCTTAATCCAATATCAGTATCTACTAGTGCAACTTTTTTCCCCTCTAAAGCTAATGATGCTCCTAAGTTTGCTGTTGTTGTTGTTTTTCCTACTCCACCTTTTCCTGAGGTTATTACTATAACTTCTCCCATGATTATTATCATTCCTTCCTTCAATTAAGTCATAAATTTTTACTTTTTTGATACTTTTTTATTTATTTTTAGGATTACATTTAATTATTATTTCCGTAGTAATTATTGCTTATTATAATATCTTAATTTCCAGAAAAAGTCAAGGCTTCGCCAGAAATTAGAAGTTATAATTTATATTTAGAAATAAACGTATAACCTATACATACAAATGTATAGACCACCTTATACACATTAGTCGGTATACTAAGAATCCTTGACATTAAAAAGAATTAATAATATACTGTATTTGCAAATATTTATATAAAGGAGGTTAACTTTCTATATGAAAGATTTAATAGAAATTAGATGGCATGGTCGTGGAGGTCAAGGTGCTAAAACAGCTTCACTTTTGCTTGCTGATGCTGCCTTTAATACTGGAAAATATATCCAGGGTTTTCCAGAATATGGTCCTGAGAGAATGGGGGCACCTATTACTGCTTATAATCGTATTAGTACAAAGCCCATTACTATTCATAGTAATATTTATGAACCTGATTATGTCGTAGTTGTTGATGATTCTCTTCTTGAATCTGTTGATGTTACCTCAGGTTTAAAGGATGATGGTGCTATAGTTATTAATACAACTAAGGACTCAGATTATATTAGAAATAATTTGAATGGATATAAAGGAGAAGTATTTACAATAGATGCTAGGGAAATTTCACTTTCGACTCTTGGTAAATATTTTCCTAATACCCCTATGCTTGCAGCTATTGTTCATGTTACTGGTATTATGAGTGATGAAGAGTTTCTAAATGATATGCAGGGTTCTTTTATGCATAAATTTGCTAAAAAGCCTGAGGTTATTGAAGGAAATATGAAGGCTCTTGAGATGTCACTTACTAAGGTTAAAAAAATATAGAACTTTCCTAGACTAGAATAAATGGGCACTCGAAGGGTGTATCCCTATATAAAAAGAATTTTAAAATAAGAAGGTGATAAAAATGATAGATAAAAACACTCCAGTAGATGGTTTAACTATTGGCGGAAATATTTATGAAGCAGGAAATTCTGTAAAATTTAAAACTGGTGACTGGCGTTCTGTCGCCCCAAAATATATTCCAGAAAATTGCAAACAATGTGGACTTTGTTTTCCTGTTTGCCCTGATGATGCTATTCCTGTTGGAAAAGATCAAAAAAGAGGAGACTTCAACTACGACTATTGTAAGGGCTGCGGGGTTTGCGCTAAGGTTTGTCCTTTTAAAGCAATAATTATGGAATAATTATTGCGAAGGACAATGCAAACCCGTGGAAAATTTGGCAATTTATTGGCAAATTTTACTAGGAATATTTAAGGTTTGTCCCTTTAAAGCAATAATTATGGAATAGGATGAAAATAAGCTACGTATTGCGTTGTCAAGCGTCGGACAAATAATCCTCGATGACCATTAGGTGTATCTGCGGTTATTTGCCTAGCTTTCCTAGCACTACTTGCTTCTTTCCACCCTAAGTTTATTAAATAATTATAATAAAAGAAAGGAATGATAAAAATGTCTATAAGAGAAAGATTAAGTGGAAATGAGGCAGCAGCTATTGCTATGAAACAAATTAATCCAGATGTTGTTGCTGCGTTTCCTATAACACCTTCTACAGAGATACCTCAATATTTTTCAACTTTTGTTAGTAATGGTCAAGTTGATACTGAGTTTGTAGCTGTGGAGAGTGAACATAGTGCTATGAGTGCTTGTATTGGTGCTCAATCGGCTGGAGCAAGAGCTATGACAGCTACATCTGCAAATGGTTTATCACTTATGTGGGAAATGGTTTATATTGCTTCAAGTTTAAGGTTACCTATAGTTATGTCTTTAGTAAATCGTGCTGTGTCTGGTCCATTAAATATACATAATGACCATTCTGATGCCATGGGCGTAAGAGATGCTGGTTGGATTATGCTATTTTCTGAAAATAATCAGGAAGCATATGATAATTTACTTATGGCACATAGAATTGCTGAGCATAAGGATGTTTTATTACCATTAATGGTTTGCCAAGATGGATTTATTACTTCTCATTCTATTGAAAATGTAGAATTATTAGAAGATGATAAAGCAAAAAAATTCGTGGGAACTTATAATCCTGATCATTACTTATTAAATAATAAAGAGCCTATGGCTGTTGGTCCTTTAGATTTACAAGCATTTTTGTTTGAACATAAATACCAACAGGCAGAGGCTATGAGAAATGCAAAAAAGGTTATTTTAGATGTTTCTAATGAGTTTGAAAAATTAACAGGTAGAAAATATTCTTTTTTTGAAGAATATAAAATGCAAGATGCTGAATTAGTTGTTGTTTGCATGAATTCAACAGCTGGAACTACAAAGGCTGTAGTTGATGATTTAAGGACTAGAGGTATTAAAGCAGGTTTATTGAAAATCCGTGTTTTTAGACCATTTCCTGCTGAAGAAATTGCAAATTCGCTTTGTCACGCTAAGGCTATTGCTGTTTTGGATAAAGCTGATTCTTTAAATGGCGCTGGTGGTGCATTATTTGAAGATGTAGTTTCTGGAATGTATGTAAATAATAAATATGTACCTACTGTAAATTATGTTTATGGTATTGGTGGTAGAGATACTACTACAAAAGATATCGAGGGTGTTTATTTTGACCTTCAAAAAATAATAGATAATGGGGATATTGGTAATCCTTATAGATATTTTGGTTTAAAGCGTTAAATTTTTGTAATGCTTTACAAGATACTTAGTACTATTGAAATTTGATTTTGGAAAGGAGAAAATAAAATGGCATATAATTTGAAAGAGGTAGTTGCTGATAAGCCATCTCGTTTTAAATCAGGTCATAGAATGTGCGCTGGTTGTGGTG
The DNA here is from genome assembly GCA_948739805.1 of uncultured Clostridia bacterium. GTDB lineage: Bacteria > Bacillota > Clostridia > TANB77 > CAG-508 > CAKPSH01. The sequence continues at coordinate 5,810 of CAPYID010000046.1, read as the reverse complement.
CTCCTATGGTCGCAAGAATGGTTTTAAGAGCTTTAAAGAATGAGGATCATGCCGTTATTGCTAATGCTACTGGTTGTATGGAGGTTTCTACTTTTATTTATCCATATACTTCTTGGGCAGATTCTTATATTCACACTGCGTTTGAGTGTACAGCTGCAACATTAAGCGGTGTAGAGGCTGCTTATCAATCTATGAAAAGACAGGGAAAACTTCCTAAGGATGTTGATACAAAGTTTATTGCTTTTGGCGGAGATGGTGGAACTTACGATATTGGTCTACAAAGTTTATCAGGAGCAATGGAAAGAGGTCATGATATGGTTTATGTATGTTATGATAATGGTGCATATATGAATACAGGTATTCAACGTTCTTCTGCTACTCCTCATTTTGCTGATACTACTACTACTCCAGCAGGTACTGTTATTCCTGGCAAAATGCAAACAAGAAAAGATTTAACAGAGATTATTGTAGGTCATCATATTCCTTATGTTGCTCAAACTGTTCCTATAAATAATTTTAAGGATTTATATGAAAAGTCTGAAAAGGCAATCTATACTAAAGGTCCTGCTTTCTTAAATGTTCTTGCTCCATGTCCTAGAGGTTGGGGATATCCTACTGAGGATTTGCTTCAAATGAATAAATTAGCAGTAGAGACATGTTATTGGCCTTTGTATGAGGTAATAGATGGTAAATATAAGATAAATTATAAACCTGCAAAAAAATTGCCTGTTGAAGAGTTTTTGAAACCTCAAAGAAGGTTTAAACATATGTTTAAGCCTGAAAATGAATGGATGATTGAGGCATTCCAAAAAGAAACTGATGCCAGATGGGATGCATTACTAAAGCTAGAAGAAATAACAAATCGTGAAGAATAATTATTGAACAGATACCAAAAATTAAAGATTTTTATTTAATTTGTTCTCGCCCTATCAGAGTTTTAGACTGTAAGGTGAAAATCTCAAGGGCTAGCTATTATATAGGCAAAAAAAGTGGCAATGCCACTTTTTTTGTGTAATAGTTATATTTAAGTTTCCAGCTTTAGACATTATCTTCATTTGGTGCTCCTACTGGGCAAACTGCTGCACATGTTCCACATGATATACATATGTCTGGATTTATTTCATATTTGCTGTCTCCCTCTTTTATACATTCACCTTCACTATTCATTGGACATTGTTGTGCACAAAGTCCACATTTTATACATTTTTCTGTTATTTTATATGCCATTTTTTATACACCTCCTTCCAGTTTTGTCTATTATAATTTTATTATTCTTGAGAGTTTTGTATTTCCATTTTATCTAATTTTTCTAATTTTTTTAGTTCTTCATCTTCTTCATCATTGCTTGAATTCTTTTCTACATCTTTTATTATTTTTATGTCTTTTAGCTCATATTTTTTGTGATAGTCATTTCCTTCTTTGTCTTTCATTTTGACTTTTACAATTTCTTTTAATATTTCTAATCCTTCAACTGTTGCTTCTCCTTCTGGAGTTTTTACTATTGCTCCTATTCCTGGTAATCTTGAATTTTTTTCCTCATATACTTCTACTTCGTATTTTAAGCAACACATTAATCTTCCACAGCATCCTGAAATTTTTGATGGTGTTGGTGATAAATTTTGCTCTTTTGCCATTTTTATTGATACCATGTCGAATTCACCTAGATATGAACAACAACATAATTCTCTACCACAAATCCCATTTCCACCTATTCTTCTTACTTCATCTCTTAATCCTATTTGCCTTAATTCTATTCTTGTTTTAAAAATTGATGCTAAATCTTTAACTAGTTCCCTAAAGTCTATCCTTCCTTCTGCTGTAAAGTAAAATAATATTTTGCTGTTATCAAATTGGTATTGAACTTCTACTAGGTTCATTTCTAGTTTATGCTTTTTTATGTTTTCTTCTGCTATATGAAATGCTTCTTTTTCTTTTTTCCTGTTTATTTCATTTTGCTCTTTGTCTTTAGCATTTGCTATTCTTATTATGTCTTTTAATGGTGTTACAATTTTTTCATCTGGTATTTCTTTGTTTCCCATAATTACTTCTGCATATTCTTGTCCAAATGTTGTTTCTACTATAACAAATTCACCTTTGTTTATTTTTTTATTTCCTGGATTAAAGTAATATATTTTTCCAGGTCTTCTAAGTCTTACTCCTATTACAGTTTTCATCTATTTATCACTTTCTTTCTAGCTATTTTTACTCCAAATGTTTAATAGTAAATTATCAATACACATATTATAATTTGCATTTGCTTCTAGTCTTTTCTTTGTTTCTTCTACATATGATATGTATTTAATGTTTTTTTTGTCTTTGAATATATTTTTATATAGTATTATATTGATATACTCTAATATTTCTAAAATATTTTTTTCTGCTTTATATAGTATGTCTATCTTGTTTAAAACATCTAATAATGTATAATTTTCAATGTTTCCAAATATTTTTTCTAATTCATCATACGTGTTTTTTTGTTCTTCTGTTAAGCTTCTTTTTGTTTCTTCTGTAAAGTTAATTTTTGTACATCTTGATTTAATTGTGTTTAAAATGTTAGTTTCATTTTCCACTAGTAAAATTATGGTTATATATTGCGGTGGTTCTTCTAACGTTTTTAATAAACAGTTTTGTGCTCCGAACTGTCATTTTATCACTATTTTTTATTATATAAATCTTTCTTTCTGATACAATTGGCTTTTTTATTACATCTTCTTGCATTTTTCTTATTTGTTCTATTTTTATTGAGTTTTCTCCGTCTTCAAGTTGAATTTCTTTATAGTCAGGATGATTTTTATTTTTTATTTCTACGCAAGATTTGCATTTTTCACATGGAGTATTTTGTTCATCAAGACATAATATTTCTTTTGAAAATTCACATGCTATTTTCTCTTTTTGTGTAAATTTACTTCCTACAAACATATAGCTGTGTAATATTTTCTTTTTTTGTATTGAGTTTTTTAATAATTCTTCTATTTGATTATTGTTCATATATGTTTTTCCTTTTACCAATCTGTTCCAAATTTATTAAATGGATAAAATCTTAAGCAAACTTTACTTTCTACTTTTGATATGGGTATACACCCAAATTCCCTTGAGTCCATACTTCCTCCTCTATTGTCTCCCATAACAAATAAATATCCTTCTGGTACTGTAAAGTTAGTAAATAGTGAATTTGTTGTTTTTACTCCTTCTTGAAGGTATTCTTCGTTTAATAATACTCCATTTATATAAACATTTCCATTATCTATTTGTACATGTTCTCCTGGAAGTCCTATTACCCTTTTTATATAACTTTTCTTTCCAATGTCTAAAACATAGTATGTGAATTTTTTGAATATGTTTGATGGCTCAAATTCATATTTAGCAACTGGATTGTTTTGGTTTACTTGTGCTGCACTTTTATATTCTGAACTTGGTGCTTCAAAGGTTATGACTTCCCCTCTTTTAAAATCACTTTTAAAGGTTATTGCTAGTCTGTTTAGTATTAATCTATCTCCTTCTTCAAATGTTGGCTTCATTGATGCCATTTGTACAACTGTTGGTGTTCCTACATAATATCTAACTATTAAAGCCAATACAATTGCTATTATAATACAATATATCCATTCTAATATTTCTTTTATCAGTTCTTTTTTTTCTGATTCCACTTTTTATTTTCCTTTCGTTTAATAATTTACTTTTTACATATCAGTTTTATTATACAATAATTTATTTGTTTTCTCAATATCTTTTGTAAATTTATTTTAATTAAATTTTTAATTTGTTGATTTATATAAATTTTAATGATATAATCGAAAAAAGTAGAATTATAAAATATTTAATTTTTTGGGGGTAATTGTATGAATGATTTAGTATCATATTTGTTTGAAACAAATGCGGTTGAAGTATGTCCTGAAAATAAACCTTTTTTTCTTACTTCTGGATTAATTTCACCTTATTTTGTAAATACTCATTATGTTTTTGGAAGTAAAAAGGAAGCTGCTGATTTACTTTCTTTTATTGATGGTTTACTTTCTGATAGAATGAATTTACCTAAAAATGTTTTTGATAAAGTTCTTGAACAATATCAATCAAATGAGATTTTTAAGGATGTTATTCATATTATGCTAAATGCTATAAAAAATAGTATTAATATTGATGAAATCGATTACATTTCTGGCGGAGAGAGAAGGGATTGGTTTTTTTCTAATATTATTGCTTATTTACTAAAGAAACCTCATATAACTGTTTTTAAGGATCATGAAACTCTTTTAAGTAGCTTTGATTTTTCTAATACAGATAAACTTACAGATTTAACTGGTAAAAAAATATTACATGTTACTGATTTAGTTACTTCTGCCTCAAGTTTTACTCGTTTTTGGCTTCCTGCTATCCGTAATTTGGGTGGAGAAATGATTGCTACTTGTTATATTGTTGACAGAAAACAAGGAGGTTTTGAGCTTCTTGAAACTGAAGGTGTTAAGGCAATTTCTTTAACTAGTGTTGATTATAATCTTTTCCAAATGGCTTTTGATAAAGGTATTATTAATAAATCTTCTTTGGATATGTTAAAGAAATTTATAGAGGATCCTTATGTTACTATGAGAGATTTTTTGCTTGCTCATCCTGAATTTATTGATGATGCTCTAAAGGCTACTGATCCTAAAACACCTGGTAGAATTAGGGATTTATTGGATAAAGATTTGTATAATTTAAAGGGAAACTAGTGACTTTTTTTAGACATAACCAAAATGCAAACAAGAAAAATTACTTAAATCAGAAGAACAAATAAGAAAAATCAAAGATTTTTCTTTAATTTGTTCTCGCCATACCAAAGTTTTCGACTGTAAGGAGAAAATCTGGGGGGCTAGCGATTATAGCATTTATATAATAGGAAGGTATAACTTTCCTATTATATAAGAAAAAGTGGCTAAGCCACTTTTTTTGTATGTCTATTAATTTATTCCTTTTTGGTGTTTTACTTGCTTAGTCCTATGAATAATTGTACAAATATTTTTCCATATACTGGACTTTCTATTACATATATTCCTGTGTATTCAAATTTGTTTTCTAATATATTGTCTCTGTGTGCTGGTGAGTTTATCCATGCTTCTACTGCTCTTTCTGGTGTTGTATTTCCTGCTAGATTTTCTCCTGCTATTCTATATTCTACTTGATTGTCTTTTAGCATTTTAAATGGTGTTCCTAGTGTTGGTGAAGTATGTGAAAAATATTTATTGTTTACTAGGTCTTCTGCTTTTAATTTTGCTACTTCTTGTAGCTTAGAATATACTTTTAGTTCATTTAAACCATTTTGCTTTCTATATTCGTTTATTAGTTCTAGTGTCTTTTCTTCTTCTTTGCTTAGGTTTGCTTTTTCTAGTTCTATCTTTGTTTTCATTGCATTTATTGTATTGTCTTGCTCTATTTGCCCTAATACTGCTGTTTGATATGTTGCAAAAGAGATTCCTTCTAATAATATAAACATGGCAAATACTACTAAAATACCAAATCTTAGTCTTGATATTTTCAATTTACATACACTCCTTAATTTTCTATTTTTTTAGATAGAAATCTCTATCCTAAAAAAACCAGGAAATTCATTTCCTATGTAAATTCTTAAGTTTGTATTTAAATTTTTTCTGGTGTTTATATTTTAGTTTTGCTTATGTTTTATATATTATACTTTTCGCTTTATTTTGCTTATTAATGTTTATGCTGTTATTATATCAATTTTTTTAATTTATGTCAACCTTTTATTGTAAACTTTTACATTTTTATGATTAATTTATGATAATGTCTTAAGTAGTAACTTTTAAAAATGTCCCAAA
>CAPYID010000045.1 GCA_948739805.1 uncultured Clostridia bacterium | reverse complement strand
AAAGTCATTTCTTTTATAGTCTAATGTTCCAGAAATAGCTTCATCTGCATATATTTCAACATATTTCCATTCTGGATTAGAAGTTATTTTTTCTTTATAATATGATTTTTGAGATTCGTAACTATTTTTTTGATCTTCGCCATCTGTACTAACTCTACAATATGCTGTTACTCTCAAACCTGTTGTAATCTTTAATCCAGTAGAACGATTTATTCTTCCATCAACTTTTTTTATTAAAGTTACATTCATTTATACCTCCATCCCAATTTTTAACCATTGTTATTTTATATTCTTCTTTTTTTACTTTCAAATGTGCAAATTCTTATTTAATTTATCTTTAGTAGATTTATAAATTTTTTCATCTATCTTGTTATTACCCTTTAAATAATTTAAAGTTCTTAACTGAAGTGTATATTGAATTAAATTTTTATCTATTTGTTTAGTATTGTTAATTAAAATTTCTTCAACCAATGTTTTTCGCTCCTTTCAAGCAAAAAAGAAGAATACTAACAGTAAACTTCCTTTTCCTAATTATTTTCTATCTTTTAGCATGTCTGCTTGTTTTTCAACTTCATCTGGAGAATATAAATCAATAAGAGTTAATATATATTTTCCAAATTCTTCATTTGAAATTTCTAAATTTCCTGTATGTTTTAAAAATTCTCTAGCAACCATACCATAAGATGATATTTGCTTTCTTGTAACAAATTCTGTTTTTTCTTCTATTTCCTCTCTGTGTATTACTTCTTTCTTAACTTTGTCCAAATCTATTCCTAAAGAAATAATAAGGGCTTTATCTACTTTTCTTAATTCTCCAGTATCTAAAGCTCCTATATAATATTTTAATCTTGTTTTATCTATTGCTCTAATTTGTTCTGTCAAAACAAGTGAATTTTGTTTTAATCTGTTTTTATATCCTTTAATATATACATGTGTTGGTATGATAGCTTTTGAATTTACTTTACTTGTAATTGGTGCAACTATAACAGTTGGACTATATTCATTGCCTATATCATTTTGTACTATTACTACTGGTCTAACTCCTGTTTGTTCACTTCCTACATAAGTTTCGTCTAATGCTGCATAAAATAAATCTCCTCTTTTTATTTCCATATTATTATTTTCCTCTATCTTTCTATAATTTTTTAAATATTCCCTTTGTTCTTGATCTTCAATCATTCTTTCTTCATCTGTTTTATCCATGCTTACACCTAAAATAATTAAATATGTAAGTATTGCTATAAGTACAAGTATTATAAAAAATATAATTAATAAAATATTCATAATCTGATTCTCCTTTTTTTATTCAAAAGGCTACCTAAGTTTAAATAGATAGCCTTTAATTATTTTCTATCTCTTTCCTTAAAATTCATTAAACGGCAATTAGCTAAATTGCTCCACAGGACTTCCACCTATCTACTTTTAGCAGATTTGCATCCATTGCTTGGGACGGTTTTATCTCGCTCGAACTGTGGCTATGCAAGTGTATCATTATACCTACTACTTGTCCTCGCCTTATAAGTTGCTATCTTATATTTAAGTGAAGTAATTTGTAATATTACTTTTTAACTAGCTCTAACAGTAGGAATGTATCTAATGAATTATTATTTAATTTTCAAAGTTCATGTGGAATTAAAAAACCCCTCTTATTTCTCCTGTGAAAAAATAAGAGGTTTGTTAAGCAAAAATTTTAATTTTTTAAAAGTTTTTTCAATTTTTTTTAATATTTGTTGTTTTCTGAGATAAATTGCAACATGAGATATTCCTATCTTTTCGGCATATTCTCGCAATGTTTTGTTTTCAAAAAATAATGCTTTTATTAGTTTGTATTCTTCTTCATTTAATTGTAATAAAACTAACCTTAATTTCTCTATTTCATTTTTTCTCTCAAAACTAACTTCTATATTATCTGTTGAATTTAATATTACATTTTTATATTCAGTTCCATCTTGTGTTTCATTATCATAAGAAACTAAATTCATCTTTTTAGCAACTCTATCTAAATATTTTTGTCTTTGTTCTTCATATTCCATAATTTCATAATCTTTTTTTAATACTTCAAGTAATACATCATCTATTTTAATAAATTTCTTTTTCTTATATGTACTGTACTTTTTTCGTTTCTCTTTTAATTCTTTGTAGGTAATTTCTTCATAAATTCCTTTTTTTAACCTTATAAAACATTTTGCATTATCTTGCATTTCTCTTTCCTCCAATCAATTCAGTTTTGTTTGAATTGATTAGAGGTGGACTACGACAATGTTTTTCTTTTAGTAAATAAAAAAAACAAACATACAACACAAAATTGCACATTTGATTATTTGAAATAGGCATAAATATATAATACTTACATCTAGTATTGTAATTATTTTTGAATTATCTTCTACATTATTATTTATACCCCTTTCCATATAAAAAACTCCCTTGCAAAGTAATTCCTAAACAAATTTCTTAAAGGAGTTTTAAATAATAAAAAAGTAAATCATTTTAATAATCAAAGTCTTATATATGTATTTGTAATTATCTTCTGTTTCTTCTACATCTTTTGAATCTACTCTCTTTTAAGACTTTGATTAAGTTGTTTGCATTATATAAAGTTCTCTCTTACTCATGTTAAAAAAGGTGGAAAAAGGCTATAAAGGGCGAAAAAAGGCTAAACATTTTGATTTATGGATAAATTTTCCATTTTATATTGTGTTTACATAATTTTTATGGTATAATGTTATCGAATTTATTAAAATAGACATTTGTAGGAGGAATTACAAATGCAGAAAATCCTTATAGCTAATCCTAATGCTGAGCAAAGAATAAAACTTTGTAAAAACCTTGCAAATGATAAAAGGTTAGAAATAATAGAAACAGTTGATGGGATTACAACTTTAGAAAAGTATATTGATATTAGACCTAATGTATTAGTTTTGGATTCTTGCTTAAAAGATATAAATTGTATTGAAATAATTGATAGATTATCCACGAGTATTGCAGATAAGAGAAATAACAACATTATATTAACAACTCTAAAAGAAGAAAACTTAGATTTGTCTAATGCTGCTAAAATATACAAAGTAATCTATGATAAAGAAAATTTTGATGGTTTATATGATACAATAAATGAAATGTATCTTTTTGGAGAATATGAAGATTTAACTAATGAAGATCTTGACCTATTGTTTTGGAAATTGAAAATTCCTTTAAATTCAAATGGAACTAATTACATAAGAGAAGCTATTTTTGAATGCTACTACTACCCTGATTTACAGAAAAAATTAAAAGATATTTTTGATATAATTGGACAAAGACATAATAAACCTAATTCTGCAATACGATCCAGCTTTAGAACAGCACTAGAGCGATTAAATATGTATCGAAATTCTATTGACTGCCCTATTATGCAATATTTTGATATTGAAGAAAATATAACACCTAAAGATTTTTTAGAAATTGTTGTAATGTATTTACACCAACAAAAAGGAAAGAAGAAATAAGTTTTTATAATTAACCTATTTCTTCTTTTTTAGTTTATGCATTCTCTTTTAATTCTTTATAACATTGCATTATATTATCTATTTCCATATTGTTTATTGGTTCTGATAGAAATGTATTCAAATTTCTTCCCATAATATCATAAGCATTTTTCATATATTCATCACTTACTTTACTATTTGTAATTATATTGAATATCGGAACATTATCTTTTAAATTTTCTTTTGATTTTTCCATGATTTCTATACTGTCCATATTATCTAAGTTCATTTTTGCAAAAACAACTTCTGGTTTTGATTCTATAATTTTGTTATAGGTTTCTCTTCCCTCTGATGTTGTTCCTACTAATTCAACATAGTCTAGCTTATTTATTTTGTCTGCTATTTTATTTCTTATTTCTTCATTATTATGGGCTATTAAAATTTTTATTTTTTCCATTCTATTATCCTCTAATTCATACATAAATTCTACTGGATTTTGATATAGTGCATTTCCCTTTTTTACATCTACACCATGTTCCGTTTTTATTATATCTCCATTTGCTATTAGCAAAGTATATTTATCTTCCATATCTTTTTCTTGTCTAAAGTCAGTTTCTCCTATATTTCCAAAATGTCTAAATACATTTTTAGTTTGTTCAAATTCTGCATCTGTTATTTCAAATTCATTTTTATTTTTCTCTGCTGTTTCTCTAAGTGGCATGAATTTAAAAAATTTCCATTTGCTGATATTATAGTTATTTAGGAACTCTCCTAATTGTTCCATCTCTTTTATATTCTTCTTGCTAACTACTGTATTGATATTAACTTTAAGATTTTTATCCTTAACATAGTCTAGTATAATCTTGACATCTTCAAAATGATTTCTACCTCTTCCTAATTCTTCATTGGTATCATCATTTATTGTGTCTAATGACAACGTCAAAGAATCTAAATAATCTAAAATCTCTCTTGTTCCTTGATTTTGTGCTAAAACTAATCCATTTGTTATAAGTTTATTTTTTATACCATTTTCTCGTGCTATTTTTAGTAGTTCTTTTAAGTTTGGATATAGTAGTGCTTCTCCTCCTGTCCAAGTAATGTTGTTTACTCCATCTTTAATCAAATTATTTAATATCTCTTTATTTTCTTCATAAGTAAGATCATTAATACCTAAAAATCTGTGGCAATATTTACAATTTTGATTACATTTTGTAGTAATATTCCAACAAACTCTCTTTTTTTGCATTTTTAACATCCTTCTTTCTTTGAAATTGATACATAAATATTATATATTGTAAGAATTTTCCTGTCTATTCTCAAATTTTTAATCACTATTAAATATTTTTTAACATAAAAAAAAGAATACCCTAGTTTTTTAGGATATTCTACCTATTTGTTTATATTCTTGCTTATTAACTTTTTAAGTATTTTTTTATAAATTTTTTATCTACTTGTGTTAGCATATCTTTTATATACACCAAATTTATGCTTAGTTCTGGCAATTTTATAGGTACTTCTACCTCATATAATTCCCCATTTTCTAATTGTTTTTTTACTGCTTCTTTCATTACGTATGCTATTCCTAACCCATTCATTACTGCTTCAACTCTTATCTCTGTTGTATCACATTTCATGTTTGGTGTTATTTTTACATTATATTCTTTTAAAACTTTCATTAAGTTTTTAGTAGAAATTGTATAGTCAAAATTTAATATATATCGTAAATCTTCTAATTCTTTTACATTTTCAATTTTTAATGGTTCTTTTGCAACAAATATATTATTTACTTTCTTTAATTCTTCAATTACAAATTCATCTGTTTCTGTTGGTATAACATCTGTTATTACAAAATCTAATTTATAATTCTTTAACATTTCAAACATTTCACTTGAAACAGCTCCACAAGTTAAGCCTACATTTAAGTTTGGATAATCATCTTTAGCTTTTTTTATATATTCCATTAAGTAATAATTCGTTAAGTGTGATTGACACCCTATATTTATTGTGCCATTAGCCAAATCGTTTTGTTCTTTTATTACTTTCTCTGCAAAATCAAATGAAGAAATACTTTTATTTATAAGTTCATATAATTGCTTTCCCTCTTCTGTTAATTTTACACCATCATTTTCTCTGTTAAATAATTTTACATCTAATTGTTTCTCTAAATTTTTTATCTGCATACTAATATTAGCAGGAGTAAAATCTAACTTTTCACTTGCTTCTGTATAGCTTTTAGAATTTGCAACAGTACAAAAAATTTTATAAAGATTGTAGTTTATATTAGACATAATAGCACCTCTCAATCTCTATTATTGTACCATATTATGTTAATAAAGTAAAGAGTTTTGCCCTATTTATAGGCAAAACTACACTTATTTCTTATTATTTTGCTTTGAATATAATAAATCTGCTTTTCTTATATCAAATTTTGTTCCTATCTTTAAATTAAGACTTTTAACATATTCTATTAGTTTCTCTACACTTTGTTCTGCATTTTCTACTTCTTTTGCTTCTATTTCTATAAAAGTTCCTAAATCTGTTATTTCTTGAATATATGCTATATATTCATCATTTTCATACATATAATTTTTGTCAATCATATTTAAGTATCTTGTATAACCTAACATATTCAAATGTTTTTCTGCATCTTCTATATTTAATACCTTTAATACAGATTTTTCTGTACTTATTTCAAATCCTTTATTATCATGCTTACGTCTTTTACAAACTATTTTTTTATCATCTTCATTTACATATCTAATAATTAATGTATCTGTAATTTTTCCGTTTTTAGGTGCAAATTCATTAGTTTTATCATTTTTCATATATATATCATCTAATGTAAATTCTTCTACATATTTAAAACCTTTATCTTCTAATGATTTAATAATAGTTGGGATCTCTTCAAAAACTCCGCAAGTTATTTCTACATCTTTTATGAATTTATTATTACTATTTTGTTCTTTATTTTCAGCTCCAGTATATTCTTTTGATTTTTGTTCTAGTAGCTTAAAATCACAAGATAATTGTATGAAAAATTCTTTTTTATCAACTATTACAAATTCATATAATTTATTAGCCATATCTCTTATTTTATCTGTATTTAGTTGTATAAAGTTATTTTGTTGTATCAATAAATTTCTATATTTTTTATCTTGAATCTTATTAAATTCTATAAGTCGTAAGTCTTTTTCATTTACTGGTATCATGTTATTTAATTTTATCATTCCTAAATTATTATCAATATTTATATGTGTAGCATTAGCTTTATATTTGGAATGTTGTTGTTTTGGCGAAAACATTGGAGCAAAGTATTTTGTTCCTTTAATTTCTAAAACAATTCCTATGTATGGTCTTTTGCTATTCTTATTATATGGTACTTTTTTATCAAATTGATATAAATATTTTATATATTCATCATCAATATTATAAAATTTTAATCTTTCCATTATTACTCCTTAATAAAGCAAATTGCAGAGTACATCTGCTGCACCCTGCATAATTTTTTCATTCCAACTTATGGCTTGGATACTCCAATTTTTTAATTCCACTTATGGTAGGATACTCCAACTTTTTCATTTCAACTTCAGGCTTGAAATACTCCTTATTGAAGTAACAAGTGTACTTCTCCTTTAGTATATTCATTATACACTATTTTTATAACATTGTCAAATACAAATTTTCAACATTTGTTTCAAAAAATAAGTCAGTTTGTAGCACTTTATCTACTTATATCATCCATAGAAGTACTCTTATCAATTTGATGTAATTGTTCTAATTGTTTTTCAGTAATATTTATGACCTTACCACAACAAGGTTTAAAATCTTTATTTCCATACACTAACCAAATAATATTTTCTCTTTTTAAATCTTCCTTTGGCATAGTTCCTGGACAAGGATAACCATCAGTAAAAACAATTTTGTTTATTTCTCTTTTTTTAGTAAATGACCTAACTGCTAAATCCCAATCTTCTGTCCATGCTGAATGTCCTCTAGCTCCTCTAGGTATAGTAAAATTATCTATTTCTCTCACATTTTTTATATCTACCAGTCCCCAAAATTGCTCATTAAAGCATCCTACTCTTAGTTTTGATTGTTGTAATAATGGTTTTAGTTGTCTTAGAAATGATTTTACTAATTCTAAATCTACTGACCCAGAAACATCAATCATAACTTCTGTTTCTGCATCATCTTCGATATCGTTTTCTTCTAATCTATACGCATAATTATTTTCTGCAATAGAACGCCTTTGACTCCAAATTGTTTCGCTTTTTTCTATTTCTTTGCGTATTAGGAGTTTCCAATCAATTTCTTCTTTACTTTTTCCTATATCGCCTAATTTAATTGTTCCTTTATCAGTATTTCTTATATCTTTTTCGGTTTTTTCTCTTCTAGATTTGAATTTTTCTCTCTTTTCTTTTCTATTATCTTCAAATTCTCCTCTTTCATTAAAGTCCGTATCTGTCTGTCCCTCTTCTGCTTGTTCTTGGTCTTGTTCTTGAGCTTGTTTTTGTGTATTCTTATCTTGTCTTTGTCCTTGCTTCCCAGAATTTTGCTGTTCTTTAAAAGCTTCTTCCCATAAACTGTGGTCATCTCCTTGACTTTTATTGTTATCTGACCCTTGATTTTCATTTTGTTCTGAATTTTCATTATGACTATTTTGTTCATCTTCTTGTTCTTGATTTTGATCATTGCCTTTTTTATTATCTTGTTGCTGACTTTGTCCACTTCCTTGCTGATTATCTTGCTCTTGTTCTTCACTCTCTCCCTGTTCTTGGTTTTGATTATTTTTTTGTTCTTGCTCTTTCTTTTCTTTTTCTTGTAATAATTTTTGATAGAATTCCTCTGCTGAATATTCTAATGCTTCTGGCATATTTACATATCCTTCTTTAATTGTAAATCCATCTCTTTCTAAATTTGCATTTATAATAGCATCAGTCGCTATATTCCAAAGTTCTGGATCTCTTTTTACTCCACTTTTATCCTTTAATCTAAACATATGCATAAATTTTATATGCATTATTTCATGTGCTATTGTAAATAATCTATCATTTTCACTTAAAGTTTCAAAATAGTTAGGATCAACATATATATTTTTTCCATCAGTTGCTGCTGTATGATATTTTAAATTACCTTTAAATTCAATATTAGCTACTGCTATTTCACTACCAAATCTAGGATATTTTGCTAACATTTTTCTCTTTACATCATAAATTAAATCTGTATTAGAACTCATTTATATGCTTCTCCTTTCTTACAATTAGCTACTACCACTTTATTCTCTTTCATTTTCTTCTTTTTTAGTTTTTTCTTTAGAATCTCTTGTTAAATACGAACTATACATTTGTCCTATATCAGTATATTTTTCTATTCCATCTACTACATACTCTTTTGTTTCTTTACTTGTATGTAATGATAAAGACATTTCTTGCAGCTCACTTATTTTTTCCATCTTTCTTTCATCATTTCCAGCCCAATATATATCAAATACTTCCAAATATTCTGGATCACAATGTTTTCTTATGAATTCTCTACATGCTTCAACTTGTGCTTCATCTGCTGTTATCAATGCTGTCATATATGCAAATCTTTCACTTATATCTCTTGGTAAGTCTGCTTGTGTATATCCTTCTCCCATTCCTTTTGTTACTTCTTCTGGAGTCAATGTTGGAAGGTTATAAAAATCAAAAAACTCTGCTGACCATTCTTCTCTAAGTTTTGAACTTATTGACCTTTGTATTATATCTTCTACATCTTTTCCTTCATATTTTCCTGCTTCTAGATTTCTTTCAAAATTATATAATGTATTTGAAATTGATGTCCAACCACGAGGATCGTTTGTTCTTCCTTTACATCCATTTCTGTCTAAATGTTCTTCTCCTACATCTGGCTCTTCGTAGAAATATCCTATGTCTTGTATGTCTTCACTCTTTCCAGAATTGTTGTATTTTGATAGCATATATCCTATTACTGATGGGTGTATTTTTTGTGGAATTGCATATTCTGTTATCCATTCTCCTACTTTTGGCTCCATATCTAAGATATGGTCAAATCTTTTTTCTAATGGCTCTGCTAAATCTTCTGCTACACTTGAATATTTCTTTTGATTTCCTGTTGCTACAACTACTACATTGTCTGGTAATTTCAGTCCTTTACCTATTTCTACCATTCTATTTAATACTAATGTATATACTAAACTTTGAACTGCTGGCTTTACATTTAAAAGCTCATCTAACATTATTACAACTTTTTTGTCGCTTTCTTTTGACCTTTCATATACTGTATCTGCTACATCATATATATTTTGTATATTTTCTTCAACTAACTTTCTTTCTTCTTCTGTTGCTTCTTGCATAATAGCTGTTTTTGCAAAGTCTGGTGGTATGCTCTGTCCTGTTTGTAAATTTACTGATCCTACTACTTTTTCTGGAAACATGTTATTTGTTAATTTCATATAAATTAAGTCTGGATATAATGTTTTTATTCTTTCTGTTTTTCCTATTCCAGAAGGACCTCTTAATAATACTGACTCTCCTGCTTCAATCCAATTTTGTATTATTTCAGTATCTGTCATTCTGCTTCTATCAGCAGTCTTTGTTTTATCTGGATTTAATTTTTGTAATCTAGACTTTCTTGGCTTAAATTCTCCTGTTTCTTCTGTTTGTTCTCCTAATGTTATTGTTCCTCTTGATTGTTCTAAATCTCTTGATAAATATCTATCCATAAATGTTTTTATATCTGTTTTATCAAAATCTCTTGTATGATAATTGCTTTCTTTATTAAATTGAACTCCTGCAAATATTAGTTTTTCAGTTATCATCATACGAGATTTTTCATCTACAATCCACTTAACTGGAGAAACTTCTATCCATACATTATCTCCATCTTTATATTGTTCTCCATTTGCAAGTTTAAAGCTATTTCCATCATAATATGAATTAGCTTCAACTCTTACATATCTTTTTCCATTATATTGATATTCTTGATGAGTTTGTGGCTCAAATGTTGTATCATATTCAGTGTATCGTGTTGAATCTGTTGTATAACTGTTTCTTGTTTTTGAAAGTTTACCACTTTTATATTCTCTTTCTAATCTTTCTTGCATAGTATTAATATTATCTTCCCCACTAGCAATATTAGTACTTTTACTTCCATATATAAACATTATTGTTATAAGCGATACAATAAAAATCATTGATATTATTGTTACAATTACTACTTTTTTATTTTTACTCATAATAAAACATCCCCTTTTTTTGTTTCATTTTACTACAATGTTTTATTACTTTCAAATATGCAATTCATAATATTTTTTTATTTTTATACTTCCAATTTTTTATCTTGCCATAGCTCGTTGTTTCTGTTTTTGTCTAATATAATGTTCTTCTACACATTTAAACAAAAAATCCTCTACTTCTTTTTCTGTTGCTACATTTTTAGGAAAATACCTCTCAAACCTATCATAGTTTATTTTATATTTCTGCTTTTGATTTGGTTTTTCTTCTTCCATAATTTCTTCTAGCTTATCTGTTGTTAGTTTTCCCTCTTGACTTAATCTTTTTAAGTATATAGCTTGTGCTTGTGAAGGTGTTGCATCATATCTTTTTATACAATCTAATAATAAATATTGTTCTTCTTTAGTTAGATAAGATATTTCAACTGCTGGACTAAAAGCTATTTTTTGTATATCCACCATGTCTAGTAAATCTCTAATTAGTTCAGTTAATCTTATATATCTTTGAATTTGTCTAGCACTATCTTCTGAATTTTCTGCTATTTTTTCATCTGTTCTTAACTTTGTGCCAACTTGGCACGAAGTTAAATCATTTCTTTTTCCTTGATTTTTTATTGCTTCCATTTTCATTTTATATGCAAATGCTTTTTCAGACGGCAATATCTTTTCTCTTTGAATATTACTGTCTACCATTATAATTACAGCTTCTTCATCTGTCATTTCTCTAACAATAGCTGGTATTTCTGTTAATCCTGCTTTCTTTGTTGCAAAATTTCTTCTATGTCCTGCTATCATCTCATAACCACCATCTTGTTTAGGTCTTACTAGGATTGGTTCTTTTACTCCTATCATTTCTATACTTTTTACCATCTTCTGCATTTCTTCATTATCTTCTATTTTAAATGGATGATTTGGAAAGTCTGTAATTTCATTTGGATTTAACATTACAACTGTTTCTGCTTTACCTTTATTAGTGCTAAACTTAAACAATTCATCTACACTCGTAAGTTCTAACTTTAGCTCTTTCGCTATTTGCTAACACCTCCTTTGTAAATTCTTCATAAGCTATTGCTGGCTTACTTTTTTTGTCATAAGCATATACACTTTTGCCCTCTATCGTACTTTCGGCTGCTTTTACTCCCATAGGAATTACTGTATTGTATATTTTTATATTTCTACCATAATTATTTCTTAATGTTTCTATTGTAGTCTTTGCTAGTTTTGTTTTCATATCTGCAATAGTTAATAATACTCCCTCAATTTTTAATTTACGATTGATGTGTACTCTTGTTTTATCTATTGTTTGAAACAATTGTGTCATTCCTTTTAATGGTAGATATTGGGCTTGAACTGGTATAATAACACTATCTGCTGTTGCTAAAGCATTTATTGTTAGCAAACCTAAAGAAGGTCTACAATCAATTAAAATATAATCATAATTTTCTCTTACTTTGCTAACATATTTCTTTAAAATGTTTTCCTTATCTATATATTTGATCATTGATGTTTCTAATGCTTCTAATTCAATATTTGCTGGAATTAAATCTATTCCCTCATTATTTTTCAATATTGCCTCTTCTTGTTTTATATCAATTTTCTGTATTACGTTTTCCATTATTGTTTTTATTGTATTTTCCATGTTATCTTGATTTTTGAATCCTAATGATGTAGTTAAATCCCCTTGTGGATCTAAATCTATTAGCAATACTTTTTTACCACTTCTTACAAGTCCATTTCCTAAATTTACTGTTGTAGTTGTTTTTCCTACTCCACCGTTTCTGATTAGCAATGGCAATCACTTTACACTTTGACACTTTTTCCCCTCCTTTCACATGAAATTAGCCTTTAATAAAAAATTAAAAGCTATGTAAAAGCGAATTGACTTCAATTCAACTCACTTTGTTTTTATCTTGTTCTATCTTGCTTTCTCAATTTTTTGTTAATTTCAATAGCTTTATCTCTATTAAATGTTTCATCTATTGTTATTTCTTGCTGTTCTATAAAACTTTTTGACATTATCATCTTTCCAGTATCTAAAAATTTATATCTTCCTTGTGAATCTTTTCCCATATATTTAACTGTAACAGGAATTGTTTGTCCATTATATAAAGGAATATTTACTGTACAAAACATTCCTTTTTTGAGATTATTAAGATATTCTATTACTTCATTGTTCTTCATTAATTTTCTACCTCCTTTGCTATTTTTTGCAACAAAAAAAGCCAACCTTTCGATTAGCTCTTTATTCCTCTATTTAATTGATTTTGGTTAAAAATTTTCTTTTATTTTAGGTAGTGTGGAATCATGTTCCAACACTCCACATCACTAATTTTTGATTTTTACTTTTCTGATTTAGTATTATTTTATTAAAATTTATAGTTTTTTCATTTTATGTAACCATTGATTTATCAACACTTTTTATTTTTTTAGACCTAGCACTGAGACTACCTCCACATGGCTCACACATAGGCTGTAGATAGTTTTTGCTTACCTCGTATGGTGACTGTTGATTTTCTTGTTCTTTTTCATCATTTTTGCATTTGATTTCGTTACCAGATTTTAGGATAAAAGTTATTACTCTTGGATTAGCTTTTCCTTTACTGTCCTTTTCTCCTATTATAACTTTTTCTATCATTAATTCAAAAACATCTTTGTCAAATTCTGGCATAATTTCGTTGTCTTTAAACAATGTTTTAAACTTGTTTAATCCTTGATTTAAACTAATTGAATCTTCTAATTCTAGTTGCAAATACTCTTGTTCTTTTTTTATGCTATTTATTTTGTTTTGTAGTTTTGCTTTCTTTTCTTGTAATGTTTCAAGACTTATTGTACCATTTAAGTTTAAATCAATTAGTTTGTCTATCTTTTCTTTTAAAATTTGCTTTTCTTCCTCTAGTCTTTTAATAGAACTTTCGTTACTCTCTTCTTGTATAATTTCTTCCATTTCGTTTAAGAATATCTGGATTAATTCTTTGTTATTATTACATAGTAATTTATAACTTTCTGTAAATGCTTCTTCTATAATACTTTCTTTCATAGCTTTACAATCTGGGCAATTTTCTTTTCCATGTTTTACAAATTC
>CAPYID010000044.1 GCA_948739805.1 uncultured Clostridia bacterium | reverse complement strand
GATGAAAAAACTAAAAAACATAAAAAGTAAAACACAGGAAAACTTTAATTTGCAACAGTTACATAAGTTTTATATAATAAAAATGGGTAAGTAGAAAACAAATAAAAAAGTTAGAAAAGAAATGAATAAAAGGAATAGTAAAGAAGTAGTTTAAAGAACAAAATTTAAAGATATATAGGAAAGGGTTATGATAAAAAATCAGGTTAGAAAAGTAAAAAAAGAAAGGCAAAACAAGTAAGAAAAAATGTACCAAAAAAGCAAAAAAAGAAGAAGCTAATTATTTTAGATATGACTAAAAATGAAAATTGAAATGTAAATAAAATGTAAAAATTAGAGAAAAAAGTAATATAAAATGAAAAAGAAAAATTATAAAAGTAGATCTGAAGTAAGAGATTAAAAAGTAAAAGAATAAAAGTTAAAACAAAAAATGAAGATAAAAAAGTACAAGAAAAAATATAATTTGGAAAACAATCCAAAAAGATAATAATCAGTAAAAAAATAAAAATAAAGAGAATTAAAATGTTAAAATAAAAATTGTACTAAAACAATAATATAAATATTAAATGTAAATTTTGATAATCAAATAACAAATAAAAAAATGCAAAATTGAAAACTTCAAAATTTTATTAAAAATAGAAATCTACGGTATATAGAATAGTTATGCTATATGTAATAAATTATTGATAATATTTTTAATATAAATGTGACGAATAAAAACAAAGTTGGTTGGAAAATGTAATTTAATATTTAATTAGAATATAAGTTATATAATAATAGTACTATAAGTTAAAAAATAATTTATTAGAAATAGAAAGGTATTAAACATATAGAGTAAACAATAATAAAAGAAAATAGCTGTATATCAATAAAATTGGAAGGAGTTAATAAGTAATTTTTATAAGGATATAGATATGTAAATAAAAATATTCTTATTAAAAATAAGTAGATAATTAGATGGAATAATCTCATATAGAAAAATCCACAATAAAATAGTGATAAATATGGATAACTATTATTAAAAAATATGGAGGATTAAGTATATATACAAATAAATAATTATTACAAAAAGTCAATATAATATATTAAATGTAATAATTAATATTAATTATAAAAAATGGAAGTTAAAAGTTATAAATAATTAAAAAAAATAAAAACAGGAAAACTTTTATTACCAGCATTTTTAGTGAAATTTGTAAAAAAAATAATAGGAAAAAATCATTGTAAAAACCGCATTAAAATTATTACAATATAATTACAATAAAATGACAAAGTTTTAAAAAATCTGAAATATTTAGTGCAAAAAATATATTGAAAATTAAGAGTCCGTAAACGATATTAAAAAGAAGAGTGTGGATAACTATGTGGATAACTTTTGAGGGAAATCTTATATTTTTCCTATAAAAATGAACAAGGGTGCAATACATTTGCACCCTTATAAGTAAACATAATTACAGAATTTCAGATTTTTTATTGCTACTTTCATTTTTTATATATTTATTTTCCTCTTTAATTGCATTTAATTCTTGTTCGGATTTTAATAAGTTATCTTTAGCAACTGTAATTAATAATTTAAGTCTATTTGTTTGATTAGCTTCACTAGCACCAGGATCATAATCAACAGGAGAGATATTAGCATTAGGATATTTTTCTCTAATGGTTTTTATAACACCTTTTCCAACGACATGATTTGGTAAACATGCGAATGGTTGTACACAAACTATATTAGGAATTCCATGTTCAATATATTCAATCATTTCTGCGGTTAAAAACCAACCTTCACCAGTTTGATTTCCAATTGATAATACGTCTTTTACTTTTTCTTCCAATTCCCATATATTACATGGTTGCATGTAACCTTTTTTGGATCCTGCAA
Source organism: uncultured Clostridia bacterium (assembly GCA_948739805.1). GTDB lineage: Bacteria > Bacillota > Clostridia > TANB77 > CAG-508 > CAKPSH01. Next base: position 12,175 of record CAPYID010000044.1, on the reverse strand, counting down.
GTGCTATTTTTAAGTCTTTTTCAAATATATCCATTAGTTTTATTGCTAATTTAAATATCGTGGCTTTTGTCTTATCTGTTTTTAAAAGTTCATTAAAAGTAACTTTGTGTGTAGCAATAAATTTTATAAATCCCATGAAATCAGGTAGTATTACCTCTGCACCTTCGTTTTCTAGAACATTTGCTACAAAATTATTTCCAAATGGATGATATTTTATTAATACCTCTCCTACAACTCCAACTTTTGGTTTCTTAATTGATGTATCTAACGGAATTTTTTCAAAGTCATTTACTATATCGTAAATGCTTCTTTTAAAATCTTTTGTACCAGATTTGCCTAAAATTTTTTTACATTTTTCCATCCAGGTATTATAAAGTTTTTCTGTTTCACCTTTATTTATTTCATAAGCTCTATTTTTCATAAGCATTTTTTGTAATAAATCTCCATATACAACACATTTCAATAATTTTTGAGCCATTTCAGCAGAAATTTTAAAACCTGTATTTTTTTCCATTCCAACAACATTAAAAGAAATTACTGGAATCTGCGGAAATCCAGCGTCTTTTAGCGCTTTTCTTATAAATCCAATATAATTAGTTGCACGACATCCTCCACCTGTTTGAGACATGATTAAGGCAGTTTTATTTAAGTCATATTCGCCAGATTGTAAGGCTTCTATCATTTGACCTGTAGTTAAAATTGAAGGATAGCATGCATCATTATTTACATATTTTAAACCAGTTTCTACTGTATGTGATGTACACTCCTTTAATAATTTTACATTATATCCGCAAGAGGAAACTGCAGATTCAATTAATTCAAAATGAATAGGAGCCATTTGAGGTATTAAAATAGTATAATTTTTTCTCATTTCTTTTGTAAAAGGAATTTTATTAATTCCATAATCTCCAGTTATAGGCTCTTTATTTCTCTTTTTAGATAGTCGTTTTTCCATACTTGCAATAAGTGAACGTATACGTATACGTACTGCCCCTAAGTTATTAACCTCATCAATTTTTATTAAAGTATACATTTTTTGATAGCTCGAAAGTATTTCTTCAACTTGATCTGTTGTAACTGCATCAACACCACATCCAAATGAGTTTAATTGAACAAGCTCTAAATTATCATGTTTTCCAACGAAATCAGCAGCAGCATAGAGTCTTGCATGATATACCCATTGGTCTACTACACGTAAAGGTCTTTTAGCTTGTGCAAGATTTGAAATTGAGTCTTCTGTTAATACACAAAGACCAAGTCCTGTAATTAATGTATCTATACCATGATTAATTTCAGGGTCAACATGATAAGGTCTACCAGATAAAACGATACCTTTTAAACGGTGTTGTTCCATATATTCTAGAGCTTCTTGACCTTTTTGATGAATATCATTTTTAAATCTTTGGTATTCATTTTCTGCAAGCTGAGACGCTTCACATAATTCTTTTCTAGTAAACTTATATTCGTTAAATTCATCTAATTCTAATATCCTTTTTACCAATTTTTTTGGTTCTAAAGGTAAAAATGGATTAATATATTTAATATCTTTTAATTCTTCAATATTATTTTTTAATACTTCAGAATAAGAGATTACAATAGGACAATTGTAATGATTATCTGCACTTTCATATTCTTTTCTGGAATATGGTATACAAGGATAAAATATAATTTTTATGCCAGAATCAATTAAATTTTTTATATGTCCATGAGAAAGCTTAGCAGGATAACACACTGATTCAGAAGGCATTGATTCCATACCATTTTCATAAGTTTTACGTGTACTTTTTTCTGAAAGTATTACTCTAAAACCTAAGTGTGTAAGAAAAGTAAACCAAAATGGATAATCTTCATACATATTTAAAACCCTAGGGATACCAATAGTTCCTCGAGTTGCCCTATCTTCTGGTAAAGGTTCATAATTAAATAGTCTGTCATTTTTATATTTAATTAGATTAGGTAGTTCTTTGTTAGATGAGACTATTCCAGCTCCTTTCTCGCAACGATTTCCTGATATATAACTTTTTTTATTATTAAATTTATTTATTGTAAGTAAACAGTGATTTTCACAACTATTACAACGTGTATGAGTGATTTTTATATCTAGTTTATCTAAATCTTCTAACTTGGTTAAAGTAGATGTATATTCCATATCTAAATTTGCTTCAAATTGCTCTTTCGCAAGTAGAGAAACACCATAAGCACCCATTAATCCAGAAATATCAGGGCGTACTACTTCTTTTCCGACGATTAATTCAAATGCGCGGAGTACAGCATCATTATAAAAAGTTCCGCCTTGAACTACAATATGATTTCCCAAAGTTTCAGAATCCCTTACTTTCATAACCTTTTGAATTGCATTTTTTATTACAGAGTATGATAATCCAGCGGAAATGTCACCAACAGAATATCCTTCCTTTTGGGCCTGTTTAATTTTAGAGTTCATAAATACAGTACATCTTGAACCCAAGTCAACAGGAGTTCTAGCCTCTAAAGCAGCTTCTACGAAATCATGTATTGATAAATTTAAGCTTTTAGCAAAGGTCTCAATGAATGACCCACATCCTGATGAACAGGCCTCATTTAACATTATATTATCAATTATACCATTTTTAATTTTTATGTATTTCATATCTTGACCACCAATATCAACGATACTGGTTACATTAGGCATGAATTCGGAAGCGGCTCTGTAATGAGCAATGGTTTCAATTTCATTTAAATCTACATTTAAAGCGGTTTGTATCAACTTTTCTCCATATCCTGTAACACCAGCAAATCGTAAAGTTGATTCTTTAGGAAGAACAGAGTAAGTTTCTTTTAGCATATTGATGACACTTTTTAGCGGATCACCTTCATTATTCTTATATAATGAAAACAATAAGTTTCCATCTCTGTCAATTACAACTAGCTTAGTAGTTGTAGAGCCAGCATCTATACCAAGAAAACAATCTCCTTTGAAAGTTTCTAAGTTTCCTTTTTTAACTGTTGCTTTTGAATGTCTGTTTTTAAATTCATTATATTCGGCATCGATAGAAAATAAAGGTTTTAAAGGCTTTGAGGTATCATCATGTGAGATTTTTAGTACTTCTATTTTGCTTTTTAATTTTTGAGTAGATATAGCGTTGGTGCTTACGGAATCAATAGCTGCTCCTTTTGCAACAAGTAAATGTGCATCTTCTGGAATAATTGTTGTATCATCGTTTAGTCCTAAAGTTTCTATAAATCTTGTTCTTAATTCAGAAAGATAATTCAAAGGACCTCCTAAGAAAGCCACATGACCACGGATAGATCTACCACATGCAAGACCACTTATAGTTTGATTAACTACAGCTTGAAAGATAGAAGCAGAGATGTCTTCTTTAGCTGCTCCTTCATTAATTAATGGTTGTATATCAGTTTTTGCAAAAACACCACATCTAGAAGCTATAGGATATATTGTTTTATAGCTTTTTGCTAATTCATTTAAACCTTCTGTGTCCGTATGCAATAAACTTGCCATCTGGTCTATAAAAGCACCTGTTCCGCCTGCGCAAGTTCCATTCATACGTTGCTCAACAAATTTATCAAAATATATAATTTTAGCATCTTCTCCGCCAAGTTCTATTACAACATCAGTTTTTGGTATGTATTTTTCAACTGCACGTTTACAAGATACAACTTCCTGAATAAAGGGTAAATTTAAAAATTTAGCGGCAGACATAGCACCTGAGCCAGTAAGTGAAATTGTAAAATTGTAGTTAGGGTACTTATCTACAAGCATGTGTAAAACATTACAGATTGTATTTTTTGTATCTGAAAAATGCCTCTCATATGCAGTATATATAGTATTTAGATTTTCATCTAATACAGCTATTTTTACAGTTGTAGACCCAACGTCAAGACCAACATGTAATATAGTATTATTTTCCATAAAATTATAAATCCTCCTTAATTATAAACTAAGAAAAATTTCTATATTTAGAGAAATCAAATATAATAGTTAATTTCTCGTTGAAGATAAATATGAAAGATTTCAGAATTTCTATTAAATTTTATTAAATAAAAACTCTTTATATGTGCTTATAATTATAACACATTCTACAATGAATTGTTAATTTTGTCAATGTAAGAAAGTGGAAAAAGTGGTTCTAAAAGATAGACAAGGTAATATACATTAAAGAGAAAAAATCAAAAGATTTATTAAAGGAGGAGAAAGGATGAAATTTAAAAGACTAGTAATAGTATTGGTAATCTTATTAATAATATGTGGTATTATTTTCTTTTGTACAAGGGATAGACAAGAAGAGGTTGTACAAGGAGAAATAATACCAGAAGAGGAGATTAGTGAAGAGCAAGAACGAAAGACAATGATATCTTTATATTTTAAAGATAAGCAAACAGGGGATTTAACTAAAGAAAATAGAATGATTGATGTTAAGGTATTGGCAAATAATCCATACAAAGCATTAGTAGAAATGCTAATAGAGGGACCAAAAACTGAAAATTTACAAGGAACAATACCAGAAGGAACAAAAATAAATGATATAAATATTAATGGGGAATGTATACATGTAGATTTATCTAAGGAATTTATTAATAATCATGAAGGTGGGTTGGATAATGAAAGTAAGACAATATATTCTATTGTAAATACTTTAACAGAGCTAAATGAGGTAAATTTTGTTAGAATTTTTATTGATGGAGAAGAAAACTTAGGATTTAAAGATGGAAATATAAATTTTCAAGAAAATTTTCAAAGAAATGATTAAAAGCACTGCTTTTAATCATTTAAAAAATTTATAAAGATGAATGTATCGCTTAAAATGTTTAAAATCATTTAAAAATCCTTCTACTTCATTTAAAGATTTTATAGTGTTATTCTTTTTTTCTTTAAAATCTATTTTATTTTTTTTAGGTTTATTTTCAGGTGGTGGAGGGGGAGCAGTTGAATTTTCAGGAGTAGAACGATAAAATAATCTTTCATCCATAGAATCAGTCCTTTCTATTAAGTAGCAATTTATTGAAAAATTAAGATTTTTAATATATAATATTCCTAGAAAATTTAATATGTGAGGATAAGATGGAGATAGAATTAAAAGAAAATGAGAGAATTGATGATTTAGAGTATAAAGGATTAAAGATAATTCAAAACAAAGATTGGTTCTGTTTTGGAATGGATAGTGTAATATTAGCAAATTTTGCAAAGAAAGAGAAAAAGGAAAGCAAAATATTAGATTTAGGAACAGGTACTGGTATAATAGCAATATTACTATCTAAAAAAGTAGAGAACTCAAAAATAACAGCAATAGAAATACAAAAAGAAGTAGCAGAAATGGCACAAAGAAGCGTAAAATTAAATGATTTAGAAGAGAGCGTAAAAATAGTTAATGAGGACATAAAAAATATATTAAAAAAAAGTGGACAAGCCAAATTTGATGTAGTAATAACAAACCCACCATATAAAAAGAAAGAAACAGGAATTTTAAATGAAAATAATATAAGAATGATTTCAAGACATGAAATAACAGCTAATCTAGAAGATTTTGTAAGAGTTGCAGGAGAGCAATTGAAAGATTATGGAACCTTCTATATGGTAAATAGACCAGAAAGAATAATAGATATATTTGAAAATTTAAGAAAATATAAACTAGAGCCAAAAGAGATACAGTTTATATATCCGAAAAAGAATAAAGCACCAAATGGATTATTAGTAAAGGCAGTGAAACGAGGAGGAGAATTTTTAAAAGTTGATGAACCATTAATTATATATAATGATGATGGAACATATACAAATGAGATTTTAGAAATATATGAAAAAAAGAGTAATATAAAATGAGGTAATAGAATGTTTTACTATACAAAATATAATTCTCCAATAGGAAAATTAACAATTGCAAGTGATGAAAATAATATTATTGGACTTTGGATAGAAGGGCAAAAGTACTTTGGTAGTACAATTTTAAATCAAATGACATTAACAGAAGATATATACATATTAAATAAAACAAAAAAATGGCTAGAAAGATATTTCAAGGGAGAAAAGACTTCAAGTTTTGAACTTCCAATAAAACCTATAGGTGGAGAATTTAGAAAAATAATATGGGGGATTCTAAGAGAGATTCCATATGGAGAAGTTATCACATATGGAGAAATAGCGAAAAAAGTAGTAAAAATACAGAACAAAGAAAGAATGTCTGCACAAGCAGTAGGAGGTGCAGTAGGACATAATCCCATATCAATAATTATACCTTGTCATAGAGTAATAGGAGCCAAAGGCGATTTAACAGGATATGCTGGTGGTATAGAAATAAAGAAAACACTACTTGAATTTGAAAAAAATAAAATAATATTAGGAGTATAAAATAATGATAGGAAATTTATATTTAGTAGCAACACCAATAGGTAATTTAGAAGATATCACATTAAGAGCAATTAAAACATTAAAAGAAGCGGATATAATAGTGGCCGAAGATACAAGGCACACATTGAAATTATTAAATCACTTAGAAATATCAAAACCGTTAATAAGTTACCAAAGGCATAGTAATGAAAAAAGAATAAATGAGATAATTGAAAAAATGTTAGACGGTAATAATATAGCACTTGTAACAGATGCAGGAACTCCAGGAATATCAGACCCAGGAGAAGAAGTAGTAAAGGAAGCAATAAAGCATAACATAAAGATAATACCAATACCTGGTGCTTGTGCTTTGATTTGCGCATTAATTGCATCAGGTCTAGACACAAAAGAGTTTACATTTATAGGATTTTTACCAATGAATAATAAAAATAGAAAAGAAAAATTAAGAGAAATTAAATTTTCAAAAAATACTATAATTTTATATGAAGCACCACATAAATTAAAAGATACATTAAAAGATTTAAAAGAAATAACACTAAACAGAAGAATTGTACTAGCACATGAAATTACTAAAATACATGAAAGCTTTGAAAGTGGAACTATAGACGAAATAATTGAAAAGGTAGTAGAGCCAAAAGGAGAATATGTTATTATAATAGAGAAAAATGAAAACACCATAAATGAAGAAGAATTAAACGAACTTAGTCTAGAGGAACATTATAAATATTATGAAAAATTAGGCTATGAAAATAAAGATATAATAAAACAAATAGCAAAAGATAGAAATGTACAAAAAAATGAAATATATAAACAATTTATAAAAAAATGATGGAAATGTTCCATCATTTTTGTGTTTCTTCAATTTGTAAACCTGTAAGTTTTTCGACACATTTATTACAAACAAGTTTATCCTTATATTCATATAAATTTTTTGTATTTCCGCAAAAAATACAATTAGGTTCATATTTTTTTAAAACTATTGAAGAACCATCGACAAAAATCTCAATAGGATCTTTCTCTACTATTTTGAATTGATTACGAAGTTCCATTGGGATAACGACACGTCCCAATTCATCCATTCTTCTAACAATTCCAGTGGATTTTATCATAGAAATTCCTCCTTAAAAGCCAAATTTTCCTTAAATGTAAAAAAGTAAAACCATATATATAATAGCATAATTTGTATAATTAGGTCAATGAAAAATTTAGGAAAAATAACGTATTTTTTTTATTTTTCAGAATAAAGTTTAACAAGAGTAAAGGAGAAGGAATGTTAAATATTATTTGGCCAATATTTATAGTAATTTCATACATCTATGCAATACTTATAGGAAATATAGATAAAGTAAATATAGAAATTTTTAATTCTGTAAATGAAGCAGTTTCATTAAGTATAAGCCTATTAGGAGCAATGTGTCTGTGGTGTGGGATTATGAAAATAGCTCAAAATACAAGTCTAATTATAAAATTTACCAAAATATTAAATCCTATAATGAACTGGCTATTTCCGGAAATTAAAGGAAATAAAGAAGCAAAAGAGCAAATAGCAATGAATATGACAGCTAATATATTAGGGATAGGTAATGCATCAACGCCATTAGGATTAAAGGCAATGGAAACATTACAAAAAGATAATATAGATAAAGAAAGATTATCAGACCCTATGGCAATGTTAATTGTACTAAATACAGCCTCATTACAAATAATTCCAACAACAATAATTGCAATAAGAGTATCATTAGAATCAGAAAATCCCACATCAATAATTGCGCCTGTATGGATAGCAACAATATGTGCAGCAATAGCAGGAATAATATCTGTAAAAATATTTATAGCAAAAGAAAATACGAAATACAAGAATAAAAGAAGGAGGTAAAAGTAAATGGAGGTAATAAATTACATATCAATGATAGCAGTACCATTAGTAATACTTTTAATAATATCATATGGTCTAATAGAAAAGAAAAAAGTCTTTGACATATTTGTAGAAGGAACAAAAGAGGGGTTAAAAACTACAATAAAAATATTACCAACACTAATAGGGTTATTTCTAGCAATAGGAGCGTTAAGGAGCTCAGGGATTATAGATGGTATAGGAAAAATGTTATATCCAATATTAACAATAATAAAATTTCCAATGGAAATATTACCACTTGTACTACTAAGACCAATATCACGGAAGTGCGTCAATAGCTACAGCAACAGATATAATGAAAACATATGGAGTAGACAGTCAAATAGGAATAATAGCATCTGTAATAATGGGGGCAACAGAGACAACATTATATACAATAGCAATATATACAGGTGTAGTAAAAATAAAAAAAACGAGATTTGTATTGTATGCAGCACTAATAGCAGACATAGTTGGAATGACTACGGCAGTGATAGTTTGTCGAATGATGTCGATGAAAAGTTGTTGACAGATTATGTCAAAAATGGTATTATAAATACAGAAAGAAAAATTTTTATTCTTTATATATTTTTATCAAATAAATCAATATTTTTATATCAATTATTTTAAATCTACTAAAAAATCCTGTTAGATAAAAGTATAAGGGCGATATATTAAATTTTAAATAGTTTGTAATTAAAATTTTATTATCGCAATAAAAATGTTTTTAAACTTGTAGGGGAAAGAAAAAATTTAATTCTTTTTTCTGGCTCCCAAATTTTCAGAAAAGCTTTCCTCTACATAGCCCCCATTATATAATTTTCTTACAGGAGACACTTAAACTCCTGTAAGTCTTTTTTTATAAATGATTATATAGACTTCATACAAAGAAAAATGGTAAAAAAAGGTTAAAGTACTATTTTTGAAAAAATTTGAATTACTGAATATGAAAAAAGAATAAGGGTAATTATGATTTTATTATAATCTCTAGAACCAAGTTTTAATAGTAGGAGTTACAGTTCATATGGTAATAATTCACTATAAATTTATATTTTTGAGTACCTGGACTGTAGCTAGTAGGAAATTAAAGAATAAAAAAATAGAAAATATACTTGAAAAATTAATTAGAAGAAAGTATAATATATAAGTAAGTAAAGAAACTAGCTATTTAGACATAATATGCACCCATAGTCTAATTGGATAGAACATCAGAATACGAACCGTACACCCTTAAACTTATAAATATTGATATTTTGGGATTTCAAGGACTTAAGTAAAAAGTTTTTCCCTAAAATTCCCCTTAATATAAATTTCATACCAAATGCATATTTTTATATGTACCCGTAGTTTAGTTGGATAGAATGGCAGGCTACGAACTTGCAGATCGGGGGTTCGAATCCCTCCGGGTACACCATTGCTTAAATGGTAGTTCTCAAGCTAATTTGAGAACTCTTTTCTTTTTTTGAGGCTTTTTCTTCAAAAAATATCGTTTTACTTGTGTAGACTGACTTTCAGCATTTTTTGTTTTCCCCTGAAATTCCTCAAAATTTACTCTTTCAAATTCTTTTTTCTTTCGTTCTTCTGATACATGAATATAATAAAAATTTGTAGTTTCAAATTCAGCATGTCCCATTAATTCTCTTAAAACTTCTTTATCCATACCCTTTTCACTCATTAAAGTTGCAAAAGAATGTCTAAATCCATAAATTGTCATGTGTTCTAATTTGTACTTTTTGATAAATTCTGTTATTTTCTTTGTTAGTCTTTCTGGAACATAAGGTGTGCCTATTGTATTTAAAAATACATATTGCTCATTATTCCATTCTTTGCCATATTGCAAACTATTCATTTTTTCTTTTCTTAGATTTAGTAACATTTCTTTTAATCTTGGTGTCATTGGTATATTGCGATAACTTTCTGTAGTTTTTAAATCTCCATCAGTCATAATATGCCCTGTAATATTCATGTCATCATCATATAATGTAATATCTTTATAGGCATTTTCTACTCTGATTTTGTTTTGATTAAAGTGAACAGATTTCCATTTTAGTCCACAGCCTTCTTCTGGTCGCATACCTGTTTGAAGAAGTGTTGCAAAGAGTAGTGCAAATGGTCTTTTATCTTCTTCGCATACATCAAGCCACACTTTTTGTCTATCCTCTGGTAGATAACATACTTTTGCTACTTTAGCTCTTTTCTTCTTTTGAAATTTCAAATCAAAGTTTGGAACTTCTTTTATTAAGCCTTTTTTATCCTTTGCATAAGTTAATACTGCTCTAATAAGCAAGAATAAATCTTTAGCAAGTCTAGGTGTTTTATGTCTTTTTTGATTGATATAGTTTTCTACTAAATCTTTGCTAATTTCGCTCACATGATATTTTTCAAAATCTACCATAACATGATTTTTAATGGTGTTTATGTATGTTTCTACTGTTTTTAAGCTAATTGTTTTATTAGTAGTAGGATTAACTTGATTCTTTTTCCAATTAAGCCATTCCTTTGCTATATTTGGAAACAAAGTATAATCATCTGCTAGTAACTCTATTTTTCTTTTTGCCTTTTCTTCATTAAATTCAGTAAACTTATTTAATTCTGATGAACATTCTTCTGTAAATACTTTGACATTAGGTATTTTACTATTTCTTTTAATATCAAAATACACATCAGTAATTAATTCACCTAATCTTTTTCTTGCCTCTTTTTCACTTCTTGCTGTTCGAGAAAGTCTTGGATTCTTATCAACTCCTTCCATTATTGAATTAAGGGATAATGTTACCCTTGCCTCATAACTATTTCCTTTTTTCCTTATTGTAACTGTTCCTTTTGGTGCTCTTTGTCTATTTATTTTTTCCATAATAACTCCTTCCAAATAAGTTTAAAAAATCTAAATAGTTTAAGGGCACAAAACTTAATATCTAAACATATCTTATCACGTTTAAAACAAGAAATCAGCCCTTTTTTCTAATTACTAATAATCATAGTCGCCATACTCACCACAGTTCTCCTCAAACCATTTTGGTAACAATTCTTTATTAATAATAATCTTGCGTTTAAATCTAACTGCTGGAAAACCTTCTACTTTAACTAATTTCAACATTAAATTTCTACCTATACCTAACATTTTTCTTGCTTCATCTACAGTTAATCCTAACTTTGTATTTTCTTCATTTGCCCACAATGTAGATTTCCTCCTTTCTTAAATTAGTAAGAGTAAAACTACTTCTATATTAGATATGTTCCAAGTCGATACTTAAAATGGGAAATTTTTTAGAAAAAAATTTTAACCACTCTATTAAATAAGTTCCAAAACAGGCTCCAAAATGTAACATTCTTAGAAAAATTTTTAAAATTTACCCTTCTAATAAGTAAATACCATCAAAATTTATAAAAGGTATAATTTATAAAAAATTCATTAAACTTTTTTATAATTAAAGTTTTTACCCTCCACTAGGTATATGCCACCGTTTTTCAAAAAAGGGGGAATTTATTAAAAATCTCTTGGACTTTTTATCTTAAATTTTGCTCTTACTAGGTAAATGCCATCATTTTTCAAAAAAGTGGTAATTTTCTAAAAATTTGTTTAAATTTTTTATCTAATATTTCACTCTCCACTAGGTATATGTAATCCAATATCAAAAAGTCGGAAATTTTTTAAAAAATTTTTGAAATTGATTCATTTTTAAAACTAGTTTGTATTAATTTTATATACTTTTATAGAATTTTTTGATATAATCTGTGTTATACAAATAGTAATTTATAGTGAATTATTACTACTAAAATTTAATAAATTCGAATGAAAAAACTGGAAATTTTGACTTGCATTATATGAAAAAAAGTGGTAATATAAATAAAATTAATATTTCTATTATAATTTCAAATCAAGAAAATTAAATCAAAAGGCAAATTCATGCCAAAAAATCAATTAACAAAAAAAGTAAATA
>CAPYID010000043.1 GCA_948739805.1 uncultured Clostridia bacterium | reverse complement strand
AATACTACAAATTTTTTATAAAAGTTTGTTTCACATCATTGACATACTTACAAAATTTTTTTGAGAATTTTTTATTTTTCTATTGACATATTACCGAATTACTGTTAAAAACAGATTTCAAAGTATTTGTATAAATCTGTTATATTCAAATAACTGTCCAATTTATTGACTTTTGATGAAGTGGAAAATATAATGCAGTTATAGTTAAGAACATTGAAATTACAAAAATGTTTTTAACAAATTGATATATAGTATAATTATATATTTTCTACCTCAAAACTCCTTTAAATTATACTATATATCACTTCAATATGCAATATATAGGGATTTTAAAAGCTCTATATAGAAAAACTATGCCCAAAAGGGTGTAAACACTTTTTTAACCAGGAAGGAGGAAATATAGTAATGTGGAAAAAAACAAAGTTATTGAGAGGCTATATTTTGAAGAAAAGAAAACATTAACAGAAATTGCCGAAAAATTAAAAGTATCAGTTAGTTATATTACAAAAGTACTAAAGAAAAATGAAATGTATAATGTTGAAAAAGAAAAGAGAAAAGAGGAAAATCTGGCTAAAAGAAGGTTAAAACAAAAAGAAATTATTTATAATAGAAGAAGACAAAAGAAAAATTCAGACTCATCATATTTAGCATTAAAGAGTTCGCATGAACAGGCATCAAGAGAGTTATCAAAGAGCAGAACTCTTGGAACAGAAGCATTAAGGCAATGGTGTTTAGGTGCATATAAATATAATCCTGAGAAAAAAAGATATGAATTTGATGCAGGTACTTCTGTTAGATCAATAGATTTACCACAGTATATAAAAGTATAGGAAAAATAAAAAAAAGCCTGATGGCTTTTTTATTTTGGAAAAGTGGAGGAAAAATGAATAAAACTGAATGTAAGAAAATTTTGAAAAAAGCATATAGACAGGTAATTGCTCATGATAAGAGCATAACACCAAGTAGCATAGAAGAAGAAATAAAAGTTGTTATAAATGAACATAGTTTAGAATATATTGCTTATTCTAAACTAGCAATAAACAACATGCAACATAGTGCAAACGATACTATTACTTTAAAAGATTTACTAGCAGAAATTGATATACTTCCTAGAATATATACTAAAAGATTAGCAATAGAGAAGTCAAAAAATATTTGTTAATAAATTATACAAGTCCATAATACATTTAATTGAGGTGTTATTAACATAGCCTAATAATTAGTATATATATGTCAAAAACAAAATTCAAAACCATGCAAAAAGTGGCAAAAGTATACTTAAAATACATGCAAAAAGTGGCAAAAATATTGACTAATTTTCTAATTTATGATAATAATAGTACTAAAGGAGATTAAGATGAAAAGATTATTTGAAAAAAAATTATTCAATTGGAAAGAATCAGGGATGAAAAAGCCATTAATGGTAATTCGGAGTAAGACAAATTGGAAAAACGTATACAATTGATAAATTTGGAAGAGAAAATTTTGAACAATATTTATATTTTAATTTAGAAAAAAATGAAGAAGTAAGAAATATATTTGAGAAAACAATTGATGAAGAAAAAATATTAGAAGAGCTTGAATTATATATTGGTAAAAAGATAGATTTAGACAAAACATTGTTATTTTTTGATGAAATACAGGTAAGTGAAAATTTTATTGTATCGCTAAAATATTTCAATGAATCTGAAAAACCATATAAAATTGTATGTGCAGGCAGTTTATTACGGAGTAAAAATAAATAGATTTAACAGTTCATTTCCAGTTGGGAAAATACGAATGGAATATATGTATCCAATGAATTTTGAAGAATTTCTAATGGCAACAGGAAAAGAAATGTTACTAAATAAAATTAAGGAATGTTATTTAAAGGTAGAAGCAATGCCAACATTTGCTCATGAGCAAGCACTTACATTATATAAACAGTATTTATGTGTAGGTGGTATGCCAGAGTCGATAAATAATTTTATAGAAAATGATTTAGATATATTAAAATACGATGCAAATATCATATCAAATATTATTGAAATGTATATTGCTGATATGAAAAAATATGTAAAAGGTAATATTGAATCTGTAAAAATTGAAAAAGTATATAAGAATATACCAAGCCAATTAGCGAAAGATAAGAAAACATTTAGATATAATTTAATAGATGAAGATGGCAGAAAAAGAAAATATGAGACACCAATTGAGTGGTTAATTTCAGCAGGGATGGTTTTGGCAAGTTATAAAATAAAAAAGCCAGAAATACCATTAAAAGTTTATAAAGATGAAGAAATGTTTAAATTATATTTAAGTGATATAGGACTTTTAACTTCAATTTCAGAAATAAAATATCCAGATATTATGTTAGAAAAACCTTTTGAATTTAAAGGAGCAATTACTGAAAATTATATAGCTCAAGAGTTTATCGCTAAAGATACATCATTATACTATTGGACATATGGAAGAAATGCAGAAGTAGATTTTATAATTTATAATGATGATGGAATAATACCAGTTGAAGTAAAAAGTGGAACTAGTGTAAAGTCTACTAGTCTAAATATATATATAAGAGAACATAAACCTAAATATGCAATTAGAATTTCAACTAAGAATTTTGGATTTGAAAATAATATAAAATCTGTGCCACTTTATGCAGCATTTTTAGTTTAGCACATATAAAAGACAAAAGAAGAGAGGAGAGTCTAGATAAAAAGAAATTGTTTATAAAAAAGTATAAATAAAACAAAAAAGCCTGATGGCTTTTTTATTATATAATAGGAAAGTGATACTTTCCTATTATATAAAGGCTATAATCGCTAGCCCTTAAGATTTTCTCCTTACAGTCGAAAACTTAATCGGGCGAGAACAAATTAAAGAAAAATCTTTGATTTTTCTTATTTGTTCTATTAATAAATTATACAAGTTCATCATACATTTAATTGAGGTGAAAAAGATTGAAAACGAAATTAGTACAAGAAGTCATAGAAAACAAACAAGTTACGCTAGGCAATGGTGATTATGAATATATAAAAAAGAATAATGGAGAAGAAATATTGTGTAAAGTAGAAAAAACTGAAAAACAAGAAATACAAGTTATATTAAAAGATATATCACAAGGAAATTCAACAGAAATAGAAGATTATATTATAAATGTTTTAAGTGATTTATATATACAGAGAAACATTCAAACGTTAATATAAAAATTTTTTCTCGAATTGATTATCCTTTTTTCTTGAAATAATATTTTAAGTCAAAAGGAGGGATAGAATGAAAAGAGTTGGATGCTTATACAGAGTTTCTACTAAAAAGCAAGTATACAACAATGATATTCCAGTTCAAAAAGAAGCATGTAAAAAATTTATTGATTTAAAAGAAGATTGGATACTTGCTGAAGAATATATGGAGTTAGGCGTCTCAGGATATAAACTTGGAGAAAAAGAGAGAGATGTACTACAAACAGTAAAAATAGATGTAAGCAAAAAAAAAATAGATGTATTACTTGTTTTTATGTTTGATAGAATTGGAAGAAGAGAAGACGAAACACCATTTGTTGTTAAATGGTTAATTGATCAAGGCATTGAGGTTTGGTCTGTAAATGAAGGACAAAGACAAATTAAGGATAATTATGACCGATTGATAAATTATATTACATATTGGCAAGCCCAAGGAGAAAGCGAAAAAATATCATTAAGAGTCAAGGAAAAAAGAATACAATTGACAAAGGAAGGAATTTATTTAGGGAATTATGCTCCTTATGGTTATAAAATGATTGATAGCGATTTATATAGTAAGATAGGAAAAAGAAGAAAGATACCTATTATATATGAAGAAGAAGCGAAAGTTATAAGTTCAATATATACTCTAATTGCAGAACAAAAATATGGAACTGATAAAGTTGCAGTTTACTTAAATAAAAAAGGGATAAAAAGAAGAAAAACAGGCTGTCAATGGGATTCAAATATGATTCTTGAAATTGTTAAAAATCCTATTTATAAAGGGTATGTATCATTTGGAAAAAGAGAGAGAAATAGAGAACGAAATATTAGAAAGAATAAAGAAGAATGGATAATTGCTGATAAAAAGAATCCTAATATTTCTATAGTATCAGAGGAAATATGGCAAATTGCAAATGACTTAATATGTAGTAGAAGTAGAAAAGGTGATAGAGTCATAAGATTATTATCAGGATATACAAAATGTGGTTATTGTGGAAGCTATATTGTACCAAAAGGAAAAAATAAATATTGTTATATGTTATGCAAAGGTAAGCAGAGGACAGGCAATTGTGAATATAACAAAAATTATAGGATTGATATACTAGAAACAATTGTAATTAAAGTAGTGAAAAAATACTTAGATACATTTAAAAGAGTTGATTTAAAGAATGAAGTAGTAAAGAAAGCCAAGAGAATTAAAAGAAGAGAAGAAAAGATTAGAATATTAAATCAAAAAATAAGTTATTCAAAAAATAGACTTATAGAATTAAAAACTGAAATCGTTACAGCACTCATGTCAGGAGAGGAAGAACAGAATAAAAAAGTAAGTCAAGAATATGAAAAAGAAATGAATAATTTAAGAACACTAGAAGAGCAATTAATAAATTTAGAAAGTGAAATTAACAAGAATAACAAAGAAATAAATCAATTAAAAGAATATATACCTAATTGGAGTGAAGAATTTGAAAAAGCTTCTTTAGATATTAAAAGAAAAATATTAGAAAAAATGATAGATAAGGTATATTTATATAATGATAAAGTAGAGATAAGTGTAAAATACCCCATATCTACCATAATTATAAAGGAAAAGGTTTAGAACATATGGATACGAAAAGAGTTGGATGTTTATACAGGGTTTCCACATTGAAGCAAGTTGAAAAGGATGACATTCCAATGCAAAGAATATCATGTGGAAACTTTATTAAATCACAGAATAATTGGATATTTACAAAAGAATATATAGAATTAGGAGTATCTGGATACAAACTTAGTGAATCTAAAAGAGATGCTTTACAAGACATAAAGAGAGATGTATTAAACAAAGAAATAGACATTCTTCTTGTTTTTATGTTTGATAGAATAGGAAGAAGAGAAGAAGAAACTCCATTTGTTGTTGAATGGTTAATTAATGAAGGTATTGAAGTATGGTCTGTAAAAGAAGGTCAACGAAAAATTGAAAATAGAGCAGATAAATTAATTAATTATATTACATATTGGCAAGCAGGAGGGGAAAGCGAGAAGACATCAATAAGAGTAAGAGAAGCACAAGTTCAAATGGCAGAAAAGGGAATTTTGACTTATGGTGGGAAAAGAAATGCACCATATGGATATGATTTTATCAAAAGTGGAATATATACTAAAAAAGGTGTTGAAAGACAAAAACTTATAATCAATCAAGCAGAGGCAAAAATAATTGAAGATATTTTTAATTTATATATAAAAAAAGGATATGGTATTGGAAGAATTGCAAAATATCTAAACGATAAAAAAATAGAGCCTAGAAGATCAAAATTATGGAGTATATCGTCAGTAGGAGCTATTCTTGGTAATCCATTATATATGGGATTTCCTGCTTATAGAAAAAGAACTACTGTTAATGTAGCAACAGCTAAAAAGCAACCTTTTGATACTTGGGTTTTGCCAGAAAAAAGAGTAGATGATTTGTCAATTGTAGATGAAAAAACATGGTATAAGGCTAAAGAGATTAGAGATGTAAGGAATAATAAGGAAGAAGATAGTGATTTAGATTTAGATATAAAACCTAGACAAACCAAAAGTGAGTTATTACTTATTGGAATGATAAAATGTGGTGAATGTGGATATGCTTTTATGACATCTGGGACGAAAAAGAAAAGTAAAGATGGAAATTCAGTAAAACACTTATATTATAGATGTAGTAGTGCTAGATTTACAAATACTTGTGAACTTAATAAGAAAAGCATAAAAAAAGAAGAAGTCGAAGGTATAGTATTAAAATGTGTATATGATTTTTTAGATAGCTTAGAAGAAAGGGATTTATCAAAAGAGATAAGAAAAGGTGTAATAAATAATTGTGAAAATGAGGAAAAAGAACTTATGAAATGTGAAAAAGAAATTGATGAAATAGACATCAATATAACAGTGTTAAAAAATGAAATCATAAAAACTTTACAAGGAACAAGTAATTTTACAGCTGAATTATTAAATGAACTGATAAATGAAAAACAAGAAAAAAAATTAAAATTACTTGATCGTAAATCCAAAATTACAAGTAAAATAAACCGAAAAAAACTAGAAGATAAAAACTTACAACAGATAAAAAATAAAGTTCCAATATGGAAAGAAGAGTTTAAAAATGCTGAGTTAGATATAAAGAAAATGCTCTTGTCTGAAATTATTAAAGAAGTAAGAATATATAATAATAAATATGAAATAGATTTTAGGTTAAAATTAAATGAATATGTAAAAGAAAGTAGTAAAGAGCAATGTAAGATTATTGAAGATACAGTTTCTTTAAATAGAAAAGAATAGAAAATATTTTGTCTAGTATAAAAGCTGATTTAAGTAAATATTAAAATTGAAAGGTTGATTAAAATAATTGAAAATATAACAAATTTATGATAAAGCAATTAAAATTGCAAAAATGTGATAAAACACCAAAAGCAATTTGCAAAAGTGTGATAAAATAATTGACATCCTTTACAAAAATGTGATAAAGGCGTATAATTAATATAGATTAACATATATTAATATAGGAGATGATCAATTTGAAAAGATTTATATTAGAAGAATTGATAAAATGGAAAAAGAGTAAATATAGAAAACCATTAATTTTAAAAGGAGCAAGACAAATTGGAAAAACATATATATTAAAGAAATTTGGAGAAGAAAACTACAAAGATGTCGCATATTTTAATTTTGATCATGATGAAGATTTATATAATTTATTTGTAAATACAAAAGATCCACAAAGAATACTTGAACAATTGACATTCATATATAAAAAAGCAATACATCCAGAAGAAACATTGATAATTTTTGATGAAATTCAAGAATGCCCCAATGCACTAAATAGTTTAAAATATTTTCAAGAAGAAGCAAATGAATATCATATAGTTTGTGCAGGTAGTTTGCTAGGTATTAGATTATCCCATACATCATTTCCTGTTGGAAAAGTAGATTTTTTAGATATGTACCCAATGACATTTAGCGAATTTTTAATAGCTGATAATTGTGAAAATTTAGTAAACTATATGAAATCAATAAAAAACATTGAAAAAATACCAGACATATTTTTTAACCAACTAGAAGAAAAATTAAAGGCATATTTTATAATTGGAGGAATGCCTGAAGCTGTTCAAATTTGGGTAAATGAGAAAGACATAGAAATGGTAGAAAATGTGCAAAAAAATATATTAAAGGCATATGAAAGTGATTTCTCTAAACATACTGAAAATAGTGAAGCAAATAAAATATCTCTAATTTGGAATAGTATTCCATCACAGCTTGCAAAAGAAAACAAGAAATTTCTATATCAAACTATAAAACAAGGAGCTAGAGCAAGAGAATATGAAGGTGCTTTAAACTGGTTAAATGATGCAAATTTAATTTACAAAATTTATAATGTTACTAAAACAGATTTCCCATTAATGGCATATAATGACTTGAGTTCTTTTAAAATTTATATGAATGATGTAGGTTTACTTAGAAATATGGCAAATTTAGATAGTAGAATCGTTATTCAAGGAGACAAATTATTTGAGGAATTTAAAGGAGCTTTTACTGAAAACTATGTATTGAATATGCTAAATTCTACTTTGGACAAAGTTCCAAACTACTTTACTTTTGATAGACACGAAATTGATTTCATAATTCAATATCAAAATAGAATAATTCCTATAGAAGTAAAAGCAAATAAGTCAACAAATAATATTAGTCTAACAAGATATAATGAAAAATACAATAATGATTTATCTATACGATTTTCAATGAATAATTTAACTAAAGATGGAAATTTAATAAACGTTCCACTATTTATGATAGAGTATTTAGAAAAATTTATAAATTAATATATATATAAGGTTGAAATAAAAACTCTTTTTTTGACAAATTATTGAAAAGCAATGTGATTTATAATATAATAATGCTGTACAAGGAAAGGTTGGAAAAGTAATGTCAAAACAGGAAATAAGGATATTAAACTATATAGTTATTTGTATAAGTGAGTTTGCTAAACAAAAAAATATAACAAGAAAAGAAGCATATAACTATTTTATATGAATGTACAAAAAGAAGGAGTAGTATTGCATGGGTGAAGAAGTAAATGTATATGCTTTTGTAAATATTAAAAGTGAAGGAGGTAAATTTATGCCTAACTCAATAAATATGGTATTAAATGAATTTAAAGTAAAAGTAAAAGAAATTTTAGGAGATAGAGTAAAGAAAATAATACTATATGGTTCTTATGCAAGAGGGGATTATAATAATAACTCAGATGTTGATATTATGATATTGACCGACTTAAATTTTGAAGAAATTGAAAAGTATAGAGATGATATATCAGATATTGCATTTGAAATAGAACTAAAAACAGGAATAATGTTATCTCCTATTATAAAAAATGCAGAAGAATATAGTATAAGAATAAAATATATACCTTTCTATAAAAATGTAAATAAAGAAGGAGTAATAATATAATGGAACATGAAAATAAAGAAGATTTAGCAAATTATAGAATAGAAAAAGCAGAAGAAACACTAAAAACAGCAGAGTTTATTTTAAAAGAAGTAAAAGATTATACTAGTGCTAACAATAGAGCATATTATGCAATATTTTATACAATCAGAGCAGTTTTAGCACTAGAAGAAGTAGATTTTAAAAGGCATAAAGATGTTATAGCATATTTTAATCAGCATTATATAAATACAGGAATTTTTCCTAAAAAAATTGGGAAAAAGATAGCACAAGCACAAAGAGTTAGGGAAGATAGTGATTATGATGACAAATATGAACCATCACCAATAAAGACAGAAGAACAAATAGAAACAGCAAAGGAATTACTAAATCTTGTAGAGAGATATTTAAGTAAAATAAATAGATATGAAGAAACGCCTTAATGGTGTTTTTTCGACTTTTAGTGAAATATAATAAGTGTGAAATTAAAACTCTTTTTTATTTTAACAATAAAGTTTGAAAAATCTAGATAAAGCAACCCCCGTGTGACCCTAATGTTAGAAATAAATTAGCAAAACTTAGATATACCAAAGGGTTGAAGAAGATTAAATAATTATTAAAATAGAACGAATTGTTATAATGCAGTTTGTTCTTTTTTTACACATTTGTATAAAAACTTATATTAAATTAAAATCAATATTGAAAGGTAGGTAATGAATTATGGAACTAAAAAATGAATATGTTGATAAAAGAACAGGAATAACTTATACACTTACAGGGGACTATTA
The DNA here is from genome assembly GCA_948739805.1 of uncultured Clostridia bacterium. Classification (GTDB taxonomy): domain Bacteria; phylum Bacillota; class Clostridia; order TANB77; family CAG-508; genus CAKPSH01. The sequence continues at coordinate 5,391 of CAPYID010000043.1, read as the reverse complement.
CGTTCCCAATCTATCAATACCAAAAGATACAAATTTTACTATTGGAAGATATGGAAAAGCACATTTAAGACACATAAAACAATATAAAAGGGTACTATATACAGATTTATTACTAGACGGAAAGCTAAACACTTATTTACATTCAATAGATGAAAAATGTAAAGCTCTTTTAGACAGTATAATAACAAAATTAGTAAAACAAGAAAATGTTACAGAAGATTTAAAAGCTAATAATCAATTAGAATGGATTGCTAGAATGAATAATATTAAGAATAGAGCAGAAGAAATAGTTTACAATGAATATGTTTATAACTAAAAACTAAAATTGAATACAAAGGAAATACATAGCCTTATAATTAATGCAAAAAGCATTGATATAGGGTTTATTTTTTTACTTACTGAAAGGAAGATACAATTTTTTCAGCGAGTAAAAGGAAAGGAGGTAAAAAAATGCAAGAGTTACAAACAGTTGACGCAGAAACTTTATTATACAATCCATTAGAGCAAGTAAAGTATATTATTGATGAGATTTTACCAGTAGGACTACATCTATTTTGTGGTGCATCTAAAATAGGTAAAAGTTGGTTAATGCTAAAAATATGTTTACAAGTATCAAAAGGCGAGCCTATATGGGAATTGAAAACACAAGAAAGTGATGTTTTATATTTATGTTTAGAAGATACGCTTGCAAGAATACAAAACAGACTATTTAAAATTACAAATGAAGCAAATAACAAACTACATTTTGCTATATCTACAAATAGAATATCAAACGGTTTAATAGAGCAATTAGAAAACTATATAAAAAAATACCCACAAACAAGACTAATAGTAATTGATACATTGCAAAAGGTAAGAAACACAAGTAATGATATTTCATATGCTAGTGATTATGGCGATATATCAAAACTAAAAGACTTTGCAGACAAAAACAAAATCGCAATAATAGCAGTTCATCATATAAGAAAACAGGGCGATAATGATGTGTTCAATAGAGTTTCTGGAACAAATGGGATAATGGGAAGTGCAGACACAACTTTTATACTAGAAAAGAAATCAAGAACAGAGAGTACAGCAACCTTATATATAACTGGTAGAGATATAGAATACCAAGAATTTATTTTAAAGTTCAATAATTGTGATTGGGAACTTATGAGCAGAGCAAATCAAAAAGAACTAGAAATAAGAGAAATACCACCAGTTATATTAAATATTATTGAATTTATGCAGAACAAAAAAGAATGGAAAGGCAGTGCAACCGAATTGCTAAAAGAACTAGAAGAAAAAGAAATTGCACCTACAGTTATTACAAAAATATTGAATGAATACCATTATACAAATTTGAAAGATAATAAAATATCTTATGACATTACTAGAAACAAGTATGGTAGACAAATTATTTTAAAAAGAGATGACATTGATGACAATGATGACAGTAATATTGAGATATCCCATCAATGACATCAAACAAAAACAAGATACACAGAATACAAAAAAGAAAAAAATTTTGAAAGAGATGTTAGATAAAAAATAATGACAATAGCACTATCACAAAATCAATGTCATCATTGTCATTGTTGTCATCAAAATAGAAAATTTTAGAGTAAAAAACAGTAAGAAATTAGCAAGTAAAAATCTACATTGATAAATATATCTATCAGTGTAGCGAGCATAGGTTTTGTGTCGCACACAAAACCGACAACATTTGTTGAAAGGGGGGGTGCACCCCTATAACCCCAACTAGAAAAGTTGAAAGGAAGTGAAATTTTATGCAAGAAAAAACAGTAGAAATTCATATAAGAGTTAGTGAAAATGAAAAGAAAAAGTTAAAAGAAAGAGCCAAAAAAAGTAAATTATCTTTATCAAATTATTTAAGAAAAACAGGACTAAAACAAAAAATTTATCCAATACCAGATAAAGAATTTTATCAAATTTATTTACAAATATGCCAATTAAAAAATGATATTTTCAATTTAGATATAGACAAAATAGAAGAATGTTTAGAGATAATAGAACACAATTTTTTAGTAATTTATAATTCAAAAAGTAATGGAGATGATGAAGATGGCAACAACAAAAATATGGGCAGTTAAGGACAGTTTATCACGAGTAGTTAATTATGCAAGTAACCCAGAAAAAACAAATTTTAATGCCTTAAAACAAGTATTAGTATATGCAGAAAACAATGAGAAAACAGTTGACGAAAAAGAAAGAACAATGTTTGTAACAGGAGTAAATTGTAAAGCCAAAACAGCCTTTGAAGAAATGAAAATGACACAAGAAAAGTTTGGAAAATGCACAGGAAATATTGCATATCACGCATACCAAAGTTTCAAAACAGGCGAGGTTTCTCCAGAACTTGCTCATAAAATAGGGGTACAACTTGCAAGGAAAATGTGGGCAGAACACCAAGTGTTAGTTGCAACACATTTTAATACTGGCACATATCATAATCATTTCGTAGTATGTTCTGTTAATATGTTTACAGGGAAAAAGTTTAATTGTAACAAAGGTGCATATTATCGTTTTAGAGGTTTATCAGATGAATTGTGTAGCGAAAATAATCTAACAGTTATTAAGAATCCAAAAGGAAGAACCCCAAGAAATATATATTTTGCAGAAAAAAGAGGAGAGCCAACAAAGTATAATCTAATGAGAAAAGCAATAGATGAAACACTAGAAATGTGTATAAGCTATGCACAATTTAAGAAAGCAATGTATAAAAAAGGTTATATTATAAATGATGACCCAAACCGAAAATATGCTACTATTCGTTCAATAAATGATAAAAAAGCAACAAGAATGTACCAATTAGGAGAAAAATATACACCTAAAAATATTGCAGATAGAGTATTCAATAACCATTATTATGTGCAAGAACAGTATTATAAATTTATAAAACCTAGAAAGACATATAAGAAAAACAAAATATGTATGCTTAATGGAAAATTCAAAGATATAAGTAAAATCACAGGGCTTGAAGCTCTTTTTTTATTGCTATTTCACTTATTAGGACTATACCCAAAAGGGCAACAATGTAGGCAACCATTATCGCCAGAAATGAAACGAGAAGTAAGGAAAATGGAAAGATATTCTAATGAAATAAGACTAATTGCAAAAGAAAAACTACAAACGATAGATGATGTAAAAAGCTATATTTCACAGACTGAAAAGAATATTGCAGAAGTAACTGGAATAAGGCAAAAGTACAGAAACAAATTAAGAAATTGTAAAGATGATGAGTTAATAAAAGAATACAAAACCAAAAGAGATGAATGCACAACAATTCTAAAAGATTATAGAAATAAATTAAAAGTTGCAAATCAAATCATTGAAGATAACCCAAAAATCAAAGAAGTAATAAAAATAGAAAGACAAACAAGAAATGAAGAATTGCAACAAACAAAAACAAAATATAAAAATAGGGAAGTGAGATAAGATGAGTGAAAAAATTGTAAATATAAGTGAATTACACGAATTTAAAGATAACCCATACCAAGTAAAAGATAATGAAGATATGGAAGATTTAATCGAAAGTATAAAAGAATACGGAGTTATAGAGCCGTTAATAGTAAGAAATAGAGAAAAAGGGGGATATGAAATAGTGAGTGGGCATAGAAGAAAATACGCTTGTGAAAAAGCAGGAAAAACCGAAGTTCCTGTTTTAGTTCGTGATATGGATAAAAATATGGCAATAATTACTCTTGTAGATAGTAACCTACAAAGAAGTGATATATTACCAAGTGAAAAAGCATTTGCTTATAAAATGAAATTAGAGGCAGAAAAAAATCAAAGTAAAAAAACTTATGGACACAATGTCCACAAGTCCAGAGATAAAATTGCAGAGGGAATAAGTGGTAGACAAGTACAAAGATATGTAAGACTAACGGAACTTATAAGACCATTATTACAATTAGTTGATAATAATAAAATGGCAATGAACCCAGCAGTAGAAATATCATATTTAAAAGAGCAAGAACAAAAAGACCTACTAGAAACAATAGAAAGTGAAGATTGCACCCCATCATACCCACAAGCAATAAGAATGAAAGAATTAAGCAAACAAAATAAGCTAGATATGGACACGATTTTCAATATAATGACAGAACAAAAAGCAAACCAAAAGGAACAGATAAAATTTAAAGTAGAAAATTTAAAAGGTTATTTTCCAAAAGGTTATAGTGCAAAACAAATGGAAGATGTTATTGAAAATTTATTGAAACAATATAAGCAAAGGTGGAAAAATAGAGATTTAGGAAGATAAAAAATAAAAAGACTTAGATTATAAATAATGTTTTGAATTTATTCATCATCTAAGTCTTTAAATACTTCATCATCAAAAAATTCTTTAAGTTGCATATCTAAGCCTAAGCATAAACGAAGAACTGTTAATAATGTTGGAGTTTTACTTGTACCATCTATTAAATTATTTACAGTCGATTGTCTGACTCCAGCAAGAGTAGCAAGTTTATTTATAGTAATATTTTTTTCATCACATAAAGCTAATATTCTTTTTTTAGTTGCTTCTTGCAAGTCCATAACTAAAATCCCCCTTTTTAAATTAGTATAACAAAATTCGATTTTTTGCATTACCTATATATAGTTGACTTTAAAATGGAAAAATAATATCATTAACTACAAATAGTTAATGAGGAGGAAAATATGGAAGATTTATTTGAAAGTAAAATACTTGATAATTTGTATGAAATAATAGAGGGAGAGGTGGAAAATCAGTATATAAAAAGATATGGTAATCCAAAAGAAAATAAAAAAACAGAAAAATCAGAAAAGCAACTTGTAAAATTTATGGAAAAATTTATAAAAGATGAAACAAATATGAAAATCTTATATGAAAAATTAAATAAGTTTGAATTGTGTGCAATGGGCGAAATGTGTTTTTGGTATAAGCCATACTACAAAAAAGGTTTTATAGATGGAATATCTCTAAAAAATCAGATAAAAGATGAAAAGAGTATAAACAATAGTAGAGAAAAAAGTATTATTTATCAGAATATAAATGAAATATCAGACTTTTTTGAAGAACAAAAATATAAAAATCTAAAACAAAATAATGACTATATGAAAATTGTAAAAGAAATTGCAGAAATAAAGGAAAAATTCCCTAAAATAAGAGATTTGTTTGAAAATAATGAGATTACAGAATTTTCAAAAGAAGAAGTGAAAGCCATTTTAGATATAATTAAGTTGCAAGATGACAGAGCAATGTATGAAACAGATGAAATGTTTAAAATAGGTTTACGAGAGGGAAAGGCATTGTAGAATGTGGATAAAATGGAAAAAATTCATTATAAGAGGTAGAAATATCTCTTATTTTTATGTCAATAACTTTTGAAAATGTCCCAAAAATTTCTAAACATTAACGGAAAAATA
>CAPYID010000042.1 GCA_948739805.1 uncultured Clostridia bacterium | reverse complement strand
GCATTTATTTACGGATTTTCTTGTGTTTAATGTTTATGTTTTCTTTGTTAAGTTTGTATTTCGTTTTTGTAATATTTCTCTATTTTACTTAGGGAAATCAGCATTTTCACGTCTGTATTTTATAAATTACAATAAGCCACCATCTATGTAATTTCTACCTCCATAATACATATGAGCAACTAAAACAGTTCTATCTTCTTCTATAATAGTATATAAAATCACAAAATTATCTATTACAATTCTTCTATATTCTCTATTTAGTCTATCTCTTTTACCAACTTTTGCATAAATTCTAGGTGATTTTTTTAATCTTAATATATTACTTCTTATTTTTTCTCTAAGTCTATAAGCTGCATTTTGTGCCTTTAGATTTTCTTCTATATATTTGCATATATCTTCTATTTCTTCTAAACATGTTTCAGATATTTGTATTTCATATTCCATATTTGGTCTCCCATTCTTTAAAAACATCTTCTGCATTTCTTATATTTCCATTTTTGTAATCTTCCTCAGACGCTAGTAACTTTTTTTCTATTTCATCTTCTATTAATTTTTTTCTGTATTCTGACATAGTCATTACAATCACATTATTTTTATTGTTTTTACTTATTACAATATCGCCATATTCATTTACAGCAGTTTCTATTTCTTGTATATTTGTTAGTTGTCGCATACCTATCCACCTCTTTTTTTCTATACTATTAATAGTATAACACAAAAATCATTATTTTTGAATACAGTTTTGATTTTTTTAACTTTTACATATTATTTGTAATAATATTATTTATATACTTATTTTTACATAGTTCTTCTTTCACTTTTACGAAAATCACCCTTTAACAGCTTGTGAACCATTCTGCAATTTTGTTTAATTGCTTTTTTACATCTTCAAAGTCTTGCTCTAAGTCTAAAAAAGTTACTACTATTGTGTTACCATCAATTTTGTGTTCTTCCCATCCTATATCATCTTCATAGGTTTTCGCATATAATAGCATTCCTGATATTCTTCCATCATTTTTTATATCTCTATTTTTTACATATGTGAATATTTGATATAAATTTGCATTTCTTATTGTCTGCTTTTTAAACATTGAGTTTTCTTGTAATATTTTTGAATAGTATTTCGCATCTATTATTAATTCTTTGTTTTGATATGTTAATATTGTATCACTTTGCATTTTGGGTAATTTTCCTTTTTTTGTTTTGTCTTCTATTTTCCATTCAATTTGTGATGCTTTTGCTGATAATTCTTGATAGTGATATCTATAGTATTCTAGTATGAATTTTTCATATAGCTTATACATTTTTTGATCATCTAAAGTTTCTAAAAATTCTTCTTCTCCATTTTTGTTGTTTATTATCAATCCTTCTAATATTAGATATGATATACTTATTAAAATTTTATATGTTTTATTGTTTGTGTTGTATGTTAAGTTGTCCCATTTTATGTCTCTTTTTTTTATAACTGATACTTCATTTAGGTAGAATAGTATTTTTTTTAATTCTTTTTGCCTGGCTCTTTCTTTTATTTTGTTAGATCTTATTAGTGCTAGTGCTGCTGTTTTTATTATTTTATTCATATATGTGTTTTCATTATATTCATCAAATTCACAATACATTTTTTTGTCTTTTAATGTATTCATTTTTATGGATTTTGATATATCTATTCTGCCTTTTATTGATTGCAATAACTCATTTTGTAAGATATATTCTTTGTTTAGTCCTCTTTTTAGTTGTTTACTAATTCCTTGTGTTAACATTACACATAGTAAATCATATATATTGTCAAATTCTTCATATTTTACTTTTTCTTCGATGAGTGTTTCATTTAAGTTTCTAAAGGCATATGCCATCATCCAATAGATATTTTTTATATTTTTAATCATATACCTATTCTCCTAGTAATTTATTTTTCCATTTTTCAATTTCCTCTGTGTTGTCAAACCAATATTCTTCTAGTATTGGTATGATGTCATATTTTATGATTAGTTCTATTTCTTTTTTGTCTCCTGTTTTTAGGTTGCAAAAATAACTATGGCTGATTTCATACCCTTTCCCTAACGATATGTCTTTTTGTATTTTTTCATTTAGTTCTTTTATTTTTTCTATGGTTTCGTTTAAATATTCACTTTTGAAACTTTCTTGATATTGTTTAAAGTTTTTATTTTCAAATGCTGGATACATTTTATATATTGAAAATCTCCTTTTTAAAGCATGATCTATTGCTGTTAGACTTCTGTCTGTCGTGTTCATTGTTCCTATTATATATAAGTTTTCTGGAACTGAAAATGGTTTCTTTGAGTATAGTAAAGTGGCTTTTTCCTGCCTTTTGTCATTTTCGATTAACATTAAGAGTTCTCCAAATATTTTGTTTAAGTTTCCTCTGTTTATTTCATCTATTATTAAAAAGTATTTGCTGTTAGCATCGTTTCTTGCCTTTTTACAAAATGTAAAAAATATTCCTTCTTCTATTGTAAAACTTTTTTCTGATGGTTTCCACCCTTCTATAAAGTCATCATATGAGTAACTTTGGTGAAATTGTATTAATTTTATCTTGTTTTCATCTTTGTTTCCTATTATAGAGTATGCTAGTTTTTTTGCTATAAATGTTTTTCCAACTCCTGGTGCTCCTTGTAGTATTATGTTTTTCTTCCTTATTAATAGTTCTTTTAATTCTTCATATTGAGGTTCTTCTATATATACATCTTCTAAAAATTCTTTTTTGCTATATTTTTCTTCATTCCCTTTTGTATTTTCTTGTATTGGATTGCTTTCTCTTATTAAGTCTAATATGATATTGTATTCGTCTTCTGTTAGTTTAAATAATGAGCCACGTGGAATTTTTAAGCATTCCATGTTTTGTAGCTCTTTTATTGATTTTATTTCTTCATAATCGATAGGATTTATTAAGTCTTCAGTTTTTTTAAATTCAATTTCTTCATTGTCTAATTCTTTTTGCACTTCACATAAACCTACTATTTTTTTAGTTGGTCTTGATTCATATGCAATGACTAAATCCCCTTTTTTAGCTTCTAAAAAGTTTCTATAAATTTTTCTTTTATTACCTGCTTCATTTATTGCTGTATAATTTACTAATTCTCCTACTTTTATTTCCGAAAAACTCCAAGTTTCTGGACTTGCATTTAGCCAGTAATAATTTTTATTTTGTTCTGGTATGTTCTCATTTATTAATTTCATTATCCTTGCTATGTCTTTTTTGTATGAAGTAATATCAGTAAGCGTTTTTTCTGGAAATTTCCAAAGTTTATTTTCTTGCGTAATGTCCCAGTTTCCTCTTTTTTTCCATTCTACCATTCTTGCATTTTTTAATATTTTTCTTTTGTCATCATAATAATAGTCTGATACTACTATACCATATCCTACAATTTGCGTTTGACCTTTTTTTGCAAAGATTATATCTCCATCATTCATTTCATTTTTAAAGTTCCATATGCCTAAACTTGTATTTGTAGGGTTGTCACCTACTTGGTTTGCTCTTAGCCCTTCTGTTATTTCTTTTCTATTTTGATATTTACCATAGTCTCCTAGTTCATCCCAGCCTAATAACATAATTTCATCTTTATAACATTCTTCCCAGAATGAGGCATTTTGTCCTGGAGAGTATAACCAATACTTGGTTTGCGTTTCTTGTCTGTTTTTCCATGCTTCATATGAGAATTCTAATAATGTAGAATATTCATTGCTTTCTTTTATATATTGTTTTACTTTTTTTATAATTTCTAAATATTCTGTTCCATTTGGGCATTTTACTATTTTGTGTCCTATTTCTCTTTCGATAAATTTTCTGTTTGTTTTATCTAGGTTTAAAAATGTATTTGGTCTTATTTTAAATAATCCAATTGATATATTAAATTTTGCACATGGTTTTGATATTACTTTATCATAATATTTTACAAATTCATTTCTTTCTTCCATATTTTCTAAGTTTCCGTCTAATGCTATTTCAAATAGTTTCCATATGTTTTGTATATCTTCTTGTTCTCTTTCATATTTAAATCTTATAACACATGACATTTGCGGATTTGTAGATGGTATTCCATTAAAGTCTTTTGGAACTTCTATTTTTAGCCCCGTTTTTTCTTTAAATTTTTCTATTAATTTTATTCTATTGCTGTCCGAATACATCTCAAACCTATTCATAAATGATATTGGGTCAATCTCATCATATCTGCATCTGTTTTCACCATTATGATCTAAGTTTGAACCTTTTTCTTCTGAATTCATTAGTCCTGTTTCTTCTAAAATTTCATACATTAATGTTGCTAAGGCTTTTGAATCATTTTTGTATTCTAATAATTTGTGTGCAATTTTATTATATGTATTGACCCATGTAAATTCTTCCATTATTATTTCCTCCTATATATAAAAAAACAGGTTATTAAATTTTTTCTTGATTAGCTAAACCTGTTTTTTTTCTTATTTTTAGTTCATTTGTACTTTTCCTATTATGTCTTTTAGGTTTTCAATGTTATGCTTTTTCATGTAGTTTTCTATTCCTTCTATTGCTTTTATTGATATGTCTGGTGCTATAAAGTTTCCTGTTCCTATTGATATCGCTGTTGCTCCTGCTAACATGAATTCTATTACATCTTCTCCTGTTGTAATTCCTCCTAATCCTAATATTGGAATATTAACTGCTTGTGATACTTGATATACCATTCTTACTGCTACTGGCATTATTGCTGGTCCTGAAAGCCCTCCTGTGTTGTTTGCTAGCACTGGTTTTCTTTTTTCTATGTCTATTTTCATTCCTAATAGTGTGTTTATTAGTGATACTCCATCTGCTCCTGCATCTTCTGCTCCTTTTGCTGGTTGTGTGATGTCTGTTACATTTGGTGTTAATTTTACTATTAATGGTTTATTTGTTAATGCTTTTCTTACTTGTGTTGTTACTTCTTTTACTCCTTCATATGTAGTTCCAAATGCCATACACCCTGCTTTTACATTTGGACATGATAGGTTTAGTTCTACTGCGTCTATGTCTAAAGTATTTAATACTTTTGCTAGTTCTACATATTCTTCTATCGAATTCCCGCAAGCGTTTACTATTATATTTGTGTCGAATTTTCTGAGCCATGGTAAGTCATATTTCATAAAGTATTCTATTCCTGGATTTTGTAAACCTATTGAGTTTAACATTCCACTTGCTGTTTCACATACTCTTGGGGGCTTATTACCATCTTTTATTTTTAATGATGTTCCTTTTGTACATATTCCTCCTAGTTTGTTTAAGTCTATGTATTCTGAAATTTCTCTTCCATATCCGAATGTTCCTGATGCTACTGTTACTGGATTTTTCATTTTCATTCCACAAAAATTGATTTCTGTATTCATGCTTTGCTCCTTTCTAAATTTCTACGTCTGTAGCTTTAAATACTGGTCCGTTTTTGCATACGTGTTTATAGTTTACTTTGTCTTCTCCTACATATTTTACTGCACATCCTAGACATACTCCCATTCCACATGCCATTCTTTCTTCTAGTGAGATTTGACATTCTATATTTTCTTGTTTTGCTAAGCTTTGTATTGCTTTTAACATTGGTAGTGGTCCACATGCATATATACAGTCTGGTTTGCTTTTCTTTATGTCTTCTTTTAAGTAGTTTATTGCATAGCCTTCTTTTCCATTTGTTCCATCGTCTGTTGTTAGTATTAGTTCATTACATACTTTTTTGAATTCTTCTTCTAGTATTATTAAGTCTTTGTTTCTGAATCCTATATATATTTTTGAATTGATTCCTGCTTCTTTTGCTCTTTTTGATAATTCTTGTAGTGGGAATATTCCTATTCCCCCTCCTATTATTGATATGTTTTTGTATCCATCAAATTTAAATGTTCCATATCCTATAGGTCCCATTACGTCTAATAGTTCCCCTTCGTTTCTTTTTGCTAATAAGTTTGTCCCTTTTCCTTTTAGCTGAAATATGAATTCTATTTCTCCTTTATTTTCATCTGCATTGTATATACTTATTGGTCTCCTTAGTAATGGTTCTATGTCGTCTACTACTCTTATTTCTAAGAATTGCCCTGGCTTTGCTTCTTTTGCCATTTCTGATGATGATATTACCATTTTACATATGTCTTCTTTTAAGAATTCTTTTTTTATTATTTTGCATTTTTGATTGTATGGCATGTTTTTTCCTCCTTTTATTTTAATGATTGCAAAAGAATTGTTCTCTGACTAGGCATTCGAGAAAGAAATACCGGAGGCGTGCTTATGCACGTTGAGGATTTTCTTTCGAAGAATAACAACGTCAGAGGGCAATTATTTTGTAATCGCATTGTTTAGTTCGTCTCTCATACGTATAGCCTCTGCCCTAGTTGCTTCTGCATATTGTTCTTCTGTATATTTGTCTTTCCATTTTTCTGATTTGTAAGCACACATTAGACTTCTTGATGCATTTATTATTCCTCCTAGCCCTTTTTCATCAAATCCTAGTGCTATGTCTTCTGCTTTTCCTCCTTGTGCTCCATATCCTGGTATTAAAAAATATGAATGTGGCATTATTTGTCTTAGTTCTTTAAGTTGTTTTGGATATGTAGCTCCTACTACTGCTGATATACTACTGTATCCATGTTCTCCAACTAAGTTTTTGCCCCATTCATTTACTAGTTTTGCAACTTTTTTATATAATTCTTCTCCGTCTTCTGTTTTTATGTCTTGTATTTCTCCTGATGATTTATTAGATGTTTTTACTAATACGAATATTCCTTTTCCGTATTTTTCACAATCATCAATAAATGGCTTTACACCATCTGTTCCTAAGTATGGATTTACTGTTACAAATTCAACGTCAAAAATACTATGATTTATTTCTCCTATTGGTGTTCTTCCTATTGCTGCATTTGAGTATGCTTGCGCTGTAGTTCCTATGTCTCCTCTTTTCATGTCTGCAATTACTATCATTCCTTTTGATTTTGCGTATTTACATGTTTCATCAAATACTTTCATTCCTTCTATTCCAAACATTTCATAAAATGCAATTTGTGGTTTTACTGCTGGAATTATATCATATGTAGTATCAATTAATGTTTTATTGAATTCTAAGAATCCCTTGCATGCTCCCTCAACTGTTTGTGCATATTTCTTTTTTATGTTTTCTGGTAATATGTCATATCTAGGGTCTAATCCTATTACAGTTGGGTTATTTTTTTGCCCTATTTTGTTTATTAGTTCATCAATAGCATTTTTCATCTCCATCTACTTTCCTTTCCTTTTTTCGCAAATTTTTACTATTTTATCACTTTTTTCATTTTTTTTCAATAGCTTTTATAAAGTTTTTTCTATAAAAAGAACACCTTTTTGGGGTGTTCTTTATTTACTAGTTTTTATTTATATATTCTTCTACAAGCTTTATCAGTTCTTCTGCTGTATTTATTTGCTCCTCTGTTTCCTCTGATCTCACAATAAATTCATCATCATAATCAGAATCTTCTCTTAAAATAGTAGCCTTTGCTATTTTATGTCCGATTTTTTTTGGAAAAATCTCTGTATGAACATAATTTTTGTTAAAATATGCTGTTACGTCTTTATGTCTTTTAAAGTCTATTGGCTCTAATGCTAAAACTGCTTTTATGCTATGGAATATTGAATAATATGCCCTATTATTAGCTGATTTATAAAATTGCATAGTATATAATATTTTACTCGCCTCTAAATCTTCTATTGCTTGTTCTAATCTATGTTTTGATAGTTCCTTAGATATTTTAGTACTCACTTAATATCACTCCTTCTTTTTGTACATTCATATAAAATGGTAATGCTTCTAGCCAATAATTAAATTTATCTATGTTCTTAATTAATGGTGATAAAGTTATATTAAATTCATTTTCATATTCAATATCGTAAGCTATATCTGATATTTTTCCTCTATATTCTACTATTTCATTATCTGTCAAATCTGTCAAAATCATTATATCTATATCTGAGCTTTTTTTAAAATCTCCTCTAGCATAAGAACCATATAGTATTATCCTTTTTATTCTATTCCCTAAAATACTATTTACTTCTACTATAAATTTATTAATACTTTTTTTTACATTGTTTGGTATTTCCTTCATAAAGCCTCCCTCTATTGATCTATTTATTTTCATATACTACATTTCCTGAGACTATTGTGTATTCAATTTCTCCTTTTAGTTTCTTGCCTATCCATGGTGTGTTTCTTGATTTTGATGCTATTTTTTCTTCTGTATATATGTATTCTTTGTTTGGATTAAATATTGTTAAGTCTGCTGTATACCCTTCTTTTATTTGTCCTTTGTTTTTTAGCCCTAAGAGCTCTGCTGGTCTATATGACATTAATCTTACCATGTCTTTGTAGTCTATGTATCCTGGTTCAACTACATTTGTGATTGTTGCTGCTAGTGCTGTTTCAAATCCTATTATTCCATTAGGAGCACTGGCAAGTCCTTTTTCTTTTTCCTCTTTTGCATGTGGTGCATGGTCTGTTATTATTGCATCTATTGTTCCATCTTTTAACCCCTTAATTATTGCAAGTTTATCTTTTTCTTTTCTTAATGGTGGATTCATTTTTGCATTTACTCCTGATGTTAGTACTTCTTCTTCTGTGAAACTATAATAGTGTGGGCATGTCTCACATGTTACGTTTACTCCTCTTTTTTTTGCATCTCTTATCATGTTTACTGATGTTTCTGTGCTTATATGACAGATGTGTGCGTGTATTTTGTTTGTTTCTGCTATAACTATGTCTCTTGCTGCCATTATCTCTTCTGCTTCTGGTAGAACTCCTTCTACTCCTAATTTTTCTGCTATTTTTCCTGCATTTATTGCTCCTGCTGATACTGTTTTTTCTTCACAGTGTTCTGATGTGAAGCTACCTAGTTTGTTTATTTCTAACATTGCTTCCCTTATTGTTTTTGCATTTGATACTGGGCATCCGTCGTCTGAGAATGCTACACATCCCGCTTCTAACATTTCCTTGAAGTTTACTGGTTCTTCTCCTTTTTCTCCTTTTGTGATGCTTGAATATGGTAATATATTGCAAAGGTTTACTTCTTTTGCTTTGTCTAATATGTATTTTACTGTTTCTGGATTGTCTGGTGTTGGTTTTGTGTTTGGCATTGGACATATTGTTGTAAATCCACCTTTTACTGCACTTTTTGATCCTGTTTCTATTGTTTCTTTGTGCTCAAATCCTGGTTCACGTAAGTGACAGTGCATGTCTATCATTCCTGGCATAATATATAAACCTGCACAGTCTATAGTTTTTTCTGCTTTTTCACTTATTTCCTTTCCTATTTTTATGATTTTTTCATTTTCTATTAATATGTCCATTTTTTCTTTTAAGTTGTTTGCATAGTCTATAACTGTTCCATTTTTTAATAATGTTTTCATTGTATTTATCATTCCTTTCTAAGGCACAAATTGTACACCTAATATTTTTTATATATTATCATCTTTTTTTACTTTATTCAATATAATTATTGTTTTTTTGTTAATTTCGCTGTTATTTCAAATCTTTGTTTGTTTCTTAATATTGTTAGTTTTACTTCATCGTCTACATTTTTTGTGTAAATATGTTTTCTTAAGTCATTGATTTTGTTTAGGTTTATTCCATCTATTTTTTCTATGATGTCCCCTACTCTTAATCCTGCTGTTTTTGCTGCTCCTTCTGGTATTAGTTCTGTTATATATACACCTGTTTCAATTTCTAATGAGGAGTCTATATATTGTATTGCCTCTTTGTCGTATACATATAGCCCTAAACTTGGTTCTTCATATTCGTTTGTTTCTTTTAGTTTTTCTATTATTGGTTTTATTATATTGATTGGAATTGCAAATCCTATTCCTTCTGCATCTGTTATTTTTACAGTTGTGATTCCAATTATATTTCCTTCTTTGTCTATTAATGGTCCTCCACTATTTCCTGAGTTAATTGAGGCATCTGTTTGAATTAGGTCTTCCATGTATGAGCTTT
The DNA here is from genome assembly GCA_948739805.1 of uncultured Clostridia bacterium. Classification (GTDB taxonomy): domain Bacteria; phylum Bacillota; class Clostridia; order TANB77; family CAG-508; genus CAKPSH01. Next base: position 5,144 of record CAPYID010000042.1, on the reverse strand, counting down.
TTTCTTTTTCATCTATTTTTATTGTTCTATCTAATGCACTTATTATACCACTTGTGACGGTTTTCTGAAATTCCGCTCCTAATGGATTGCCTATTGCATATACATTTTGTCCTATTCTTAATGTATCTGAGTCTCCCATTTTAGCACATTCTATTTCTCTTGTTGTGTTTATTTTTAGTATACTTAAATCTAAGTTTTCATCTGTCCATATTACTTGTGCTGCACATTCTTTTCCATCTTCTAATGTTACATAGCATTTTGATGATTTTTTTCCGCTTACATGATAGTTTGTTATTACATGACCTTCTTTTGAGACTATTACTCCTGTCCCTAAGTTATATGTTTCTACAGCTTTTAAGGAAAAAAACGATGCATCTGTGCTTTGCAGTTTGGATATTCCTACAACTGTTTTTGAAACGTTTTCTAATGTATCACATATGTCTTTTTCTGTTTTTGATTCTTCTGTAGAGGCTATTGTTTCACCTCCTATTATTGGTGTATTTTCTATGTTTATATTTAGATACATATCATATAATGCAATACTTATTGTTGCTATTATAAATGTTCCTATTATTTTTAATAGAAATCTCCTAATATAGTTTTCATTATGTACTTTTCTATACATTTTCATTTTTCTCACCTTTTATGAGTATTGCCATTTTTCTCCTTTTTATAATGTATATTTTAAAATTTATTTTATTCTGATATGTATCCTTTTGATTTAAAGGCATTTTCTATATGTTCTACTCTTTTTAAGATTGAAACTATTAATGGTACTAGTATTAGGTTTATATTTTTAATCATATTAATTCCATTTACATTAAATCCTTTTGATATTAGTGATTCTTTTATTTTTATTCCTTCGTCTTTTAATATTGGCACAAATGCTACTGCAATACTTATCATTATTCCTATGTCTTTTGTGTTTATTTTTAATATTTTTAGTGGGGTTAATATTTTTTCAATTGAGTTTGATAATTGCTGTGGTGTGAAGTTTCTCGTAAAGGTGTATGTGAAATTGCATACTAGTATTAATCTTATTCCTATTAATATTGCTTTTTCTGTTGACATTAATATCATGTTTATTATTACTACAAATATGATAAATGGTAATAATTTTATTATGTTTCTTATCGCTTGTTTTATGTTTATTTTTCCTATTAACATAAGCATTATGTTTATAACAGATATTAATATTATTATTCTGTAATCTGATATAAAAAATATTAGTACTGTATAGAGAATAAATAGTGTGAATTTTATTAAATCTTTCATTTTAAATTATATTCCTTTCTCGCTTTGCTCTAAGGCTTAAGAGTTAATTGTTTTTACATTATTTCTTCTAATTTTATATGTATTCCTTTTTCCTTTAGTTTTAATAATGTTTGAATTTTGGGCGGTATCTGTAGATTCCTTTTTCTTAGTTCTTCTATATTGTCTAATATTCCTTTTGATTTTATTTCTTTTACTATTTTTCCTTTTTCCATTATGATTGTTCTGTCTGAATATAGTATTTCATCCATTACATTTGTTGCATATATGATTGTATATCCCTGTTGTTTTAAGTTTTTTACTATTTCATATACTGTTTCCTTTCCTTCTGAGTCTAGCATTGCTGTTGGTTCATCCATTACTATGTATTTTGTTCCCATGCTTAATACACTTGCTATTGTTATTCTTTGCTTTTGACCCATTGATAAGTCATAACTTTCTGCATTTTCATGTTCTTGCATGTTTACAGTTTTTAGTGCTTGCTTTATTCTTTCTTCTGTGTTATCTAGTCCTAGATTTTTTATTCCAAATGCTATATCATCATGTACATTATTGAATATTATCTGATTTTCTGGGTTTTGGAATACTATTCCTACTTTTTTCCTTATTTCCATAAAGTTTTTTTTGTCACTTAAGTCTATACCGTCTACTATAGCTTGACCTTTTGTTGGCTTTGTTATTCCTCCTATAAGTTTTAATAGTGTGGATTTCCCAGAGCCATTTTTTCCAATTATAGTAATAAATTCTTTTTCTTCTACTTTTAGATTAATGTCTTTTAATACCATTTCTCCATTTTTATATTTGAAATTAATGTCTTTTAATTCTATCATTTTTATCATCCTTTTTTAATAATGGACGCTCAAAAGAGCGCCCCTTTAATTTTTATTCCTCTACTAAATATTTGTTTTTTAATGGTGTTAATATTTTTGTTAATATTAATATTGTTACTATTTTTACAGGATATCTTATTGCTTCTAATGGCAGTTTTGCTGATAATGCTACTAAATATGCTTTTCCATATACAAGGTATGACCATAGTGATGATAAGAATAGATTGCATAATACTGATACTATGAATGTAGCTATTAATAGTCTTATTACAAATTCTTTTGTGCTTCTTTCTTCCCCTGGCTTTTCATATAGTATTAGTCCATATATTAATCCATCTAGCATTGAGTCTATTGTATATCCTACAAAGTATGAACCTACTGGAAATAATAGTGCTCCTATTAAGTCTACTAGCCCTCCTATTAGTGTAGAGTATTTTGGTCCTAACCATATTGCTGATAGTACTAATGGAACAAATCCAAAGCTAAAGGATATGTTTACTACTCTAAATCCTAAAAATCTTGATAATACTATACCTAGTGCAATAAATAGTGCTGATAAAATCATCTTTTTTGTTTTTGACATAAAAAATCTCCTTTCTTGTAAAACTAGAGTTTCCAAAAAAGGATTTTTAGTATATTTATTCCTTCTTTTTTCATAGCGGAATGCAGAAATAAATAAGCAGATTTTATCTTTGCCCTATTAACAACTTCCCGTTTAATAGGTCTTAACTATTTATTTCTTACTCTATTTACTTTATTATTCTACAATACATTTCGTATTTCGTCAATGGATTTTTTTAAAGTAACATAATTCTCTAAATATCAAAGAAATATGTTGCCTCCAAGTCTGCTTCAAATAGTAGCAGTGCTATTGGATATTTTTTATATGCTACTCCTATTGTAGAATATGCTTCTTTTGGCTCTGTAAATCCCATATGCCAACGTATTGCATATTTTTCTTCTGGTGTTAGTTTTATGTATTCTGTAATCATCATTACAGATTTTTCTCCATGCCCATATGGTATCTGGTCATCTATTGTATAATATGGTACTTTTTCCCATACTCCTAATTCATTTTTTGCATTTCTATAGTCTACTTTATAAAAGTTGGTTTTACAAATATCATGTAATAGTGCTGTAATTATTATTGTGTCTTCTGGTACATTGATTTCTATACTCGCATTTTTTACTTTTTCTTTAAATATTTCATATACTTTCATACTATGTTCTAATAGACCACCTTTGTAATCTCCATGAAATCTAGTACTTGCTGGTGCTTCGAAAAAGTCTGTTTTTTCTAAAAAACTGATTAGATTCTCTATTCCTTCTCTTTTTGTACTTTTTAATAGCTCGATAAATTCTTCCTTCATTTTTTATCTCTTTCCTTCCTATTATATTTATGACTTTTTTGTTCTTCTAACTTATATAATTCTACATTTGTTATATGTTTCCTTTTAAATTTTTTGTTGTTATACTTTCTGTTCTCGTCCTACCAAAGTTTTTGACTGTAACGAAAAAATCTCAAATGTTAAATCTATACTTGTTGATACAAGTTTCTTAGTATATTAAAAAGCCAGAGAAAAGATTTCTCTTTTCCCCAGCTTAGCTTAAGTAGATAATTATTTTCCAATGTATTTCGCAAATAGTTTTAGTAATGACGTAAAACTTATTTTTCCTCTTAAGGTATAACTCTGTTCAAATAATTTTGGGTATTTTTGCAACCATTTTTCAAATTCACCTATGAGACTTTTCTTTATCATAACCTCATTTTTATGTGTGTATCTTTTTTTCAATTCACCTATAATGTTATTATAAGTAATCTTTTTTGACCTCAAAGCTATCACAAAAGCATTTTTTATGATATCTTCGTTGCCTTCGTCTGCTATTCCTATTTCTCTTATGAAGCTATCTATCTGCTCTTCTGTACTTTTAGATCTATCTATTTTTTCGAACGCAGGCGCTAATTCTTTCAGAAATATACGATCTATATTATTAGGCACCATGCATAATGGTATATTATAGTCATTCACTGTGTAAACTTCAACATTAGTATTTACATCTCCCCGTTCATCATCATAAACACATGATTTTATAATGGCTTCTAAGGAATCTCCTTCTATTGTAATTGCTCCCTTATCTATTGTAATATTAATTCTACTATTATTAAGTAATTCGGTAATTAGCTTTAAGCTAATCTTTACAGTTGCCATTTCTTAAGCCCTCCATATCTTATTTGCTTGTTTTACATTGTTTATATATTTTACCTACTTAAATACTTGCAGAAAAAGTACTCTGCAAAATTTACAAGTTACATTATGTAAATATTATATCATTATTTTTTTAATTCTTCAATAGATTTTGTTTTTTCCACTGGGGTTTTTTTTAGAATTCTATATATTTTCTTGGATCGATAGAGTGTCCTGAGCCTGTGTCTGTTCTTATTTCGAAGTGTAGGTGATGTCCTGTTGATGTTCCTGGGTTGTCGTCTTCTTTTGCTCCTCCTTCTAGTCCTATTATGTCTCCTGCTTCTATTCTTTGTCCTACTTTTACGTCTATCTCAGATAAGTGTGCATAAAAACTATATATTGTTTCCCCATTTATATTATGTTTTATTTCAATACAGTTTCCATATCCATTTTGTATTCCTGCATATGTTACTATTCCATCTGCTATTGTTAGAATTTCTGTATGATGTTTTCCTACTAGGTCTATTCCTGCATGTAGTTTTTCTTCTCCTGTTATTGGATGAGTTCTATATCCATATTCTGATGTTATTTTGTATTCACAGGTTATTGGGAGTACATAAGTTGTGAGAAATGAGTTGTGAGCTGTGAGATTTAGGTCTGTCTCTACAGATGTTTTTTCGTCTGCTGTAGGGGCGCCCTGTGGGCGTCCGCCCATTTCGTTTGTGTCTATAATTTCCTCATCTGTTGTTCCATCTCCTCCAAGCATTTTCCTCCTTCTTCTGTTTGGTCTTACCCATCTGATTTCTTCTTCTACCTTTCCATAGTTTTCCTTTAGGATTACTCTGTCTAACATGTC
>CAPYID010000041.1 GCA_948739805.1 uncultured Clostridia bacterium | reverse complement strand
AAAAGTGGTCCGTTTTTCAATTATAAAATGGTCCATTTTTCACTTGACAAATACATATTTTGATAATTTGCTAAAAGAGATTGATATAGAATATAGAACTACTTTAATAAATTTTGCTAAATATCATCTTATAATGTTTGCAATGGCTAAACTTATGGAAATGACAAAAGAAGAACAAAATCAAGTTGCATTATTTTTATTTAATGCAATAAATTCGGAGCTTAACAAGATAAATAGAAATTTAATATCAATCAAGAAAAGCAGAGTTAAAAACTCTGCTTTTCTTGATATCAAGTGAATTTGGAGAATATTCACTCAAATATAATGTTATTTACTCTCACTTTCAAGATTTTCTTCTTTCTTCATTCGCTTTACCATTTTTTTACACATCTTCAAAAAATGACCAGCTAATGGGAAATAAAACGGAGCTAAAAGTACACAGCTTACTATAAAGCCGATAAGAGTATCCTTTCCAAAGAAATGAGAAACTAACTTACCAACACCTGTTCCAGCTGTTGCCAATACAATTATACCAATAACAAGGATAATAGTATCCTTTAAAGTTGGTGCAATCTCAATGGCAATAACTGTAGCGAAGACTGCCAAGACACCCCAAAAGAAAATTTGAGGATGCTGAGGTCCATAAACAATACCAAAAATCATAATGGCGCAAAAAGCGACCATTTCAATCATATAGATCAGTAACCGTTTTTCAATTTTTTTCACGATTCTGTCTCCTTTCCACAATACATTTTTGTAACTGTATTCTCCACCTACAGTATGTGATAATATTATAACATATACATTTGAATTTGTAAACACAACACGGTTTTAAAAATATGAGTTAAATAATCTGGGGAAAAAATAGAAAGAAAATTTTAAGAAAAATATAGAAAAACAAAAGCACTAAGTATATAATTTGTTTTGACACGGATCTTAAACACTTTTCAATATAGAAAAATCTTGTAAGCATTAAAAATGCTTAATTTTTTTGTCAAATTTTCCAAAAAGTCTTGCGTAAGTTTCCCGTAATGTGTATAATAATACAAAATAAAATTTATGGAGAAAACTAATGAGAATAAATAAAACAAAATCAAAAAATCAAGAGCACTACTCTATCATTCAAGATATAAATAAAAATGGAAAAAGAACAACAAGGGTTTATGAGAACATTGGTAATTTAGAAATGCTTAAGCAAAGAGCTGGTAACCAAGATCCTCTTGTATGGTTAGATAATTATGTAAAAGAATTGAATAGAAAAAGCAAAGAAGAAAGAATGCCTATCATAATAAGAAAAGATCCTTCTAAAATTATTGATAAGAATATTCAAACATCTTTTAACGTTGGTTATCTTTTCTTGCAAGATATATATTACAAATTAAAATTAGATAAAATCTGTAATAAAATAGCAGAGCAGTATCAATTTAAATTTGACTTAAATGAAATATTGTCTAAGCTAATTTATTCAAGGGTTCTTTTCCCTGCTTCTAAACTCAAAACTTTAGAATTGTCTAAAAGATTACTTGAACAACCTAGCTTTGACTATCAACATATAGAAAGAGCATTGCCTGTTCTTGTGTGCCAGGAATGTATATAAGTGGTATAATAATGAATTATATACAGTAATTGTATAAATGATGGTAGCAGACCTACCGAAAACGCCATACAGGTGGAGTTTTCAAACCACTCTAAGGTGCTGTACTCAAAAGGTATGGTATTGAGCATTAGAGAAAAGGCAGTGCAAGAACTGTCAGGTATGTATTAAGGAGATGAATAACCATATGAACCACTGATGAAAGTATCAAAAGGTAATCAAATTCCATCAAAACTAGATAAAAAGGACGTATCTAGGATAAGTCTAATAGAAACCTGTTTACTGATTAGATGGTGGGAGGTACAAAGGTGGCATGAACTTAATATAGGCGTTTATACGAAACGTGGGAACCTACGGACTAATGATAAGGGAAAATATCAAGTAGCACAAACTATAAGATAGAAAGTACCAATGTAGTCATAGGGGCAGACGAAACCGTAGTAGTGACGAAACTACTGTAATGGAAGTGGAGCTAAGGGTTGAGGATTACAAGTTTAAGAAATAAGTCAACTTTGAAAGGAGGAGGAACTTATGGAAGAAACAAAACCGTTTAATATTTCAAAACAACTAGTAAAAGTAGCATTTGAAAGAGTAAAAGCCAATAGGGGAACATATGGAATAGATGAACAAAGTATAGCAGATTTTGAAGAAAACTTGAAAGATAATTTATATAAAATCTGGAATAGAATGTCATCAGGAACATATTTTCCAAAACCAGTAAAAGCAGTAGCAATACCTAAAAAGAATGGTGGAGCTAGAACTTTAGGAATACCAACAGTCGAGGATAGGGTTGCACAAATGGTAGCCAAAATATATTTTGAGCCAAAGGTAGAGAAAATATTTCATGAAGATTCTTATGGATACAGACCAAATAAGTCAGCAATACAAGCAGTTGGAGTACTAAGAGGAAGATGTTGGCGAAAAGATTGGGTAGTAGATTTTGATATAAAGGGGCTGTTTGATAACATTAGACACGATTATCTAATTGAAATGGTTAAAAGACATACAGAAGAACAATGGAAAATACTCTACATTGAAAGATGGCTAAAGATACCATTAAAAATGCAAGATGGAACGATAGTAGAAAGAAAAGCAGGAACACCACAAGGACGGAGTAATAAGTCCAGTACTTGCAAATTTATTTCTACACTATGTATTTGATGATTTTATGAGTAAAGAGTTTCCTAGTATCCCGTGGGTAAGATACGCAGATGATGGAGCATTAAATTGCAGTTCAATCCATCAAGCGAAATACATAATAAAAGTATTAGACAAAAGATTTAAAATGTTTGGTTTAGAGTTAAATTTGGATAAAACTAAAATAGTATATTGCAGGGATAGTAACAGAAACAACAACTACGAACAAATACAGTTTGACTTTCTAGGATTTACGTTTAAACCAAGAAAAGCCAAAGGTAAAAATGGAGAAATGTTCACAAGTTTCTTACCAGGAATAAGTAATAAAGCACAAAAGTCAATAAGAGAAGAAGCAAGAAATTGGAGGCTACAATTAAAAGTAGACAGAAGTATAAAAGATATAGCAGAACAATATAATCCAAAGATACAGGGTTGGATAAACTATTATTCACATTTCTATAAAGAGGAATTGTGTTATGTACTAGCTTATATAAATAAATGTATATCAAAATGGGCAAAACACAAATACAAGAAAATAAAATCAAGAAGAAGAGCAGGAAAATTAGTAACAGAGATAGCCAAAAGAGAACCAGAACTATTTGCACACTGGAAATTTGGAGTAATAAGAACGGCAATGTAATTGGGAGCCATGTGAAATGAGAGTTTCACGCACGGTTCTGAGAGAAGCTTGAGGGGAAGTTCCTCAGGCTTACTTATGATATAATCAAAACATAGAATAGGGAGTTATCACTATAAAGGAAAGATAAAAAACATATTCTGGTTGGTAGTCCAGAAGCAATATAAAATATTACCTATTTATTAGTAATAAAGATAATAGATATATTTTAGATATATTTTAGATATATTTCAATGCTAGAATAAATTTAGCATTGAAATTTTTTATGCTAATTTATAAATTTTAGGAGGAAAAAACATGTCAAAAAAGGTGATTTTAGTAATTATTGTAATCATTCTATTAGGAGGATTAGGTTTTCTTTTGATTCCTAAAGAAGAAAAAACAAAAATAGGTAACCAAATTATGGGAGAATTAAATGATAACAAAATAATATCTTCTAATGCAAACAATACAAATGCAAAAATGGTATATATTGAACCAGGAAAAATAAGTAATTTTGATAAAGGCTATTATTATATTAAAGATGAAGAAAATAGAAGAAACATAAAATATTTTGATTATTCTGCAAAAAAAGAAATTTACTTGTGTAATAAGCCAAATTGTAAACATGATACAGAAGATTGTAGCTCATACTTAGATATGTCAGAATCAAATGATTTATTTGTATATAATAACTATTTATATTTAATATCAGGTACTGGAAGTGTAGTAACAATAAGTGCCAATATTGGAGAAGATGGCACATCTTTGGCTCAAACAGGAGGTCCAACACCTATCATATATAGAATGAATTTAGATGGCACAAATAAAACAAAACTGTTTGAATGTCCATCTGGAGTAGAACTTACTTCAAGTTTCATATTTGAAGGAAATAATTTATATACATTCTTTTTGAAAAGCAAATTAATAGAAACTGCAAAATCTTCTCATACATCAATGGAAACAAACCGAGATTTAGTAAAGATAAACTTAGAAACAAAAAAATACGAAGAAATATTTAATAGTAAAAACAGAAGTATTATTCGGAATATATAATGGAAAGATAGTTTGGGAAGAAATTGTATATAAAGAAGATCCAGAAAAATTTTTAAACAATGATGATAAAGACTTAGAAAATTTAAGAAATTCTACTAAAAAAATAAAACTTTTTGATTTATCTAACAAGACAGAAACAGAAATTTATCAAGATGTTAATAAAAATATAAATGGCATACAATATGCAAATGGTAAAGTTTATTTTGTAGCAGATAAAGGACAAAAAATAGAGTATATCGATTTAGAAACAAAACAAAAACAAACATTATGCGATTTACCAAAAGGAGGAGTAAGTCTAAATGGAATATATGATAACAAATTACAATATTGCTATTACACAGGAAGTGAAGCAAAAATAGATAAAGCGTATTATATAGACTTAGAAACAAAAGAAAGCAAAGAATTTAAACTATTTGATAAAAATAGATATTTGGTAGAAATATTAGCTGAAAATAAAGATTTCTACTTCGTAAGAACAGGATATGAACTAGGTGCAGAATATTCAACTTGGGCAGGTACAAAGCAACAAGACATAGAAAAAGAAAACTATGGATTAATAAAGAAAGAAGATTATTGGAACTCAAAACCAGAATATATAAGTATGAAAAATACTTAAAAATATAAGGAGAGAAGTATGTTAGAAGTGATTAATTTAAGCAAAAGCTATAATGAAAAAAAGGCACTTGATAATATAAATTTTAAACTAGAAAATGGATTAGTAGGATTACTTCGGACCAAATGGAGCAGGAAAAAGTACATTAATGAATATTATAACAGATAACTTAAATGCAGATATAGGAAAAATACTCTGGAACGGACAAGAAAGTAATGTATTAGGTGCAAAATATAGAGAAATATTAGGATATATGCCACAACAACAAGGTTTATACAATGGATTTACAGCAAAGAGATTTTTAAATTACATTGCAGTATTAAAGGATATTCCAAAAGAAGATATAGAAAATCAAATTGAAAAAGTAAGTAAAAGTGTCAATTTACAAGATGAACTGAGTAAAAAAATTGAAATGTATTCTGGAGGAATGAAACAAAGATTATTAATCGCAGCAGCCATTATAGGAAATCCAAAACTACTAATCTTTGATGAACCAACAGCAGGACTAGATCCGAAAGAAAGAATTAGAGTGAAAAAATTAATGAGTGAACTTGCAAAGGATAAAATAGTTATAATTGCAACACATATAGTTCCAGATATAGAAAACATTGCAAACGAAATTATTATTCTTAAAAATGGAGTATTAAAAGAAAAAGATACACCAGAGAAATTAATAAAGAAATATGCGAAAAATGGAAATTTAGAAGATGTATATATGAATATCTTTGGAGAATAAGGAGGAAAATAGAATTTGAATAGAACTATTAAATATGAATTCTTAAAAATATTTACAAGCAAACTATTTTTATATACATTAATAGCATTTATATTAGCAGATATTGTAATACTAATTTATACTGGAAATATTGTAAAAAAAGATGAAATTCCATATTCAGCATATAAAATCTTAAATGAAGAACTAAAGGACTTGCCAGAATCAGAAAAAGAAGAACTAATAGGTAGAGAATATGAAAGAAACAATGCTTTTGGCATCATAACGAATATAATAAATAATAAAAATAGTGAGAGTGAATATATAAGAGAATTTGCAGAAAATTTAAAAAGTGAGAATAAAGAACTTTATGATAAATACATAAATGAATACGAGAACAGAACTTATAAATATACTGGAGATGAAACAAAAGAATCCCAATTTTTTGAAGAAATCAAAAAAGAATATGATGAATGTAAAAACTATAAAAATACTATTACTGGAATTTTAGAAAAAGCAGATAACCTAGAAACAATTTGGGTTTTCCAAGAATCAGAAGATGACTTTTCAAATAAAAACATAAAAGATACAGCAAAAAACTATGAGAAAATGCTTGATGTAGAAGTACATTATATTCCATCAAAAGGAATTGAGAGTTTTACAAAAATGGGAATAACAGATATTTTCATAGTTCTTATGATATTTGTAATAGCGACTATCATCATATATGAAGAAAGAGAAAAGAACTTATTTCCGCTTATTAAAAGTACAAAGAACGGAAGATGCAAAACAATCTTGTCAAAAATATTTGTAATGTTTATTGTAATTTTGGCTATTTCGCTAATTTTATATGCTATAAATTTTATTTATTATGGAATGACAATAGGATATGGAGATTTAAGTGCAAACTTACAATCCATAAATACATTTATTTATTCCACATTGCAAATAAGTATAGGTGGGTATATTGCTTTATTCTTAACTACAAAAATAGCTGTATTTTTTATAGTATCACTCATGATATTACTTGTTTCTAATCTAGCCAAAAATAATGCTTCAAATTACATTGCTTTAATTTTAATTTTTAGTATTAGCTTTTTGTTATACAAAACAATAGATCCTATTTCAAAATATAATGTATTTAGAGTAATTAATATTATAAATTTAATAGAAGTAAATAGTATCTATAAAACATATATGAATCTAAATATTATGGGAAATATGCAAAATGTATTACATTTAAGTCTATTTTTTGCTATAATATTATTGTTCATATTTGGATTTGCAAATAGTTTGATTTTTACAAAAAGAAAAGATTTAGGACTTACAGAAAATCGTTTATTAAAAAGACTAAAAAGCATTACAATAATTAAGCCTAAAATATTTACAAAAATTTTTTGGTGTGAGCTTTATAAAATGATGATAATAAATAAGGTACTTATTATTCTTCTACTTTTTACAGCATTTCAAATATATAGTATGAATAATGCAAACAAAAATATTTCTTTTAGTGAGAATATATACAAAAATTATATGAAAACATTTAGTGGAAAACTAACAGAAGAAAAAGAAAGCATTATACTCAAAGAACAAGAGAAATTTGAAAAAGCAAAACTTGCAATAGAGAATATAGAAGAAAAAGTACAAAATGGAGAAATAAGCAAAGAAGAAGCAATAAGATACAAAGAACCATATAATGAAATTTTAAGTAGCGAAGAAATATTTTTGAGGATAATAGAACAATATGAACATATAAAAGAAAATCCAAAAGCAGAATTTGTTTATGATACAGGATATAAGGAATTATTAAGAGTAAATAAAAATGCTTTTATAGAAAGTGATGTTTATTTAATTGTTATGGCAGAAATAGCTTTTTCAGTCATTTTTGTAATGGAATATAAAACTGGAATGAATAAGATATTAAATACAACACCTAAAGGAAAAGCAGAAACTACAAAAGCAAAAATAATAGTTTGTTTGATTACAGGCTTAATTATTTTTATAATTAGCATAATACCAGAAATAATTAAAGTAGGTCAAATATATGGATTTGACAATATTACAGCAAGTATAACAAGTTTAAGATACTTTGGTAATTTACCTTCTGGAATTAGTATATTAGGTTTTACAGTAATAAATTATTTGGTAAGATTTATAATGTTTATTAGTATAATATTATTTATATTATGGATCTCATTAAAATTAAAAAATACAACTTATACTATATTAGTCGCAAGTACAATAATGCTAATTCCTATAATAGTAGCAAAGTTAGGTATTGAATTTTTAAATATAATAAGTGTAGATAAAATGCTAAATTTAAGTAAAATAATACTTATGGATGGAAACTTAAAATGGTTATATATAGCCATTTTAAGTGCCATTGGAATATATAGTTGTAAAAATTTATTAAGGAAGGAGTAAGTTATAATTATGAATAGAATTTTGGTAGTAGAAGATGAGTTCCCAATAGTAGACTTAATAAGTATTGCACTAAAAAATGTAGGCTATGAAGTAGACTATGCTTTAGATGGAGAAAAAGGAGCAAATTTGATAGAAACAGGCAAGTATGATTTAGCTTTGCTTGACATTATGCTACCAAAATTTAATGGATATGAGTTACTAGATTATGCAAAAACTATGGAACTTCCTGTTATTTTTATAACAGCTAAAGGTAGGCTTAAAGATAGAACAAAAGGATTAGATATGGGAGCAGATGACTATATTGTAAAGCCATTTGAAGTAGAGGAATTAATTTCAAGAGTAAATGCAGTTATTAGAAGATGCCACAAAAAAATAGAATTAGGAGATATACAAATTAATTTAGAAAGTAGAATTATTAAAAAACAAGGAAATGAAATAAAACTAACACCAAAGGAATTTGATTTGTTTATATATTTATATGAAAATCAAGATAAAGCACTAAAAAGAGAAGATATACTAGAGAAAGTATGGAGTGATGAAGAATTGGATTCTCAAACATTAACACTTCATATACAAAGAATAAGAAAAAAGCTAGACTTAAATGATAGACTTAAAACAATCCATGGAGTAGGCTATATTTTTAGGAGGGAATAAATGAAATTTGGTGTAAAAATAGTTATATCTGTTATAGCAATTATTTCAGTTATTTTCTCTATTGCAGGTATAGTAATCATAAAAAGTAATTTTGAACATTCATTTGAAAAAACAATTAATCAAAGTATAGATTCTCATACCTTAGAAAGATATGGAATAGAAAACAATATATCCACTAATATTGAGAAGAATGGAAACATATCAAGAGAAAAATTAAGCAGCTATGCAATTAGCCTTGTTTCATATTTAGGAAATGATAAAAAAATATCAATTTATATAGAAAATGAAAAGATATATTCTAACATTGACATAGATGAAAAAAGTTTAGCTTTTTTCAGTAAAGCAAATGATGTAAAATACACTATAAAAGATATAGAAAAGCAAAAATATATATTAGTATCTTCAAGTGTAGAGATAAATAGCCAAAGGATAATGCTTATTAGTAGATATGATATAACAGATATTTTTACAGAAAGAGATAGGCAGGTAGAGTTTTTTTATAAAGTAGATACTGTAGTTATTTTAATTTCATCTATTGTTATATGTATGTTAGCAGTATTTTTAACTAGACCAATCAGAAAATTAAATGAAATAAGTAAAAAAATAACAAAAGGATATTATAACGAGAGAGTAAATTTAAAATCAAATGATGAAATTGGAGAACTTGCCAAAAGTTTTAATAAAATGATAGAAACAATAGAAAATAAAATAAATGAATTAGAACTTTCAGTAGAACAAAAAGAAGATTTTATTACAAACTTCACACATGAATTAAAGAATCCAATGACATCTATTATAGGTTATGCAGATATTTTGAAAAGTGGAAAATATGATAAAGAAACAAATATAAAGTCTGCAAATTATATATTTAATGAGGCAAAAAGATTAGAAACTTTAGCTCATAAATTAATGGACTTAATGGAACTTTCAAATGAAACTGTTAAATTAGAAAGCATAAATGTAGTATGGTTTATGAATAATTTATATAAAGACATACACGAAAGTTTAGGAGATATAGAACTGAAAATAGATATAGAAGATGGATATATAAAGGCAGATAAAATATTACTAGAAGATTGTTTGAGAAATCTAATAGATAACAGTAAAAAAGCAAACCCAAAAGATAAAATCATAAGAGTAATAGGAAAAAAAGAAGCAAACAGATATAAGATTTCAGTAGAAGATAAAGGCTGTGGAATACCAAAAGAAGAAATACCTAGAATAGTAGAAAGTTTTTATATGGTAGATAAAGCAAGAGCGAGAGAAAATGGAAGAAATGGTATTGGACTTTCAATATGTGAAAAAATTGCAAAAATTCATAATACGAAACTTGTTATTGAAAGTGAATTAAATAAGGGAACTTGTGTATCATTCTACCTGGAGGTGGCAAATATTGAAGAATAAAACAATTTTGATATATATATCACTTATAGTAATTACTATACTTTCATTCGCCATTCCTAAAGTGATAACTAAAATTCAAGATGAAAAAATATTGTCTAATAAATATACTATAGATAAAAGGATGCAAACTTTAAATGAAAATACAAAATGGGTAGGTCTAATTGAAAAAGTATATAGTAAATATAATATGGATAAATATAATGTTCAAGTTTCAGATATTGTAAGTGCAACAGAGACAACAATAGTACAAGAAACAGAAGGCAATGTAGGTATTAAAATTAATGATGAAAATATAGATTACACATTAAATAAATTTCAAGAGTTGATAAAACGAAATATTATAGGGCAAGATTTTTATAATCAGTTCTCATCTAAGTTTATTACTTATAGAATTTTGGATTATGACAATGAAAAGATAAAGTATAAGCAGGTAAAAATATTCATACAGGATTCGTTAAAGGAAGCTACCTCAAGTATAGAAATAGAAAATGAAACAAATAAAATCATAGCATATACAGTAAAGAAGGAATATGCTGCCATAACACAAGATATATTAGTAGAATATGCTAAATATTTAGACTTATATAGTATATTTGATGATTGGGAATATAGAGATAATGAATTAAAATCTAAGGTAGCAGGAATAAAAATAACAGCAAATATGGATGATAAATATACTTATGTAAAAATAGTTCCTGTTGGAGAATAAAAATGATATAAAGAAAAAATGCAACTGGAATCTGATAGCATTTTAAGAAGAACTACACTACAATTAAAGATGAAGAAAGATAAAATAATTCAAGACTTGCAAAGAAAAGCTAGTTTGAGAGAAGATGACGCAGAAAATGTATATGATATTTCAATGAAGATAATTACTGGAGAAATAAAAAACAAATTAAAGTATCCATTTAGAAGTCAAAATTAGTGATAGAGTAGGAATTTGAAATATAATTCCTATTTTCTATTAAAAATTGATTATAAGTAATTTGAAAAGTATATGATTTTAATGTTATAATCATCTCGAGAAATTACAATTTTGATAACTCTACTAATCGTTGTTTTCTCCACTCAACGATTAGTATGTTTACTTTTATATATAAAAATTTTACAATAATATTAAAGGAGGGCAAAGTATGGAACAAGCAAAGGTAGGAAAGTTCATTGCTGAATGTAGAAGAAATAAAAATATGACACAAGCAGAACTTGCAGAAAAGTTAAATATTACAGATAGAGCAATATCAAAATGGGAAACAGGAAAAGGTATGCCTGATTCTTCTATAATGCTTGAACTATGTAGTGAACTCGATATTACTGTAAATGAACTATTAAGTGGGGAGGTTATTAAAATGGGAACTTATAATCAAAAAGCAGAAAAAAATTTATTGGATATGAAAAAACAAATTGAGAAAATGAGAAAAAAATTTAGTATAATTTCTTATATATTTGGTACAATTACAATTTTAATGTTTATAGGAAATATAATATTAAATTTTATTTATCGTGATAGTTGGGATAATTCATTATATGGTGCATTGGGATTGATAATTAGTTTTATAGCTTGTATGTTTTGGTTTGGAGCGAGTGTTTTAAATTTTAAAGACAAAAATGAATAATAAATTACATGTATACTGTTAGATGTAAATAAATGAATTTACATCTAATTTTTTTGGTTGTAAAATTATTTACAAAGAATTTAAGTTAGAACATCAAATTACAGAGGTCTTTGAATCCAACAACTTGACGGTTCGACTTTTATTCCTATTATTAATTTAGTTTTAGATAGTGAGGGCAATAGACTCTATATAACAAGCATGATGAAATAATAGTAGAGGTAAAAGATTTAAGTTCAAAAAGAAAGTAGGTGAATAATTTTGAAAACAGTATTAAGTGTAGATGTTGCTAAAAATAAAAGTATGGTAATGCTTATGAATAGTGAGGGAGAGATACTTATTGATGCAAAAGAAATAAAACATAATTTAGAAAATTTTGAAAAGGTAAAAGAAGAAATAAAAGAGATTAATCCAGAAAATCTAACAGTATTTATGGAATCAACAGGTACATACCATTTACCAGTAGAAAGATATTTTAGAGAAAATGGATTCAATACCTTAGTTATTAATAGTTTATTGCAAAGAAAAATTATGTAAAATATTGTAGAAAAAAGGCAAATATGATATAATAATATAGTAAATTTATTTTAAGGAGGAAATAAAAATGGGCTGGATTATATTAATAGTAATTATTATTGTTATTTTATGTAGCTGTATTAGAATAGTACCACAGGCAAAGAACTATGTAATAGAGTTCTTAGGAAGTTATAAACAAACATGGAATAATGGATTACACTTTAAAGTACCACTAATAGAAAGAGTAGCAAATGTAGTATCAAAAAAGGAACAAGTTGCAGACTTTCCACCACAACCAGTTATTACAAAGGATAATGTAACAATGCAAATTGATACAGTAGTATATTATACAATCTTTGATGCTAAGCTATTTACATATGGAGTTGAGAATCCAATAATGGCATTAGCAAATCTTACAGCAACTACATTACGTAACATAATAGGTGATTTGGAATTAGATCAAACATTAACATCTAGAGACTTAATTAATAATAAAATGAGAGAAATAATCGACTTAGCTACAGATCCTTGGGGAATTAGAGTTAATCGTATAGAACTTAAGAACATAATACCACCAAAAGAAATACAACAAGCCATGGAAAAACAGATGAAAGCAGAACGTGAAAAGCGCCAAACATTGTTGGAAGCAGAAGCACATAAAGAATCTGTAGTATCTCGTGCAGAAGGAGATAAACAAGCAAAAATATTAGCAGCAGAAGCAGAAAGAGACTCAGAAATAGCATTAGCAAAAGGAAAAGCAGAATCAATAAGACTAGTATATGAAGCAGAATCAGAAGGTATAGAAATGCTAAAAAGAGCAAATGCAGATGACGGTGTTTTAACATTAAAGAAATTAGATGCACTAAAAGCAATAAGTGATGGAAGAGCAACAAAAATATTTATGCCAACAGAACTTGCAAGTGCAGCAACAGGATTAGGACTAACAACAGAAATGTTAGGAATAGGAAATGCATTAGGAATAGATACAAGACCCAAATATCCACCAAAACCAGAAGCACCAGATGCATGTTGTGATGACAAAAATGGAGTTACCTCAGAAGTAGTAAAAAAGAGCAAAGAAATAGATAAAGATGTATCAGACAGAAAAAGACATTAATAATATTATGGGGCATGGTTAACAATTTATGTGCCTTAATTGAATATTTTATTAAAGTGTGCTAGAAAATGCGTGTCGACTTAGTCGATACGCATTTTCGTTTCTTAGATTAAATTATTTTTTGTTACATCTGTTGTTCACCAGGAATTAAATAATCAACTACTCCATATATTAAAGCACCTATTATTGCAGCTATCCAAGAAATTGAATAACCAGCTACAAAGAATTGAGTTAAATACAAAGTTACTGCAGCTAGAATAAATCCAACAAAACCTTTACCAAAAGGGCTTGCATGTAACCCAGTAAATTTAACTATTAGATAGTCCATTATTGTTAAAACTATAGCAGCTAGACCTAAAGACCATATATTATTAATAGAGAAACCAGGTGTAAAAAATGCAGTAATTCCTAGAACTATAGCGGCAACGATAAGTCTACCAACGATTTGCCATACTGTACTTGCACCGCTTTGGCTATTATTATCTACACGACTATTATCCATTTAGTTTACCTCCTAAAAAAATCAAATTCATAAAATGAGAAATAAATTTTCTCATTTATATATTATTGACATAAAAAATTTTTTTATACAATTCAACAGTTTCTTCTAATAAAGTAAAATCACAAATTTCGTTAATATGGAAAGGATTTACAATAAAAAATTTATTTTTGTTGAAATTTTCTCCTTATGTCGAAGATTTAAATAGTAGAAAAACAAATTAAACAAAAGTTGTACAAATAAAAAAATTGTTATTATTAGCATAATAGAAAAAAAAATGGACAATATAATACAAAATAAAATTCTTAAAGGAGAGAACATGTTAATAACATTTGTTAGATCAATTATTTTATATATAATTATTTTAATTGTAATGAGATTAATGGGAAAAAGGGAAATTGGTCAGCTTCAACCATTTGAGTTAGTAATTGCAATAATGATTGCTGATTTAGCATCAATTCCAATGACAGAAGCAGGAATACCAATTTGGAGTGGAATAATTCCTATTCTAGCTTTACTTATTATGCATTTAATAATATCTATGATAAATATGAAAAGTATTAGAATGAGAGAAATAGTATGTGGAAAACCTACAATACTTATATATAGGGGAAAAATAGATGAGAAAGCATTAAAAAAAGAAAGATTTACTATAAATGAATTAGAGGAAAGATTAAGAGGAAATAATATAAGTAATATTGGAGATGTAGAATATGCTATATTAGAAACTAGTGGACAATTAACAGTAATTCAAAAACCTAATAAAAGAAACACAATTCCAGAAGACTTTAATATAATGCCAGACTATGAAGGAATATCATATGATTTAGTCGTAGATGGAGTAATAATGAGAGAAAATCTACAAAAAATAGGTAGAAATTATGAATGGCTAAAAAAATCAGTACAAAAATTTGGATTTAATCCACAACAAGCATTAATAGTAACATTGGATGGAAAAGGGCAAATATTCTGTCAGAAGAAAGACGAGAAATAAGGAGGTTTAATATTAAATGAAAAAAGAAGTAGTAATTTGTGTTATAATAATTATATTAGTAATAATATTAAACATAATAACAATGAACTATACAAAAGAAAGTGTACAAAGTTTAAAAACTGAACTAAGTAATATAAAACAAGATATAGAGCAAGAAAAAGAGGTAAATTCAATTAATGAAAAAATAGGCAATCTAAAAAACAATTGGGAAAGTAGATATGAAAAATTAGCTTATTATATAGAACATGATGAATTAGAAAAAGTACATTTATATATAGTTGGAATAGACAGTAATGTAAATTCAGATGAATATAGTCAGGCAATAGGCGAATTAGATAAATGTAATTATATATTAGAACATATACAAGATAAATATAGTTTAAGTTTTAAAAACATATTTTAGTTAATTACAACCTTAAATATAAATAAATAGCCATAAATTAAAACTATTGGTAATATAGCATTTTTGGATTTTTTTTGAAAATGTAGTGTTACAATTGATGTGAAACAAAAAATATAGAAAAAAAGTGATTCAAG
>CAPYID010000040.1:13901-15745 GCA_948739805.1 uncultured Clostridia bacterium | reverse complement strand
ATAATACTACAAATTTTTTATAAAAGTTTGTTTCACATCATTGACATACTTACACTTTTCGTAATTAAATTTAAGGAAAACTATTGCTATATTTAGATTTTATGGTATAATTATATCAGTTTAAGGGAACTGTAGCAATAGTTTTCTTTCAGTTTTTAAATACATAGTATTTTGTTGAAGGTTTAAATCGGCTTATTTAAATCTTCTTTTTATTTTTAGTTTTCATTATATACTCTTCTTGTTTTAAAGTACTCTCTAAAATTCTCTTCAGAAATTTTAAAAGCTCTTCCAACTTTCACACATGGAAAATCTTTTCTATGGAATAGCTCTAAACAAGTTTTGTTTCCTATTCCTAATATTTTCATTACATCTGATGTTGTAAGAAAATTACAGAATGTTTGAATATTAGTTCCCATATACATTTCTCCTTCCTCTTGTAAATTTCGTAATTTATATTTTTCTAATACCCTAAGTTACATGGGCTTTTGTTAGTCGTTGATATAAAATCAAATCTCTGGATTTCCACCACCACCCTATCAAGACTGGCTACATTCATTGCGTGCGATGGTACTTTTAAACCACTCAAACTGTGACTATGTAGGAGAGCATTTCTGCTTCTATCTAACAACGGAAATATTCAATTTTCAATGTACTCCTGTATAGTTTTAATAACTATATTATCAAATACTAACAAAAATTATAACATGGGGTATTGCAAATGTCAATAGTTAGTGATAAAATATTTATAAAAACATAACAAAAGTTAGGAGAATTGTTAATGGAGAATTTGGAAATACTTACAGATAACCAATTTTACATAGATAAAATATCAAAACTTAAATTAATTCGATATACATCATTTAGATATAATCAAAAACATAAAGGATATGAATTTTACAATAAACACGAAGAATTAAAATTAGGAGTTCAACTTTGTGATTTTATAAATACGGATTTCTCTTCTTATGAGGATATGAAAAAGTTTGTTGAACAATATAGTATTTGTACTATTGCAGAATTAGGAAATATACCTATTTATAAATTTTATAAAGATTCTGATTACAATGACTTAATTAATAAACTTATAGATAAAACCGCTAAAAAGTTATCTAAAATTCAAAAGGCTTTAATAAAAGATATAGAATACATATATAACCTAAATGAATTAGAAGAATTAAACAATATATCTCCTACACAAAGATTATACATATTAAGAGAAAGAGAACAAAAAGCAAGAATATTTGAAATATATGAAGAAAGTAAAATAAGGTTATGTCTTAATAATTTTGGAGACTTTACAAAATTTTCAATTATGAATGAAGAAGATGCACAAGAAATTGCAAAAGTTGTAAAAAATGAAAATTTATTACCATATAATTATTTATGCAAAAATATTATTCCTACATTCGTTATAGAATTATTAGAATTAACAACAATAGAAAATATTGAAATAAAGAGATGTAAGAATTGTGGAAAATTCTTTGTTCCAGAAAATAGATCTGATGAATTATATTGTAGTAATATTTTTGAAAATGGAAAAACCTGTAAAGAAGTAGGTCCATTTAAAGTAAAACAAAAATTAATGGAAGAAAACAACGATTTAAAAGTATATAGAAATGTTTATCAAAAATTATTATTAAGAACAAGAAGAAATCCTATGAATGATGAATATGAAAAAGAATTTATTGAATTTAAAAAGAAAAATGCAGAGTTAAAAGAAAAAATTAGTAATGGAAGATTGACACAAGAAGAATATATGAAATGGTTAAATGAACAATAAAATAATAGAAAAATTAACCTAATTACCACCAAAACTATTGACTTATGGTGGCGATTAGGTTAAA
>CAPYID010000040.1:0-13710 GCA_948739805.1 uncultured Clostridia bacterium | reverse complement strand
TTCTTACTCTGCTTATTATTATCACAATTTAACAGATGTTATTCCAAACACAATGTATTTGGCTACAAACAGAAATGGAACAACTATTACTTCAGATAAAATAAAACAAATTCGTATGAAAGATGAATTATATAATTTGGGAAAAACTGAAATTGATTATGAAGGAATAAAGATAAATATTTATGATAAAGAAAGAATGCTAATTGATTTAGCTAGAAACAAAAATCAAATTGGATATGACTTATATAAAGAAATTATATCTAATTATAGAAAACTAGCAAATTCATTAGATACACAAAAGATAGAAGAATATTTACAATACTTTGCAAATGGAGATAAAATTTTTGAAATAATACAAGACGAGGTGTTTTAATGGATATATATAAAGCTGTCAACAAATACATATCAGCAGGTTATTCTGAAGATGATGCAATTCCAAAAGTTGCTCAAGATATTGTTTTACTTAAAATTGGAAATAGCAAATACAGTAAAAATATAACTGTAAAAGGAGGAGTTGTAATGCATAACATTTCTAAAGATATGCGTCGTGCAACTCGAGACATGGATATAGATTTTATAAAATATTCTTTAGAAGATAAATCGATTCTTAATTTTATAAAAGAATTAAATAACACAGATGATGGTGTAAAAATAAAAGTTACTGGAAAGATTGAACCATTACATCATCAAGACTACGATGGAAAAAGAGTCTACATACAACTAACTGATAGCCATCGCTATTCAATAAGTTCAAAACTAGATATTGGAGTACATAAATATTTTGATATGGAACAAGACGAGTATTATTTTGATTTTAACATAATAGATGAAAGTGTTAGTTTACTTATAAATTCTAAAGAACAAATAATTGTTGAAAAATTAAAATCATTATTAAAATTTGGTATTACTTCTACTAGATTTAAAGATATTTTTGATTTTTACTATTTAATTAACAATGAAAGTTTAGATAAAGACAAGCTAATAAAGTACATAGATATTTTAATCTTTCAAGATGAAAATATGCGTGAAAATGAATTGAAAGATATACATATTAGATTAACAAATATTTTAAATAATAACAGATTTCAATCAAGAATTAATACAGCAAATAACAATTGGTTAGAAATACCTATAAAAGATGTTATTGACAATGTTTTAGAATATTTTGATAATTTAGTGAAGATTACAAATTAATCATCAAATAAGTCAAAAACATATTAATAAATTTATGAACTGAACAGAATAATATAGATTATTAAGAATACTTTAATGAAGCTTTTGTGAGAAATAATAAAACGGAGGGAAAATATATGATAGATATAAATAAAGAATTAATAAAAAAACTAGATAGACAGACTATTTATGAAAGTGAATGGATTTCATTGTTTCGTGATAAAGTAGAAATGCCTAACGGAGATATAATTGATTCGTTTCATAAATTACATTATCCATTTGAATCTGTAAGTGTTGTTATAATAAATGAAAATAATGAAATATTAATGATTCAGTCTAGGAGATATAGCACTAATAGTATTGAATGGGAAATACCAGCAGGTAGAATTGAAAGAAATGAAACTAAAGAAGAAACTGCTAGACGAGAATGCATGGAAGAGACAGGCTGTACATTAAAAGATTTAACTTACTTATGCTACGAAAATCCAAGTAATGGTATGTCAGATCAGAAAGTACATATTTATGGTGCAAAGGTTAAATCAGAAATAAATGTTATTGATGACAATGAAGTAAAGACAAAGCAATGGATAAAGAAAGAAAAGATAATAGAAATGTTAAAGAATAATGATATACATTGTGGGGTATCTGTACTAGCATTATTATACGCTATTCAATTTTATTTATAATTTTAAGTTAAGTTCATTTAAAGAGAAAAAGATATTTAAAAATATTTTGTAGTAAAAATAAATTTGAAAAAATAATAAATAGAGGAGAAAAAAATGATATGGATAATTTAGAACAAAGAGAATTAATACAAAAAATTAAAAAAGAAAAATGCGTAACATTTAATACAATAGAAAAATACTTTAAAGGGAAGAATTTTAAGGAAATTCGTAACTGGCTTGAAACTAATAATATAGACAGGCATACAGCAATATACATTAAGTCAGCTGGAGTAGTAATACTTATATCAAGTCCAAATAAAAATGATAAAGTTTTGGTGCAAGTTCGTTCTAGTGAAAAAGCTAGACTTGGGATATTTGGTGGAGGAATTGAAAACAATGAAACGCCTATTGAAGCAGCTATTAGGGAGTTAAAAGAAGAAACTGGTATTGAAGCTTGCGAAGAACAACTTGATTTTTTAGAAATTAATGAACATGATTTGGAATATGAAAATGGAGATAAGGTACATTATGTAGCTAGTTTATATCTTCTTAAACTTAGTGAATATCCAACAATAAAATTAGATAGCGAATCAAATGGAATTTTGACTATTTCTAAAGAAAATTATAGAGATTATACTGATATTCAAAATATAAATTCTTTACAATTACATAAATGTTGGCAAAATACTATAAGTAACGTTTTAGGTATTTAAAAACAATTATATTTAATTTAGATTTTTATTTTTTACTAAGGTATTGGGCTAAAGAAATATGGTGAAATTTTATAATTAAATTATTTTCATACTAATAGTAACATCATTATTTTGTAAAACAATCTAGTAAATTTGTTTTATGAAATTGAGATTATATAATCAAGTTTCAGATAGAGCTACTAGAGAGTAGCTCTATCTGATCCGATTTTTACATTTATTTTTAGTATTTTCTTTTTCGTTCCTCATCTTGTTATCTTCTAGTCTTTTCTGTATTATCCAATTTTCTTTTTCTCCTTTTTCAGCCTTATTTATAATTCTTCTACAAGTTCGTATTTTTTTGTTGATTTTATTAATATCATCAGTAATTGTAGCTATTTTATCTTTAATAAAACTTTTTTGATTTTCATTTGTTGTTTTATTAAATTTTCGCCATAATTTTTCTCTTTCATCTTTCAATGGTATAACTTCTTCTAAAAATTGTGTTTTTAATTTTTGGGTATCCTTTATAGAATGTAAGTCAAAACTAGCAATCATTTTTATTTCATCATTTGTTTTATGAAATTTATCTAATTCTTTATAATATTCATGTGTAGATTTCATATATAATCTCAATGGAAACGAAGAATTAAAAGATTGTAAAGCAACTTCAAAACTTATAGCTTCATTAGTTACTCATCATAATGACGTTTATACATATTCAAGCAATATAGAGGTTATTTTAGATACATATTCAGATAAATACTTAAAATATGGTAATCAAACAATAGAAAAATTAGCTAGAGAACTAGATAAAAATGACTCTTTCATAAAAATGACTAATGTATATACAAGTGAAAAATTAAGCAACATTGCTTTTGTAGTATTAGAACAGTTTGTAAAAAACTCTAATTTACCAATAAAAAAATGTCAATATTGCGATAGATACTTTATTCCATCAGTAAGACAAGATGAATTGTATTGCGATCTACCAAACGAAGATGGAAAACTTTGTAGAGAAAAAGGAGCAAAACAAACATATAAACAAAATTTAGAAAAGATACCTGCTTTACTAGAATATAGAAAAGCATATCAAAAGAAATTTATGGAAGTGGCTAGAAGTGATAACAACAAGAAACTAAAAAAAGATTTTGATAGTTGGAAGAAAACAGCACAAGGTAAAATAAGGGATTATAAACAAGGAAAAGTTACAGAAGATGAGTTGTATAAGTGGATGATAGAGAATAAATAAAAAGCTAAAGTAGGTGAGTAAAATAAAACGAAGACTTAACGTATTTATAGATGAAAGTGGAGATTTTGGATTTGTAGATGGGAGTTCAGAATTATATGGAGTTTCATTTACACTTCATGAAAGTGCTGATTCAATAACTAATGACTTAGAATATCTAAACAATAGATTAAAAAAAGCTAATTATGATGGAATGATACATTTAGCAGATTTAGTGGCTAAAAGAGGAGATTATTCATATTTTAAATTAGAACAAAGAAAAGATATTTTTTGGTCTATATTTTACTTTTCAAAAAGAGTAAAAGTAAAAATACATACAGTTATAATTGATAAAAGATTTAAAAATAATAAGGCACAATTAAATAGAGAATTAGCACTTCAAATAAGCAAATTTTTCAACTCTATAAATGATTATATGAACGAGTTTGAGAAAGTAGTTGTTTACTATGATAATGGACAAGAAGCATTAGGTTCTATTATAGATACATTACTAATTACAAAAAATAATGTAGAACATAGAATTGAATTTAATCATAAGGAAAAAAGATTATTTCAAGTATCTGATATGCTAACATTTGTAGATAAAATTGTATATAAACATAACAATAATATGCCATTAACAAAAGCAGAAAAATACTTTTTTAGTGTAAAAGATATATTGGGAATAATTAGACAATTAAAGAATAAAAGATTATAAAAAGCCATTCGTTTGAATGGCTTTTTGCGACGCTCAGCGTCTACACGGGTTTGGTCCTTGTGAGACCAATTATTGACGACTACCGTCAACTCGGGTCAGGTCCTACTAAAGTTAAAACTATTTCAGACCCAGTAAATAATATTATTTATAAT
Organism: uncultured Clostridia bacterium; assembly: GCA_948739805.1. Taxonomy (GTDB): domain Bacteria; phylum Bacillota; class Clostridia; order TANB77; family CAG-508; genus CAKPSH01. Next base: position 9,085 of record CAPYID010000040.1, on the reverse strand, counting down.
ATATATTATTCATTTCTATAATCAAATTATACACTATTTTTTTGAAAATGTACATAGTTTTTTCAAAAAAATTTGCTAAAATTATGTAAGTATGATATAATTATTACGTAAACCAAAATATTTTGCAAACATTAGGAGGTAGCAATATGGGCAAGATGATTAAGACTATTGAGCTTCCAGAAAAATTTATTACTGGAACGGCTGAAGAAAGTGCTTATCGGTATGGAGGACCAGGGGTAAACAAAACTACACTTGAAGGTGTTGATGAAATGCAGTATTTGTATGTATCACCTTGGACTTCCATAAAGATGCATGGACATGACAATCAATGGGAAGTGTGGATAAATATTTCTCGCAAGACTGCGCATGTATGCCTTATAGGCGAGGAACATGAGCTTATAAACCACAGAAAAGAAAGAATGGTTGTCATGGCGGTTAAAGGTCACATTAATTATTCATATGATGACCTTGCAGAATTTTTCTACGATTTAGGCTTTTCCGTATATCACGGCTCTCTGGTAGTCAATGACTAACCGCTCCTAATAGCAGGAGACCGAAAATTCGGACCAAAGGTGGCATAGTATTTTAACGATACTATGCCACCTAACTTTATATTTAATATTCCAATTCATCTTCTTTTTCTTTCTTTTCAAATTTGTTTATATCAAGTTGTTTTTCAATATTAAAGTTAATATATGTTTCTTTCTCAAAATTCCTTATAAGGTCATCCTCAGAAGGATAAGAGAATTTATGACATACCCAAGTAATAAATTTTTGAACTGTAATTTTGAATCTATCAATAACCTTCTTTAAATAATTATTTTCCTTTTCTAATTTGTTTATTATTTTTTGATATTGATAATCTATTTTATAGATTTCATATTCAAATTGCTGTTTTAGTTTCTTTTCTTTATTTTCTAAAGTTTCCTCCAATTTCTTGCATTTGAACTTTAAATTTATATTATCTTCAAGCATTTCAGTATGTTTCTTTTCATATTCTGTTGCTATTTCTACAGTATTTGACTGTTTTGATAATTCTTTACGCAATGATATATTTTCTTTGTGTAATTCTTGTATTAAATCATCTCTAGGCTTTATTATTTCATTTTCTATTTTTTCATCACGATTAAGCATAACCTTTCTAATATCTTTAATATTAGGTGTTTTTGGCAAGTCTAATGTTATATTTTCTAATACATTTTTAGTATTTTCAAAATTTGTTATTTGCTTAAATTCTTGCACAGAATAATGTTCTCTATTGCTTATTTCAACTAATTCTCCTCTTTCTAAATTAAAACCTTTTTCAGAAATATGTTTGAAATAAGCATTTTGTAAATCTCTATAACTATTTTTACCTCTCCAAAAATCTCGTGAGCATACTTTATCAATTTTATTTCCTTGTTTATCTGTTGCATGAACTACTGGAATAAATAACAAGTGCATATGTGGTGTATCTTCGTCCATATGAACTACCGCTGAAATTATATTTTGCTCTCCTAAATCTTTATATTTGCAAATAAAATCATAACTTTCTTTAAAATATCTTTGACTTTCTTCGTAACCTATTTCATCAAAAAATTTCTGGTCAGATGTAAACACCATTTCGCACATTATATTGCTATTACTTCTTATTTGACCTTTTAAATCGTATTTTTCTTTTATTTTGTCAAACTCTTTTATATAACTTAATTCATTTTTCTTTAAATAATAATTTAATTCTGTTTTACTGCTATCTATATTCTTATTTGAATGATTTTTTGTTTTTCTTTCATTATGCTTTATGCTCCCATAGCTTGTGCTTTAGTTAGTTTTTCATTTCTAATTATAGCATAGCTCATAGTTTCTTCTTTACTCCTTCTCAAATTCACGAGATAAGATTTTCTTGTCTAACACACTAGACAAGTTTTTCAAAACTTATCTAATGTGCTCTGCGAGGCTTACCTAAAAATGCCTTAACATTTTTAGGCTATAATTTATAATGAACTTGTCATTATAAATTATAGTGAAGTTGCAATATAGAGCATAGCTTTGCAACTTCATATCAGAGCAAATTCTTAAGAAGATGCTACTGCATTTTTATATGAGAAGTTAGCATATAAGCTATCGAAAAATCCTTCTGGATATTTTCTTTCATATTCACGAGTAGAATTAGCAGTTTTATTTTTTGAGTTCATATTAGCATTTCCTAAATTATTATATAAGCAAATCATTAAATAATTAGTCATATTTTTAATATTACTACTACTTTTAGCAATATCTAATAATTGAATTAAGTTATTTTTATTTATTAAAGGTAGTTTTGATAATATTTTTGAATTAGTAATTATAACACTACCAACTTTTAAAGTATCAGCATAATATAATCTTTCTATTACATCTTCTAAAACAGATTGTTCTTCTTTTGTAAATTCATTTAGTTTAGATTTTTCTTTTATATCCACTAATGTGATACATTCTTTGTTACTTTTAGGATTGATAGAATCAGTATTGATTATATGAGTTTTGATATTATTAGGATTGATTGTAGGTAAAATTTCCGTATCAGGAGTTGTATTTTTTACTTCCCCAGAACCGTAACTTTTACTGTTCAAGACTTGTAAATTTTCCTGTTCAACATTAGCAATTATTTCTTCATGTTGAATTTTACCAACATAAATCAAATTAGGTTTGCCTAAACCTTGTCTTTTTTATGCTATTAAATTCACTTCTAATAGTTGTTTAAATGCTTTTGTAACTGTCTTTTCAGATAAGCAAAGTTTATCTTGTACTTCTTCTCTTGTAAATATTAAATATACTCTACCAAATTCATCAAACCAATGATTCCTTTGTGATAGAGATAGTCTATCTAATAAAAAGGCATATAATATTTTACTATCTGAATTTAAATTTTCTTTATATAGGCTATTAACAAATAATTCTTGTGGTATTTGATAATAACTATTTTCTAAAATCTCATTATTTTTATAATAATCTATTTCTTTCATCATTCTTCCTTTCCAAGATGAAAGAGCATTTTAAAATTCTATATAATTTTTTAGAACTTTTTAAAACATTTTTTATTGTCTTAAAAATTTTTTAAAACATAAATTTTAGTACTATTTTAAAACTTTTTATAGAATTTTTGAGAACTGCATAGAAAAAGAGTATTAACCAAAATCTATTGATTAATACCCTTTCAGACTTTTAAAGTTTTCTGCAATTTCTTGAAAATTGCTATCGTATGGTCGAGGTGTTCGGAAAAGGCTTTTTTACAGTGTTTTCACTATATTTTTATAATATATATGATAAACTTTTAAATACTATAAAAACAGTAGTATACTTAGATTATATAGTTAAAATATATAGGATATATACTTATAATATCTTTGTGTTGCAGTATTTATTGCAGTATACTTTTATATGAGTATAACATCTATATAGATATATTAAGAAACGGAATTATAAAAGATTTCCTTTTATTCAATTATCCATATAAAAATAGAAATAAAGTCCTAATTGTATATGTATCAATATATTTATTCATTTTTTTCTTACTCGTGTTTGTTTTTTTAATTAGATTTTGTACTTTAGGAGTGCCCTGAAAGAAATTGATTGTAAAAGTATTATCCAATTTCTGAGAACTTAAAAAGAAGCGGAAAAGGTTTTAACCGCTTCATATAAAAACTAAAAATTTTATAATATATACAAAGTTATTATTTTTTTGCTCTTTCACTAAGTGGAACGACTTTTAGGGTATATCCCATTGGGTATAGTAATTTAATTAAAGTAGTAGCTTGTGGTGAATGAACAAAACTTTCTATCTTTGCAATAGAGGGTTGTTTAATTCCACTTTTTTCACTCAATTCTTTTTGTGTTAAGTTTGCATTTTTTCTTGCTTCAATAGTTGCCCTTATAATATCCATTTCAAGTTCCATTTCTGCTTCTTCCTCAGGTGTAAAATTAAAACCCTTTCTAATTTCTTCCCAAGTTTTAAATTTACTCATTTCTCATCACTCCTTTTTTTATAATCTTCTAATAATTTTTTTGCTTTTTCTATTTCGTTTTTAGGCGTTTTTTGCGTCTGTTTCATAAAGTGGTTTAATATAATAAATTTATTTCCAGTCCAATACGCAAATAAAGATCTATCTCTTAATGGTCTTAACTCCCATATTTCATCATCGATATGTTTAATATATGGCTCAGAAAGCGACAATCCATATTCCTCTAATAACCTAAAATACATATCTATTCTTTTTGATTTTATTCTATCATCTTTATTTTTACTTTTCTGTAAATTTTCGATATAATCATTTAATTCACTTTTTCCATTTATATCTTCATATAATTCGATATTAAACATTTGATTACTCCTTATATACTATATTATTATTATAACTTAAATGCTATTAAAAATCAATATATTTTTATTATTATTACAAATAAAATTAATATTATTCTATTTATGATATTATCTAAATATATTCAATTAACTAATATTATAAATAATTTTTTTATATATTTAATAGTATTTTTATTATCTGTTTTTCAAATTCTATTTCCATAAAATCTTCTTCTACGAAATCAGCTTCTATTTCCTTTTTTATATCTTGCCAATTTTTATAATTACTCATCTTTTATCAGTTCTTTTTTTATAAAATTTATTAAATCATTATTAGAAGAACTATTAATATTATTTTTAATGTAGTCCAAATTTTCCTTTTGGTTGCTAGAAGAAGAATATTTATAATAGTTTTCAAGTTCTGGTTGATATATCTCACAATGACCATATATTGGTGGAGCAATGTTAGAAATAAAATCATTTATAAATTCATTAAACTCAAATTTATTATAATTTATATGAATTAATGTATTTTTGAACATTTGTGTACTTAATTCTGAAAATAAACTTAAATTATCATATATGGTGTTAGTAATATTATTAAGTATATTATCTTCATCATTGTTATTAAAACTTAGCAATATTTTATTTAAAATATTTTCTAATTCATATATATTAAAAAATAAATCTTTATCTAGATAATAACAATTATCTATAAAAGTTATTGCTTCTTTAACTTTACATTTATATAAGGTTAATATATCAATTGAATTTTTAATATCAACTTTATTATTATTTTCAAAGGAATTTATAAAAAATTCATAAAAGTCAAATAAGGAACAGAATAAGCAAATATAGTTTTTTTGAATTATATAAAGACTTTCTATTTTATGTAATATCATCATTATTCTAGTAATAAATTTATTTTCTAAAAATGTATTAAGAATATTAGATAGATGATATGTAGAAATTTCTTTTATAGCTTTTATAGCTTCGTCACTTATTTGTAGTTCATTTCCTATATTAATATTTTCATTAGTTTTATTAGTTATTTCATCATTTAATAGATATTCTGTTGATACATTATAAAAATCTGCAAATTTAAGTAAAATATCGTTTTGTGGTTCTCTAGGTTTTTTTATATTTTCATAATTTCTAATAGAACTAATTGAAATATCTAATAATTCACACAATTTTTCTTGTGTAAAACCTTTTTCTTTTCTTAATTTTACTAGTTTTTCTGCAATATTCAAAATAATAACCTCCACCTTTAATGAATTTTTTGTAAATTATATATTGACAACAATACACAAATCATATATTATATATATCGTGATTGTTGTTTTAATCAATATACACATATTATACACAAACGAGATAACAATGTCAATACCTATAACAAATTATTTTAATAAGGAGGAAAGAAAAATGAACGAAATCGAAGAAATGGCAAGAAGATTAAGAAACGAGAAGGCTAAAAAGTGGAGAGATAACAACAAGGACAAAGTAAAAGAAATCAACAAAAGATACTGGATTAACAAAGCTAAAAAAGAATTAGAAAATAAGGAGGTTTAGACAAATGACAAAAGAACAAAAACAAATTGCTACTACAGAATTAATAATGCTGGATATGAACGATGTTATGGATATAACAGGTTGGTGTGAAAATGTAGTAAGACATACTTTTGCCTATGATGAAAACTTTCCAGCAATTAAAAAAGGCAAGAAGTATCAAGTAGAATTAGGAGCATTTAAGGAATATTTAAGTAAAAGAAGAACAAATAAACAAGAATAAGGAGTAAAAGTAAAATGAATATAAATAAAAAGCAAATAAGCGGAAATGTGCAGTCCTTCCCAAAACTCTCAAATCCGCTTCAAAAGAATAACTTATATAAGCTATCTATATTTATTTTACTACACTTCTGTGTTTTTTACAATAGGAGGTTTTAAGGAATGGCAAAAAACAATAGACCTAAACCACCAACCAATTATGACTTTGAAAGTGCTAATCAAAAATATGATTTTACAAAAATATGTAGAGATATGCAAAAATCACTTGCTTGGCAACAATTAAATTTAAGGCAACAACGGTTTATATTTACATTTAAAATCAAAGTTTACAGTAAATACAAAAACATTAAATAATAACAAAGATAATATATCCATTCCGACAACAGAAGTTAAAACATTATATGGAGATACAAGGACTTTTAGGGCGGATATAGACAAACTAATTAGTTTTGGATTTATTAGACAAGTAGTGAGTGGTGTTCCTACAATGAATGTTAGTATATATGGTTTTATAGATAACTGGAAATATTATAACACTGATAAATTTTATATACCTGATACATATAAAAGATATAAAAGAAAACCTAAAAAAAGTTGATAGTCGATGGTAAGAATATAAAGGATATGTTATTTCACACATATGAGAAAAGAAAAGACAAAACTCAAAAAAATTATTGAAATATTAGAGTATCAATGAATACAAAGAAAATTACCGTTGTGTGATTTAACATATATTAAGAAGATATAAGTCAATTCAATATATGTGATTTAACATATATCATATGTGTGATTTAACATACGATAAAAATTCAAATTGTATTTTAAAAAGAATATTTATGTAATATAAGGTTACTTTAAACTTAACTTATATAAGGATTTATTATATATATAATAAAGAGCAGTTAAAAGCAATGTAATGTTTTTCAAAAAGAAATAAATAAGAAAATGAGGAAGGAGATAATGAAAGATGAATAAATTTTATAGTACAAGTCTAGAAGAACAAGAAACAATTATAAATATAGACTATTTTGAAAGAGAGGTAAATTGTTATACAAGCAGATATTCAACTTATAGTAGGTTATTTAAGAAATTAGGAGAACCAACAAAAATATATTATACACAAGAAAGAATAAGTGGTGCTAATTGGGTAATACCTTTTAAAGATAAAAAAAGACTAGCAAATATTTTTTCAAGACCAACGATTATAGGTTCACTTTAAAATCAATTCTGTAGTTACAGAATGGTCGAAAATCGACCGTATATTAAATTTCTATATCAAAGGTATGTAATTATATATCTAAGATATAAATATGTGCAAAATATTAGATAAACGTATTACTAAAAGTCTTTTTACGGAATGACAATTTTTAAGTGGGTTACACATACCTTATGCCTTTTTTATTATAGGGAGAGGGTAATATATAGGAATTATAAATATACAAAGAAAAAAGAATAATATACATCAATAGAAGCGGTACATATCAATATAACAAAGATATATTCCGCTTCTTATAAGGCTTATAATTATTCCTTAGTCCAAATTATTTTATAACCGATTATATCAGCAATTTCCTTAATTTCACTATATTTTATTGTGCCTCTGGATAATTTGTTTGATATGTTCTGTGTTGTTGTTTTGTGTTGTTCATCTCTACTTTTATTCATTTGTTCTACTATATAAGTTAGAGTATATCCACTTTGTGCAATATATGATTTTACTTCGTTTCTTATAATATTTATTTGTTCATCACTCATTTTTATACACCTACTTTCTTCATTAATTATACTATAATAAATATAACTATGCAATGTTAAATATAATTATTTATTAAAATTTCAAAAATATATTGACTTTATATTTATTATAGTTTATAATTAAATTATAATAAAACAAAATAAATATTATAGTTTTGAAAAGAGGTGTTAAAAATGAGAATAATAAACAAAGTTAAGTTTATATGGAGTATGTCAATTAAATAAAAACCAAACTCTAATATCTATGAAGGACAAATCCTAAAAACAATAAAAGAACAATAAAAATGTAACACAAAGAATTAAAATGCATAAGTAGAAATAAAGTAAGTAATGCTAGGATTTATAAAAAAGTGAAAGGAAGCGGAAATTATGAAAAATAACACAAATTTAAAAGAAAATTTACAAGAATTTATAGAAGAAAGATTAAACGATAGCTATGAAATTATAGCAAATACTAAGGAATATAAAGAAATATCTAATAATCATTTTAAAATATATGAGACATTAAAAGGCAAATTGAAAAATAATACAAATTTATTAGAAAAATATGAAGAACTTGAAGCAAATTTATATTATATGCAACTAAAACAAGCATATTTAACAGGTTTTAAAGATAGTAATATCATATTAAACAAAACAATTATATTAGAATAATAATGAAAGGAAATAATAAAATATGAGCAAAAAAAGAGGAAATGGAGAAGGGAGTATAACATTTCACAAAGCAAGTAACAGATATATGGCACAATATACTAAACCAAATGGGAAACGTGGCACAGTATATGGAAAAACTAGAGAAGAAGCACGAAGAAAGCTAACAAAGGCATTATCAGATATACAAAGTAACACATATACAGATAAGAACAAAATAACTTTAATAGAAATTACCAAAAGTATAGTTGAAGATAGACATAATTCAAATAAGACAAGGGATAATTCATATAGAGCTAATTTAGACACAATTAAAAGAATAGAAAAAGACGATATAGCAACAATGCAAATACAAAAAATAAATACAGAACATTTAAAAGAATATTTTAATAAAATTGCAAATGAATATAGCAATTCTATAATTCGTAAAAATTATGGATTAATGAATGCTAGTTTTAGAAGAGCTATAACAAAAGGATATATTATAAGAAATCCATTCGATAATAAGGAAGAATTACAAATTCCTAAAAGCAAAAGGCAAGATAAGAAAATTAGTTGTTTTACATTATC
>CAPYID010000039.1 GCA_948739805.1 uncultured Clostridia bacterium | reverse complement strand
TAAGCATTCATAATGCTTACATTAATTTTTATTATTCAAAAGTGTTTAAGATCCGGAATGTAAAATTCCAAAGAAGACATCAATATTCTTGTATTCATGTTGAATACACATAATATATATCACGAATTATGTTGAAAGTCAAGAAATTTAGCATTTTTTAGCCAAAGTTTGTTGAAAATAGACATTTTTTATGATAATATGCTTTTAGTAAAATTAAGATAAGGAGCAAAAAAGTGAGAATAGGTATTGATATAGATAATTGCATATCTAATTTTGATGATACTTTATTAAAAGAATATTTAAAACATGATAAAGAGTTAAGAAACACAGGAATTATAAATGAAAATCCAGAATATTTAAGAAGAGGAATGTTTGATTGGACAGATGAAGAAGAAAAAAGTTTTTATAATGCAAATATTGAAGAGTTTGCAAAAAAACTAAAGCCATTAGAAGATTCATCTTATTATATAAAAAAATTAAAAGAAGATGGACACGAAATATATATTATAACTGGAAGAAATAATGGAGAATACACAAACCCTCATGAATTAACAGAAAAATGGCTAAATAAATATGATATTATTTATGATAAACTAATACTTACAGATGCCTATAATAAACATGCCAAAACAGTAGTATGTTTAGAAAATAATATTGATTTGATGATTGAAGACAGCACAAGAATAAGTTTAGATTTAATAAGTAATGGCATAAAAGTTTATACAATGAATACAAGATATAATCAAAAAGAGCAAACATTAGATAGAGTTTCAAAATGGAAAGAAATATATGAAAGAATATCTAAATTAAACAATAAAGAAGATAATCAAAAAGTAAAGGTTATTTTAGATACAGATATATATAATGAATGTGATGATCAATTTGCACTATCTTATTTATTAAAATCACAAGATAAATTCAATATTGAAGCTATCACAGTAGCACCATACCATCATGATAATAATATATCAATAGAAGAAGGAACAGACAAAAGTTATGATGAAATCATCAAAATATGTAATTGGTTAAATTTTGACTGGACTAACAAAGTATTTAAAGGTTCAACAGACTATGTAGTAAATGGCTATAGTGAAGAAAATGACGCAGTAAATAAAATTATTGAAATTACAAGTAAAAATGATAAAACTTATATTTTAGCAATAGGAGCAATAACAAATGTGGCATTATCATTAAAAAAAGAGCCTAGAATAATTGATAAAATTGAAGTTATTTGGCTTGGAGGACATAGCTTTTTAAACAAAGACAATAAAGAATTTAATTTTAAGCAAGATATACAAGCTGTAAAAACTGTATTTGAATCAAAAGTAAAATTAACTATTATTCCTTGTAAAAATGTAGCATCAAATTTAAGAACTTCAATATATGAATTAGAGCATTTCTTAAAAGGAAAAAGTGAATTATGCGACTATTTATGCCAAAGATTTTATAATGATGGTGTGCATGGTGTTCAAGAAAGAAGAGTAATTTGGGATATTAGTGTTATAGCTTATATGATTAACAAAGAATGGTTTGACACAGAAGAAATTAGTTGCCCAAATATCAATGATGATACATCTTATGAAATGACAACAAGTAATAATAAATTAACAATAGTTAATTATTTGAATGTTGATAAAATATATAAAGATTTATTTAAGAAATTGGGAGAGTAATATGAATACTTTTATAAATTATGCACATAGAGGTGCGTCTGCATATGCACCAGAAAATACAATGTCAGCTTTTAAAAAAGCATTTGAAATAGGAGCAAATGGAATAGAGCTTGACTTACAAAAAACTAAAGACGATAAAATAGTTATATTTCATGATGATAGAATAGATAAAAAATCAAATGGCACAGGAAAAATATCTGATTATACTTATAGTGAATTATTAAAATTAGATTTTGGTAGTTGGTTTAGTACAGAATACAAAAATGAAAAAATAGTTCTGTTTGAAGATTTTATGAAATCAGTATCAAATAGGGATTTAGTGTTAGCTATAGAATTAAAAGAAGAAAATATAGAAAAACAAGCCTTAGAAATTATAAAAAAGTATTATGACATTAATAATGTGTATATTACTTCATTTATGTATAATGTTTTATTAAAAATTAGAAAGCTAGATAATTTTATAAAAATAGGATGGCTTATAGATGAAGATATTAATGAAAATAATATAACAGAATTAATTAATATTAGTGGAAATCAAATATGTCCACCAGCCAAATTAGTTTCAAAATCAGGAATTAAACTAGCAAGAGATAATAAGCTTAGTGTAAGATTATGGGGAATTTCAAACATTGAAATCATGAAAAAAGCATATTATTTAGATACAGATGGAATGACTGTAAATTTTCCAGATAAATTAAAAGAATTAATTGAAAGGAAGTAAAGATGAAATTATATGTAATTAGACATGGTCAAACAAATTGCAATAGAGAAAATAGATATAATTGTAGATATGATGAAGATATAAATGAAATTGGAATAGAACAAGCAATAAAAGCAAGTGAAAATGTGAAAAGACTTGATATTGATCTTATAATATGTTCTCCTATGAAAAGAACAAAACATACTATGGAATTAGTAAATGTAAATAAAATTCCAGTAATATATGATAATAGATTAATGGAAAGAGAAGGTGGGAAATTAACAAGAACTATATTAGATGATTACTATTTTTCAGAATATTATAATTATTATTCAACTAAGCCAATAGAAGGACTTGAAACGTTACCACAACTTTTTAATAGGGTACATTCATTTTTAGATGAAATTAAGGTTAAATATAGTGACAAAAACATATTATTAGTCACTCATGGTGCTGTTGCAAGAACTATACAATTTTATTTTCAAGAAATGCCAAAAGACGGAATGCTTCTAAAAATAAGTGGACAAAAAAATTGCGAAATAAAAGAATATGAAATGTAAGGAGAAATGTATGAAGTTAACAGTAGAACAAGCATTACAAATGCTAGAAAATTTTAGAGGAACAACTCAAAGTGATAGATGGATAGACTATTGTATTTGTGTAGGAGATACAGCAGGAAAAATTGCTAAAGCTTTAACTCAAAAAGGGCATAATGTAGATATTGATAAAACAATAACATTAGGATATGTTCATGATATTGGCAAATACAACGGAGAATCTCATGGACATGAGATAAGTGGATACAACTATTTAAAAGATAAAAGGTATGATGAAGAATATTTCAATATATGTATAACACATTCATATTTGAATAATGACATTACTTGTACAGCTGGAGGAGTTCCAAATCCACAAGATAAACCTTCTATAGCAGAGTTTGTAAAAACACATCAATACACAATAGAAGAAAAATTGATAAACTTATGTGATTTAATGTGTCCACAAGGTGGAAAAGTATTTACAATAGATAAAAGATTAATTGATATTATGATTAGAAGAGGTGCTTATTCAAATACTCAATATCATATTAAAGAAACATATCGATTAAAGGAATATTTTGATAGCTTATTAGGTTATAACTTATATGATTTATTCCCAGAAATAAAAGATAATTTATAAAATTACGTAGAGCAGAGTATAATAAATCTCTGCTCTACATATTGATTAACAATAAATTAACTCCTTAAAAATAATTTCTTCAACCGAATTTTTATAATTATTCATAAGCCCTGTCCATTTTAAAGGATTAGTATTTTTCAAATTTTCATCAATAGGATTTTTCTCTAGCATTTGTTTCATAAGTATTTCAAATCTTCTTTTAGCTTGTTTGTCAGTTTCAACGATATGTTTTCTTAATGTTTTGTTCATAAACATTATTATATATTCTGCTTTCTTCTGCTTTTTTAAATACTCTAATCTTAAATGACCATACTTTCCAATAATATAATCATTTTCGTAATTCTCCTTTTCCAAATATAAGTTAGGAACGAAAAAATCCCCCTCTTTGTGATAAGTTATCTCTACCATAATAAAACCCTCCTAAAATTTAATTTCACTACTTTTAGAACTATAATTTTATATCTGCAAAGCTGTCTTTTAATACAAATTTTTTTAAGTGTACTTAACTTATTCTTACTGGGTTAGGACTTCCGTCAAGACGAAGTCCTGTGTTACGAAGAAATTCCAAAGGAGGTACTTTTATTGAGCAAGAATTGGCATACTTTTTTCACTTGGTATTTATGAAAATAAAAGTAAATTAAAAATTTAAAAGTTAGAAAAAAATTGATGTAAGACTTTATTTAAAAGTAAAGTCGACATTGGTACAGTTATATGCTTGAAATTTATGTAAAATTAATGTATAATATAAAGTAATATTGCAAATATAGAACTTTAAATGATGAAATAAATATTGAAAGAGATGTTAATGAAGAATGTTGTATATTGATAGATTAAAACTAATTAAATCAATGATTATAGCTAAAGAAGATGATGATACTATGTTTTATGTTGGTGGATATAATGTTGGAGGAGTGAAGATTGGAAATATGAATTATGGGGGAATAAATCTTGGTGGTATTCCTTTAGATAATGGAGATGAACATGAATTTGAACGTGAAGAAGTTAGTGAATTTATACTAGAAGAAGTTGAAAATTTGAAAAAAGGACAAACTATGATAATACAAGAAAAAGTAGATAATTTACAAAATGCTAAAAGAAACAAAGAAAATTCAGAATTGGAATTAACTCAAATACCTAAGCTTAGAATTATAAAAAGAAGCCAACTAAGGAAGAAATTAAGACATGATAAAATAGAATTTGAAAGAGCTCAACTTTTAGTAGATATGAAAAGCATAGATGATAAACATATTGCTCTTTTAGAGCAAATTGCACAACTACTAACAGAACAACAGAATGGCAAAAATAAATATAAACGCAAGGATATAAAAAAATATATAAATTATGCTATTTATCGTATTGAACAGAATGAGAAAGCAAATGTAAATGAAGATGAATTGGCACAACATAGTTTTTTTCAAAAAATTAGAGTAACTGGTGGTAAAATTAATGAAGGACATTATGGAGAAAGTGCTAAGAGAGTTATACAAGACTGGGTACGATAATAAAATTAAATTATAAATATAAAAAATAGTATTTGACAAAATAAAAAAATGTTTGTATAATAAAGATAGAAAATGAGAGCCACAAAGTGGTTACCACAAAAAGTAAAAAAAGTAAGTCATTGCTCGGGTAAAGCAGAATGACTTATTTTTTATTGCCTATGTAGTAAAAAACAGATGATGATTAACAAGGCAACATTTATGATAGTTACTCCTACTAATCCATAGAAAAGTAGGTAAGTGATTTCTAATAAAGCTATTTCTACCATATTAACCACCCCCATATATCAGTCTCACAACGTAAGTCGTGGAGTAATATGTATACATCAAAGAGCTAAAGGTGGCAACGCACTCTGCTTATTCTCATTTTCTGTTTATAACTATACAACATTATTTAATAAAATACAAGAGAACAAAACAAAATTTTGCAAATGATATTTTTAATTCTACTATTGCAATTTATGAAAATTATGATATACTTTTAGTAAATTGATTGATATTTGTATCAATCGTTAAGAGAAAAAAGTTGTAGATAACTACGACGTTAATTTTATCAACTTTATGATATACTAGATAAGCAATAAATAAAACTCATAGAAAGGGATGAGTAAAGTAATGAAAATACTATTTATGGGAACACCAGACTTTTCGGCAGAATCACTAGAGAAGCTATACAATTCAGAACATGAAATTATTGGCGTTGTAACAAACCCAGATAAACCAAAAGGTAGAGGAATGAAAATGTCACGGAAGTCCTGTAAAAGAATTTGCTGTGTCAAAAAGTATAAAAGTATATCAACCACAAAAAGTAAAAGAAAACGAAGAATTCATAAACGAAATAAAAAAATTAAATCCAGATATTATATGTGTAGTAGCTTATGGGAGAATATTACCAAAAGAAATACTAGATATTCCTCCATATGGTTGTATAAATCTACATGGATCAATTTTGCCACAATATAGAGGAGCAGCCCCTATCCAATGGGCTATTTTAAATGGTGATAAAACTACAGGAGTAACTACAATTTATATGAATGAAAAAATGGATGAAGGGGACATGATTTTAAAAGAAGAAATAAATATAGGAGAATATGAAACAACAGGAGAATTATGGAATAGACTATCAAGTATAGGAGCAGAATTATTATTAAAAACTGTAAATGAAATCGAAAAAGGAACAGCTCCGAGAATACCTCAAGGAAAAGACTTTACTATTGCTCCAATGCTAAATAAAGAGATATCAAAAATAAACTGGAATATAGAAGCAGAAAAAATTAAAAACTTAGTATGTGGCTTAAATCCAATCATGGGAGCATATACTATGTATGAAAATAAAAAAATAAAAATATGGAAAATAGAAATCTTAGAAGAATTATCAAAACAAGAACCAGGATATATTATAGAAGCAAATGATAAATGCGGTTTAAAAATTGCCACAAAAGATAAAATAATTCTGGTTAAAGAAATACAAGGAGAAAACTCCAAAAGGATGAATATAAATGATTTCATAAGAGGAAACAAATTAGAAAAAGGTAAAGTTTTAAAATAGAAAAAAGTTACAGATAGTCATATGTACTTAGATATATTTATTGAAAGGAAGGATATAAAAATGAAATACTTTGGAACAGATGGGATAAGAAGAATTGCAAATACAGAACTTACACCAGAGTTTGTATATACCATATCAAAAGCAGGAGCATATGTATTAACAAAACATGTAAAAGAAAAAGCAAAACCAAGAATTATACTAGGAAGAGATACAAGAATTTCGGGAACATTAATAGAAAGTGCGATGACTGCTGGCTTTTTAAGCAGTGGAGCAGATGTTGAACTTGTAGGAGTAGCACCAACACCAGCAATTGCGTATCTAACCAAAAAAACAAATGCAGATATGAGTGTTGTAATTTCAGCATCACATAATACATTTGAATATAATGGTATAAAATTTTTTAGTAACAAAGGAACTAAAATACCAGATGATATAGAAGAAGAAATTGAAGAAGCTATAGACAGTGGAATTGCATTAAAAAGAGAAATAGAAAGTCAAGATATTGGAGTAGCATGTATTAAAGAAAACCTAGTTGATGACTATTTCAATTTTGTAGTAAATATTTTTAAAGATGATATTAAAAAATATAATACAGAAGACTTTGTAGTAGGAATTGATACTGCTAATGGTGCTACATATAAAATTGCAGAAAAAATATTCACAGAATTAGGAATAAAATACAAAATAATAAATAACAATCCAGATGGAATAAATATAAATAAAAACTGTGGCTCAACACACTTAGAACAATTAAGACAATATGTATTAGAAAATAAACTAAGTATGGGAATAGCTTATGATGGCGATGGAGACAGATGTTTAACAGTAAATGAAAAAGGAGAAGAAGTAAATGGAGATATTATCTTAGCAATCATCGCAGACTATATGAAGAAAAATAATATGTTAGAAAAAAATAAAATAGTTGCAACAGTAATGAGCAATATTGGATTAAACAAATATGCAGAGAATAATAATTTAGAGCTGGTGCAAACTAAAGTTGGAGACAGATATGTTTTAGAAGAAATGTTAAAAAATGGTGGTAACTTTGGAGGAGAACAATCAGGACATATAATTTTATCAGACTATAATTTAACAGGAGATGGAATTGTAACATCATTAATGATTATAAAAATATTATTAGAATCAGGAAAATCTTTCTCAGAAGTATGTAAACTAATAACAATATATCCACAAACATTAATAAATGTTAAAGTAAAAGAATTTGACATGAGTAAATATCCAGAAATTCAAGAAATAATATCTAAAACAGAAAAAGAATTAGAAGGAGAAGGAAGAGTATTAATAAGAAAATCAGGAACAGAACCTTTATTTAGAATAATGTTGGAAGGAAGAGACAAAAATTACATAGACCAAGCAGCTAAAGAAATTGCAAATATAATAGAAGATAAAATGAGTTGATGGGCGACTAGCAGTTGCCTGCATTATAGAGAAATTATTTTGAAAGGAATGAGATATATAAATGGATGAAAGAAAGAAATTTTATATAACAACACCAATATATTATCCAAGCGGAAAATTTCATATAGGAACAGCATATACAACAACACTTGCAGACACAATTAAAAGATATAAAGAATTAAGAGGATATGATGCAAGACTATTAACCGGACTAGATGAGCATGGTCAAAAAATCCAAGAAGTAGCAAAAAAGGAAGGAAAAACGCCACAAGAGCATGTAGATAAAATGGCAGATGATGCAAAAAAACTATGGGCCAAAATGGATATTAAATATGATGATTTTATACGTACAACAGAAGAAAGACACTCTAAAATAGTAGAAGAAATCTTTGATAGACTAATGGAAAAAGGTGATATATACAAAGGAGAATATGAAGGATGGTACTGTATGCCATGTGAGACATATTTTACAGAAACTCAATTAAAAGATGGGCAATGTCCTGAATGTGGACGTGAAGTTAAGAAAATGAAAGAAGAATCGTACTTTTTTAACATGAAAAAATATTCAGAAAGATTAATTAAATTTTATAATGATAATCCAGACTTTATACAGCCAGAATCAAGAAAAAACGAATTATTTAATAATTTCTTAAAACCAGGACTTGAAGACTTATGTGTAACTAGGACAACTTTTGACTGGGGAATTAAAGTAAGAAGAGAACCAAAACATGTAATATATGTATGGCTAGATGCTTTAACAAACTATATTACAGCCCTAGGATATCTATCAGATGATGATACCTTATTAAACAAATACTGGCCTGCAGATTTACAAATCGTTGGAAAAGATATTATAAGATTTCATGGAATATATTGGCCAATATTCCTAATGGCATTAGATTTACCTCTTCCAAAGAAGATTTATGCACATGGATTTATAATGATGAAAGATGGTAAAATGTCAAAATCAAAAGGAAATGTTGTATATCCAGAAATGTTAATAGATAGATATGGATTAGATGCATTTAAATATTTTTTATTAAGGGAATTCACATTTGGGCAAGATGCAGTATTTTCTCCAGAAGGATTTATTGAAAGATTTAACTTTGATTTATGTAATGACTTAGGAAATCTTTTAAATCGAACAATAGGAATGATAAATAAATATTTTGATGGAACAATACAAACAAATTTAAATGCAAAAACAGAATTTGATGGTGAATTAGAAAAATTTACAGCCCAAAAGATACAAGCAGTAGAACAATGTATGGACAGTTATCATATTAGTAATGCGTTAGAAAATATTTGGAGCATAATATCTAGAACAAATAAATATATAGATGAAACTGCGCCATGGGTACTTGCAAAAAATGATGAAAAGGATAAACTAGAATCTGTAATGTACCATTTAAGTGAAAATCTAAGGAAGATAGCTATAATGATAATGCCTATAATGAACAATACTAGTAAAGCAATATTAAGACAATTAGGAATAAAGGAAAAAGAACTAAATGAATGGGAAAGTATAAAAAACGGACTTAGAATAAAAGATGGAACAAAGGTGATTGAAAAGGGAGAGCCATTGTTTATGAGATTGGATATAGATGAGGAGGTTTCCTACATCAAATCTCAAATGAAGTAGATTGCGTATTAGTAATATATAAGAAGTAGTAATATATAAGAATATGAAAATAACATATGTAGGGGCACGGATTGAGGGAATACCTACGATACCTAAAGTAAAAGAGAAAAAAGGAGACAAATATGAAAGATACAATTATAATAGTAGAAGGACCACAAGGAACAGGAAAGACTACAGTAACAAATTATTTAAGAGAAAAAATGAGTGCGACAGACTTATATAGACTATCAGGGATAAAAGATAAAACTGAAACAGGAAAAGAAAAAATTAAAACTAAATATGAAAGATTATTAGACTACATTGAAAGCTGTAAAGACATAAATATGATATTTGACAGAAATTTCTTTTCAAATGAGGTATATGCTAGATTAGGATACCAAAAATATAAATTTTCAGATGTATATGAAAATCTATTAAATAGATTAAATAATATTGATGCAGATATTTATCTTGTAATATTATATTTAGAAGATGAAGGGGAATTTGAAAACAGACTAAAAAGAGATAAACATGAATATCAAAAATTTGAAGTTCAAAGTAGTATACTTCAACAAAGAGAATACTTAAAATTAGCAGGTGAAGTAGAAAAACAAGCAAAAAATATAAAAGTTATAAGATTTAATACAGATAATGATGGAAAATTTGAAGAAAGAATGGAAAAATATTTCGGAGAGCTATTTTCAGAATAGGAAGGAAATAAGAATGTCAAAAATAGGTCTTTATGGTGGAAGCTTCAATCCACCAACAAAAGCACATATAGAACTAGCAAAAAAAGTAATCTATGAATGTAAATTAGATAAAATAATATTTGTACCAGTAGGTGACTTATATAAAAAACAAGGGCTAGCAAAGGGAATACATAGGTATAACATGTTACAAATAGCATGTAAAAAAGAGAAAAATCTACAAGTATCTAATATAGAAATAAGGGAGACTAAAAACTATAAAACAATCGAAATATTTGAAATATTGAGAAATGAATATAATAATGAAGACATATATTTTATAATAGGAGCAGATAATTTAGAAAAGTTACCATATTGGTATGAAAGTAATAAGCTAATTAGAGATTATAATTATATAATACTAGATAGAGGTTTAAAAAAATCTAATCAAATAATAAAAAATAATGAACTACTCAATAAAAATAAACAAAACTTTACAATAATCAATAATATAGAGTACAGTGATTGTTCTTCAACAAATATTAGGCAAGAGATAAAAAGAGGAGAAAATCCAAAAAATTTAGATGATGAAGTATATAATTACATAAGACAAAATAGAATTTATTAAATGTTCAACTTAAGTTAAAGGGAAAAATTTGTAGTGGGGGTGGCGAAGCATGAGAAATTTGCAGGGCAAATTTCACTTAGCGAAGCTCGTCTGTAATCTAGATAAATTAATCCCTGTAAAATAAGGAGAGTGCAATATGAAAAGAATAAATAATTTTGTCTTATGGTTTTTCTTTATAATATATGAAGAAATAATTTTCTCAATAGCGATATTTAATTCAGTAAAATCATTAGGATATATAATTCTATTCAATGCTATGTTTGCTGTCATTTTAAACTTATTAACAAGTATAAAAAGAAAAGTAGGCATAATCATTAGTTATATATTTATAACAATTATTCCAGTAATTTTCATAGCACAATATATATATTACAATATATATCAAGCAATAATATCTTTGTATTCAGCCACAAATGGAGCAGGGCAGGTATTGCAATTTTCGACAACAATATTAGAAACTGCTTTAAATAGATGGTATATTATGATTCTATTTATATTACCAATTGTAGGTTTTATAATATTACATAAAAAAGACAAAATTGAATTTGAAAATAAAAAAATAAAGCAAAAACTTATTACATTAATAATAGGTGTAATATCACAAATAATAGCATTAATATGTATAATAAATACAAATATAGATGAAATATATTCGAGCAGAAACCTATATTATAATGTAAATGCTCCTACTATCACTGCAAATAGATTTGGAATTTTAACAACAATGAGATTAGATTTAACAAGACTATTATTTGGCTTCGAAGAAAAAAATAATTTAGTAACAGTAGAACAAACCTTAGTTAAGCAAGAAATTATAAATAATGAAACGACAAGTAAAGAGATAGAATACAACTCTTTAGATATAGACTGGAACAATTTAATAACTAATGAGACTAATCCTAATATAATTAGTATTTATGAATATATATCAAAACAAGAGCCAAGCAAAAAGAATCAATATACAGGAATGTTTGAAGGTAAAAACCTAATAGTATTTGTTGCAGAAGCATTTACAGATTTAGCTATTGATGAAGAGATAACACCAACACTATATAAATTATACTCAGAAGGATTTCAATTTAACAATTTTTATACACCACTATATCCTGTAAGTACAGCAGATGGAGAATACATAACAGACACATCTTTAATACCAGAAGAAGGAACATGGAGTTTAGAAAAGGTAGAAAAAAACTATATGCCATATTCATATGCAAATATATTTGAAGAATTAGGATATTCATCACAAGCATATCATGACCATACAGCAACATATTATAACAGGCATAAATACCTAAAAGGTATGGGATATGATTCATATTTAGCAAAAGGAAATGGACTAGAAAAGAGAATGAATCTTAGTAATTGGCCAAGTAGTGACTTAGAAATGATAGATGTAACTACAAGTGATTACTTAAAAGAAGATGATGAAAAATTTTTAACATATTATATGACAGTAAGTGGGCATCTACAATATATACCTAGTGGAAATAAGATAGTAGAAAAAAACTGGAGTTATGTAGAAAATTTAGACTATTCAGAAAAAACCAAAGGATATTTAGCAGCCCAAATAGAATTAGATAGAGCAGTGGAACTACTAATAAAGAGACTAGAAGAAGCGGGAAAGCTAGAAGATACTGTAATACTAATAAGTGGTGACCATTATCCATATGGATTAACACTACAAGAGGTAAATGAATTATCAGAAGTAGAAAGAGATGATAACTTTGAAAAACACCGTTCAACAGCATTAATATGGAATAGTAAAATGAAAGAACCAATTAAGATAGATAAGATTAGTAGTAGTTTAGACTTACTACCAACAATACTAAACTTATTTGGAATAGAATTTGACTCTAGATTATTAATGGGAAGAGATATTTTATCAGATAATGAACCTTTAGTAATATATTCAAATAGGAGCTTTATTACAAAATATGGGAAATATACGACATTAACAAATAAATTTGAACCATTTGAAGAATTAGAAGAGGGATATGATATAGATACATATGTAAAAAATATAAGTAATATAATTTATAATAAATATCAAATGTCAAAACTAATATTAAATAATGATTTCTATAGAAAACTTTGGGAATCATTAGGATGGGAAATAAAATGATATAAAATACGAATCACTTAAAATGTAAACTGACCAATTACCATGAAATTACCCTGTGAATTTATAAAAACATCTTGTCAAAAATAATTTTATATTGTAAAATTATGACTAAAAGAGGTTTAAGCAAATGATAGAAGAAGAAAAAATAAATAAATCGAAAGAGAAAAATAGAAAAATATTTCCTATATATAAAATGTTTTCATGGGACTTATTGTTTTATTATTCAATAAGTTTCTTGTTTTTGCATCAAGCAAAAGGGTTAAGTGCACCAGATATATTTTTGGGAAATGCTTTTTATCCAATATTTAAAGTAATATTTCAACTATTTGCTCCATTAGTAATTAATGGACTAGGAAAAAGAAAATCAACAATATTAGGCAATATATTTATTTCAATAAGTATCTTAATAATGATATTGTTAGGAGGGAAAGTTACAAACCTTATAATATCTAATCTAGTTATGGCAATAGGATTTGTCCTTAAAGGAATATGTGAAGCATGTATACTAAAGGAGTGTGTAAACACTGATAAAAATTTAAGTTTTTCAAAAATAGATAGTAAAGGTTCTGTATATTATTATATATTTGATGCAATATCTTCAGCAGCTACAGGATTTTTATTCGTAGTTAATCCATATGTTCCAATGTATCTATGCTTTGCATTTTGCATAATAGCAACTTTAATATCTTTTAAATTTGAACAATATGAAGAGAAAAAGCAAAAGGTTAAAAAGGAACCTGTACTAGATGTATTAACTAAAAAAATAAATATAGCAAAAAAAGAATATGCCTTTATATTAAAATCTAAAAGATTACATGCATTATTACTATTTATGTGTTTATTCAATGGAGTAATGTATATACGTTCTGATATTGCAAGTAACATATTTGTAGATATTGGGATACCAAATGAATATTTTGGAATAATTGGGGCACTACTTGCAATGTCATCAACAATAGCAACATCAAAGCAAAATTTTATACATAAAAAACTAAGAAACAAAGTACTTACATTCTTTTCGATAGGATGGACAGTAGCATATATAATAATTGGAATTATGGCAATTCTAAAAATAAATTATACTCTCACTATAATTATTGTATTATTAATGATGATACTTCAAAAAGCCATAAAAGGACCATATAATACATTAATAAAAAAATATCTGAATAGTTTTTCAAATGAGCATATAGCTGTAAAAATTTATTCATGTGCTAATTTAATGGAAGACCTAGGTGCAATGCTTGCCTCATTTATGGTATCAATATTATTGAGACATACAACAGTAGCATATGCAAGTTTAATAATAGGAATAGTATCATTAATTCTATTTATAATTCTATTAGATTATATGAAAACAAGAATAGGATTAAAACCAGAAGAATATAGAAAGCAAGATATTGAATTTAACCCTAAAGAAAATGCAAAAGTAAATGTTGTGCAAATAGACGTTGGACTAGATGAAAGAGGAAAAACCAATGTTAGAATATACTAAAAATATCTGTTAATTTATTTTTTTATGTTACTCTTACAATAAGTAAATTTATCTGATTTACGAAGTTTAAACAATTCAGCAAATAAAATTAAAAGTAAGTAAACAAAAATAAATACAACAATTTTAATCATTACAATTAATTTTCTACTAGTCAAATAATAATCAAAAGTATCAAATGCAAATTTAATAATAAGTATTAAAACCAAAGGCAAAATCACACAAAACACATAATCAAAATGAAAATGAGTTTCTTTATATAACTGATATAAACTAACACAAAAATTAAAAATTTCGCTAGTATATAAAATCAAAATATATCCATAAATACCATAAATAGGAATAAAAGAATAAATTAAAGTAATTGTAATAAACAAATCAGCAATATTACAATACATAACCTCAACCTGGCGATCAAGTCCTTTTAGCATTGAATCAATAATAGTATCTAAATACATAAAAATTATAATAGGGCATAAAAGTACTACAAATTCTACAGTTTCTAGATTATGGTACACAATGGTACAAATTTCCTCAGTAAAAGTAAGAAAAATGCCAATCATACAAATAGAAAATACAGAAGCTATTTTAAAAATAAAACAAATAATTTTATTCATTGTAGAGAAATTATTATTAAGTTTAAAATTAGCAAATTCAGGAATAAGTAACCCTGCAAAAGAATTTATAAAAACGCTTGGAAACATAAGTAATGGAAAAGTCATACCATTAATTAAACCATATTGAGAAAAAGCGAGGTCAGAAGATTGAGTAAATTTTTCCAAACGTATTGGAATTAATGACTGTTTTAAAGTTGAAAGTCCAGAACGTATAATAGAAGTAACAGCCACTGGCAAAGAAATTTTTAAAATTTTCGACAAATAATTATTATTTCTTTTATCTATAGTATGAAGTTTTCTTTTATCCATATAATAAAGGATGTAAGAAAATAAAAATTCAAAAATACTAGCAATAGTACTAGAAAGTACTAAAAATGAGCATACTAAATCTATATTATTAGCAGGGAAAACATATATAAAAAAGCAAGTAAGTCCAACTCTAATAAATAAGCTAGAAGTCCTGATAAATGAACTTTTAGATACCTTTCTAACACCAGAAAAATATCCAGAAAGAGAAGTCGTTATTGATACAAAAGGAAGACTTACAGCTAATATGTATAAAGGTTTTGCAGATATTTTATTCATTAATAAATTAGATACTAAAAAGGGGGTACACAAAAATAATATAATAGTTGCTAATATACCAAAGAAAAGGCTGTAAAATATACACTTTCTCATAGCAATAGTAACACCCATAGAGCCATTTGTATCAACTTCCTCAGCAACAATACGAGTTGCAGCAAGGCTAATACCAGCATTAGCAATAGTAGTAGCAAAAAGGTAAATAGACATTATAAGTTCAAAAAGCCCAGAACCTTCACTACCAATCTTATTTGCAACATATACACTAAAGAACATATCAATAGCTCTAATTAGAATTGAAGTTACTGTTAAAATAACTGTATTAAATAAAAAAAGTTTAAAACGATTCATACCAATATGTATATTAATAATAAATGAAAAATATGAAATAAAATAACAAAAAATTACCATTAAAAAATTCAAAAATTATCTGTCAATAACTTTTGAAAATGTCCCAAAAATTTCTAAACATTAACGGAAAAAT
>CAPYID010000038.1 GCA_948739805.1 uncultured Clostridia bacterium | reverse complement strand
AGATAGGATTTCCACCTACTATATATTAAACACCTAACTGGCGCACGTTCATAGTACCTACCCAATAAAGCCTGTTGCTCCATTAATTTGAATTTTCTTTGTAGCACAGGACTTTGGCTTTGCCATAAGTCCTAACCCCCTATGAGTTTTGACCTACATTCAAAACTCGGGGGCTCTGCAAGACAATGCTTTTTTGTAAAAGAAAAAAATCATCCATTTTGTATGTACTGAATGATTTTTGTATCAATTCTGTTCTATTAGTTCGAACAGATACGTCGTTGGTGTCGATGGTGGGAATCGAACCCACATGGTTTCCCGCAGGTTTTTGAGACCTGTGCGTATACCAATTTCGCCACATCGACATATATTTTATAAAAGTTAGGCGTTTTACAATTATGTTAGATATTTGTTAGATGTTGGAACTAATTTCGGCACTAGCAAATATCTAAACATTACTATTTTCAATATATTTAGGATTTACATATTTAAAAATCCATTTAGATTTTGAGTCTATCGCGTCTACCAATTCCACCACACCTGCATATCTAAAATTAAATTTTTTATAAATTGGATTTTAAATCCTATATGTTGCTACATTACTATGTTTATTACTTAAATATATTAACATCTTTTTCTGTTTTTGTAAATAGCAATATTTAAACTTTTGTAGTATTCTATATTGTTTTTTTATCTATGATATGTTTCATTATTACATATTTTAAATGCTCTAAATATCTGTTCAAGTAAAAATACCCTTATTAGCTGATGTGGGAATGTCATTTTTGAAAAACATATTTTCTCTTTTGATGTGTTTAGTATTTCTTCTCCTATTCCTAGTGTCCCTCCTATTATAAATGTTATTGAACTGTTAGTATTTGAAATCTGCTCGATTCTTTTTGCAAATTCCTCTGATGTTACTTGTTTTCCTTTTAAGTCTAACGATATACAATATGTATTTTTTTTTAAGTAAGCTAACATTTTATCTGCTTCTTTATCTTTTATATTTTTTATTATTGCTTCACTGGTTTTGTCTGGAACTCTTTCGTCTGATACTTCTATTATGTTTAAATTGCAGTATTTTGATAGTCTTTTGCTGTATTCATTTATTGCTTCTTTTAAATAGTTTTCTTTGATTTTTCCTACACATAGTATGTTTATTGTTAGCATTTCTTCTCCTCATATATTTTTTATATTTCATTGTGATTTTTAGCGGACGCCCAAAGGGCGTCACTACAATTATTTTCAATACTATTATTTTGTAAATCGCAAATGTAGATTGGAAAAGAATTGTTACCAATTATTTTTCAATCTAATATCCTGGTTTTCCTAATAATCTAAACATATTTTTCTTATATTCCTCTACTCCAGGTTGATTAAATGGGTTTACTCCTAGTATTTTTCCAGATATTGCACATGATAATTCAAAAAAGTATATTAAGTTTCCTATCGTAGCTGCATCTAATTTCTCTATGTCTATTATTATGTTTGGTACTCCTCCTTTTACATGTGCTTCTACTGTTCCTTCCATTGCTTTTTTACATACATAATCTACTGTTTTTCCTGCTACAAAGTTCATTCCGTCTAAATTGTCTTCATCTGGTTTTATTTCTATATCTATAGCTGGATTTACTACATTTATTACTGTTTCCATTAGATTTCTTTGTCCTTGTTGTATGTATTGACCCATTGAGTGTAAGTCTGTTGTAAAATCTACTCCTGCTGGGAATATTCCCTTTTCTTCTTTTCCTTCACTCTCTCCAAATAATTGCTTCCACCACTCTACAAAATAGTGTAATTTTGGATTATAGTTTGCTAGTATTTCGATTTCTTTTCCTTCATCATATAAGATATTTCTTGTTACTGCATATTGGTAACATTCATTATATTTTAAATTTGGCTCTATGTATTTGTTTTGTGCTATTCTTGCTCCATTCATTAGTTCATCTATGTCTATTCCAGCAACTGCTATTGGCAATAACCCTACTGCTGTTAAAACTGAGTATCTTCCTCCTATATTGTCTGGAACTACAAATGTTTCATATCCTTCGTCATTTGCTAATTGTTTTAATGCTCCTTTTTCTTTGTCTGTTGTTACATATATCCTTTTTCTTGCTTCTTCTAGTCCATATTTGTTTTCTAAAAATTCCCTAAATATTCTAAATGCAATAGCTGGCTCTGTTGTTGTTCCTGATTTTGATATTACATTTATTGATATGTCTTTATCTCCTATTGCTTCTATCATTTCTGCTATATATGTAGAGCTTAAATTGTTTCCTGCATAAAGTATTTGTGGTTCATTTGAATTTGGATTATAAAACCCATTTTTTATAGCTTCTATAACTGCTCTTGCACCTAAGTATGATCCTCCTATTCCTATACATATAAAGACTTTTGAATTGCTCCTTATTGTTTCTGCTGATTTCTTTATTCTTTCAAATTCTTCTTTATCATAGTTTGTTGGTAAGTCTATCCATCCTAAAAATTCTTCTGGTTTTAATGAGTTTTCTCTAATTTCTTTGTCTATCTTTTCTACTTTTTCTTGATATTCTACTACTTTTCTCATTTCTATTCCAGTGTTTTCAAATCTTACCTTTATATTTGACATTGTTTAATCATCCCTTTCCATATATTTTATATCATTTTATTTTTTTGTTGTCAATTGGATTTTTATTGTTCTATACTATAATTTTAATGGGGCATCGTTCAATGTAAACGGGCGCCCAAAGGGCGCCACTGCTTCCTCATTAACAGATATCTTATCTTCCACAACAACCGAAGTTTGTGAATAATAATAGGAATATTATTATAAAGAATAGTATTTCAGAGTCTCCACAACAGTTTCCACCAAATAGGTTTCCTAATCCTCCACAGCATCCACATCCATTGTTATTATTATTTTGATTACATCCACAATTTCTTTGCTCTTCTGGCATAATATCACCCTCCTTTAAATTTTCATATAATATACTATGAACGTTCACAAATTTATGCTACAATTTATTTGAAATTTTTTATAGTGTAATATTATAATTATTTATATCTTAAATTGTAATAAAATATTTATTTGTGATATAATATGGAACGTAAATGATACAAAGGAGTTAATAAAATATGAAAAATAATATAGAACTTTTGTGCCCTGTTGGCAATTTTGATTGTTTAAAGGCTGCCGTTCAAAATGGTGCTGATGCTGTTTATTTAGGAGCCTCTAGTTTTAGTGCTAGAGCAAGTGCTACAAATTTTAATTTAGATGAACTTAAACAAGCTATAGAATATGCTCATGTTAGAAATGTTAAGGTTCATTTAGCACTAAATACTTTAATTAAAAATAATGAACTAGATTCTGCTTTGTCTTTAGCTAGTTTTGCTTATGAATTTGGTGTTGATGCTATTATAGTTCAAGATTTAGGCCTTGCCAAAATATTAATAAAGAGCTTTCCAAAACTTCCTGTTCATGCTAGTACTCAAATGACTATTCATAATTTAGAAGGCGTTTTACAAGCTGAACGTTTAGGTTTTTCTAGAGTTATTTTGTCCCGTGAACTTTCTCTAGAAGAAATTAGTTATATATGTAGAAATTCGGATATTGAAATAGAGTGTTTTGTTCATGGTGCTCTTTGTATTTCTTATTCTGGACAATGTTTATTTTCTAGTATGGTGGGTGGACGTTCTGCTAATCGTGGTAAATGTGCCCAAGCCTGCCGTCTTCCTTATGAATTGTTGGAGGATAATGATACTGTTGTTGATAAAGGTTATTTGTTAAGCCCTCGTGATTTATGTGGTTTAGATAATTTAGGTTTTCTTATCGATGCTGGTGTTACTTCTTTAAAAATTGAAGGTAGATTAAAAAGTCCTGAATATGTTGCAACAGTTACTAGAATTTATAGGAAATATATAGATTTGTATTATAAAAATGGTGATTTTGAAATTGATGCAAAAGATTATTCTGATTTACTTCAAGTATTTAATAGAGGTGGTTTTTCTTCTGGACATTTTAGCGATTTACCTAATAAGGATTTAGTATTTAAGGATAAACCAAATAATATTGGGATATACGTAGGAAATGTGGCAAATTTTGATTCTAATAAAGGGCATATAAAATTAAATCTTGCAGATTCTCTTGAAATTGGTGATACTATTAATTTCGAGAAGGAAAATACTAGATATACTGTGTCTGAATTAATGATTGGTAATTCTAATATTCGTAAAGCCTCTACTGGTCAAATAGTTACTATAGGAAGAATGAAGGGTAATATTCATTTAAGTGACAAAATTTACAAACTATCTAGTAAACCTCTTTCTGATTTTTCATTAAAAACTTACCAAAATGTTGAGTCAAAGAAAATTCTATTGGCTTGCAAAATCACTATTAAGAAGAATTTGCCTGTAACTGTAAAGGTTAAAGCAATTGACCCTTCTAGTATTTATCAAGATATAATTATTAATATAACATCTGATATTTATCCTGTTGATTCAATTAATCAACCTATTACTGAGGAAAAAATTATTGAGCAGTTTAAGAAAACTGGAAATACACCTTTTGAGTTTTCTAAATTTGATATAGATTTAGATAGAAATTTGTATATCCCTAAAGTCTCAAGCTTGAATGCTTTAAGACGTGCTGTCCTTAAGGAGTTAGAAATTTCTGTCGTAAAACGTTCTATAAGAGTTCCAACAGAATTAAAACTTAAGAATGCGCAAATGGAAGTAGCAATTTCAAAGCCTAAGTATAAGAAGATTTCTCTTCTTTTAAATATATTGAATTTGGATTTTGATTATAACAATTTAGAAAATGTTGAACGTCTATATATTCCTATAAAGTACTTTTCTCTTCCAAAGTATGAAAATATCTTGACTACTATTACCTCTAAGTTTAATACTTACATATATATGCCTACTGTTACTAAAACAAATTATAAGAATATTTTTATGAATTCAATTTCTTTAGCATTGTCTAAGTATAATATCAAGGGATTTGTTGTATCTAATTTATCTATGTTTACACTGCTAAAAGAATTCAAAGATGATTATGATTTGGTTGGTAATTATACTTTAAATGTTTTTAATGATTATACTGCAAGCGAGTTGAATAATTTGGGAGTTTCTACTATTACTTTATCACCTGAGCTTAATAAATTGGATATTGAAAATATCTGTAATGGAATTTCTTCTGAATTAATTGTTTATGGAAATATTCCTCTTATGAATATTAAATATTGTTTGTTTGGGACTTCTAATCAATGTTATCCTGAGTGTTCTAATAGGTGTAATTCTAGCCACAAATATTATTTGAAGGATAGAATGGGATTTTCTATGAGGATTATTCCTGATAATGTGCAAACTGTTTCTACTATTTATAATGCTAAGATTACCTCTCTTGCCTCTTCTGATTTGAATATTGATTTTGCTAGAATTGATATTCTTGATGAGGATATTTCTGCTATTAATCATATTATTCAAATAGTTAAAAGTGGAGAGCGATTAGAGGGGAAGGATTATACTAATGGAAATATTAATCGCCAAATTTAAAAAGAAGGAGAAATATTTTGATATGAAAGAATTGATTGTTCCTGCTAAGTATGATAATAAAAAGCTAAATAATTTTCTTTTTGATAGTTTTGATGGCTTGAAGCAGAGTACATTGTATAAGGCATTACGTCAGAAAGATATTCGCATAAATGATGTCCGAATATGCTCTAATGAAGTTATACATACAGGTGATATGGTAAAAATTTATATTGTCGATGATTTATTATTTTCTCATAATGATTTTAAAATTGTATATGAGGATGATAATATTTTAGTGGTTGATAAACAAGCTGGTATTGAGGTTGTTGGTGAGAATTCTCTTACAAGTTATGTACAAATTAAATATCCTTCTTCTATGCCTTGTCATAGGCTAGATAGAAATACTTATGGACTTGTTTTATTTGCTAAAAACGATGAAGCTTTACATATTTTGTTTGATAAATTTAAGTATCATGAAATAAAGAAATACTATAAATGTAAAGTGTATGGAATTCCAACTCCTAAACATGCAGAATTAAAGGCATATTTATTTAAGGATAGTAATAAGTCTCAAGTATATATTTCAGATTCTCCTAAAAAAGGATACAGAGAAATTGTTACAGAGTATACAGTACTTTTTTCTAATATAAAGGAAAATACCTCGACTCTTGAAATATTATTACATACTGGACGTACTCATCAAATTCGTGCACATCTTGCTCATATTGATCATCCTATAATTGGAGATGGTAAGTATGGTATAAATGAAATCAATAAAAAGTTTAATAAGAAAACTCAAGAACTTTGTTCTTATAAGCTAGTATTTGATTTTTCTTCTAATGCTGGTATTTTGGAATATTTGAATGGAAAAATAATCGAAAAATAACACATGAATACCCTTACAATATCTAATCGAGTAGAGAATAAATAATTATTTTATTTATTCCCTCTCACACCACTACTCGTGCGGTTCACGCAAGTGGCGGTTCAATTTATATTTCAACATGTACTTTTGCATATTGGTCTGATAGAAATATCAGACATTTTTTTCTTAGCCTGTCATTGTTTATTGCAAATTTAAGCCAATCTGTTTTTGCTACTAATTTATATCCTTTACTTGTGTTGGCTAGATTGTGAGCAATATCTGGTTTTACTCCTAGTTGTTTCAGTGCTTTCTCTTTTCTCTGTGATTTCTTCCATTGTTTCCAGATAATTACTCTTATTCTTGTTCTCAAATGCTCGTTTATCTCTTGTATTGCGTTTTTCATATTGTCTATTCTAAAGTAATTTACCCAACCTCTAACTAAGTAGTAACTTGTTTTATTCTATTCTCTAAGCTTATGCTCCAATTTCTTTTAGTTAATGCTTTTAGTTTCCTTTTTAGCTTTTGATATGCTTTTATATGTGGTTTTGGTTTCCAACTTCCTTTTGTGTCTTTCCAAAAACTAAAACTTAAATATTTTGTCTTAGTTGCTCTTGTTACTTTGCTCTTTTCTGCATATACCTTTAAACCTAATTTCTTTTCAATAAACTTTGTTACTGAACTCAAAACTCGATTTGCTGCTTTCTCACTCTTAACCATTATGATACAATCATCCTCATAGCGCACGAACTGCAAGCCACGTATTTCAAATTCTTTTTCTAGCTCATTTAACATTATATTTGATAACAATGGACTTAGGTTCCCTCCTTGTGGTGTTCCTTTTTTGGTTGCTTTAACTATTCCTTTTTCCATTACTCCTGCACTTAGATATTTTCTTATTAATGATACTACGTCCCAGTTTTTTATTGTTCTCATTATGATATTGATCAGTCTGTCTTGGTCTACTGTATCGAAAAATTTCTCTAGTTTTATATCTATTGTCCATTCATAACCGTCATTTAAGTATTCTAGTGCTTTTATTACTGCTTGTTCACAACTCCTATTAGGTCTAAATCCATAACTGTTCTCGCTGAATTGTTTTTCAAATATTGGGCTTAGCACTTGTACCATTGCTTGTTGGATTATCCTCTCAAACACTGTTGGTATTCCTAGATTTCTCATTTTGCCATTTTCTTTGGGTATTTGCACTTTCTTTACTGGTTGTGGCTTATACTTTCTTTTACGTATTTGGTTTAACAGTTTTTCTTTGTTCTTTTTATATACTCATCTACTTCATTCACTGTTATTCTATCTACTCCTGCTACTCCTTCATTTGCTTTTACTTTTTCATACGCTTAGTTAAGATTTGTTCTAAAAGTTCCATGTTTGTTTCTCCTTCTCCTTTCCTTGCGATTAACCTTTTTCGGCCACTATTTCTAATGTCCCATGGGGTAAGTCATTTAATCTTCCTCTTTTACTCACTTGATTTACTTGATAAGGTTATGTACATCTTTTAGGCTTCGACTTCAAATGTAGCCTTACCTTATTATCAAGCCTTAGTATAAGTTTTTGTACATTGAGCCAAGATTTTGCTACGCACTTCCTCCACGTCACACCTCACGATGGAACGCTTGTGTTTCACTATGTGGTTGGCGATGTATACCTCCACTACGGACTTCACCAATTAACTAAACGACATGCCCGTCGCACATTTCTAATGGGCACGCTATATGCATGCCCATTATCATTATTCTTCTGTGTCATTATATTCATAACTTCCACACATAGATTCATCACATTCACATGTGTCACAATCATCGATTGGTTCTACTGTTATTTGGTTTAAATTACATAATTCTTTTTCAGAGTTGTTGTATTTACAACTTGTAACTGTACAATTTATTTTTTGATTCTTATCCATAATAATATCACCCTTTCTAAAATTATAAATCACATTATTGTTTATTATAATTTTATGATATTATTATTTGTATTTTTATATAAATTATTATATTTTTTACATGTATTTTTTACCATGTTTTTTAACATTTTTTTCCATTTGATTCACAGTCAGATGCATCCTTAAAGCTTAAATACCATGACATTCCATTTCTATTTTCTCTGATTTCTTCTTGCCTTTTTTGTAATCCTTCAAATGTTGTTGGTGAGGTCTGTATTACTGGATTTCCAGGTGTCCAGTTTAATGGTGTTGCTGCTTTACAGTTATCTACTGTTTTCAAGGCTTCTACTGCTCTTATTATTTCTGGAATTGAACGTCCAACCTGCATTGGATATATAAGTATAAGTCTTACTACTCCTTTATCGTCTATTATAAATACATTTCTTACTGTTTCTGTTTTGCTTACATCATTTGATATCATACCATATTTTCTAGCTATTTCTCCATTCCTATCTGCTATTATAGGGAATGGTACTATGTTTCCTGTTTTTTCGTAAATGTTGTTTAACCATGCTAAATGTGATGCATTTCCAAAGTTACCAATATAATTTTAACTACGCACTTTCTATAAAATTCATATTGTTTAATTGTTCTTTTACAATATTTAACTCTGAAAAATTAAAATATATGTATATGTTTTTAAACTCATCTAATTCTATTCTATCTATTAATTCAAACAATATCTTTTTACTTGGATTTTCAAACTTCAAAAATTCTTCAATTACTTTATCAGCTTTTTCTTTGTTTTGATTTACTTGAATGTTATTTTGCAATATTTTTATTTTATCTTGTATATTATTTTTAGCCTTTATCAATTTTTCTTTTTGTTCTATAAAATCTTTTGAATATCTGAAGTAATCATCATCGGTTATAATTCCATTTAAATTATCCATATACATTTTATCTAATTTCTTTGATACATCATCAATCTTATTTTTAATGTTTAATAGCTTTTCATCTTCTACCTTTATAAGTGTAGAATAACTATCTTTATTTTTCTCATATATCAATTTTAAAGCATTTTTATCGCAGAAGGTATTAACTATATTTTTTATATTATTAAGCACTTTATTTTCAAATTTGTTATAATTATAGTTACAGGTTTTACATTTTTTATCTTTTCCTCGTGCTAAACTACAATCTATGTAGCCAATCTTTTTTACTTTTCCTCTGTAACAAATTCTAAGCTGTCTACCACAATTATGGCAAAAGATTAATCCTTTTAATAGTTCAGTATGTTTTGGTGTTGATAGACTTTTTTTACTTTTTAAAATTTCTTGTGCTTTAATAAATATATCTTTTTCAATAATAGGTTGATGAGTATTTTCTACTCTTATATATTCACTTTCATTTTTAGGTTTTCGCTTTTTTACTTTATAGGAAACAGAAACACATTTATTTTGAACGGTATTTCCAATATATACTTCGTTTACAAGCATTGCTCTTATAGATTTTGGATTCCATGTTGTCCTTTGATGTTTCAAATTAAGATATTTACTTGGTGGATCAATTCCTTCTTTATCTAAAATATTTGATATTTTTTGTAATCCGTTTCCTTGTATATATAGTTCGAATATTTTTTCTACTACATAAGATACATTTTTATCTATCTCTAGCTTGTTTTTATATATTGCACTTTTCTTATAGCCATAGGGAGCAATACTTCCTAAATATTCTCCTTTTAATTCTTTTTCTCGCAAAACTCCTTTGATTTTTTTTGAAATATCTTTTGCATACATATCATTTATGATTGCTTTAAAAGGTGTTACATCATTGTTTGTACTATCTAAAAATGTATCTATTCCATCTAATACCGAAACATATCTTACATTTTTTTCTGGAAAGTAATTTTCTATATAGTAACCTGTTTTTATATAATCCCTTCCAAGTCTTGATAAGTCTTTTGTAATAATCATATTAATTTTTTTGTTTTCTATATCTTGTATCATTCTATTAAAATCTGGTCTATCAAAAGTTGTTCCGCGATATGCCATCATCTTTGTACTCATCTATGAAAATGAGTTGATTTTCTTTTATGTACCTTTGTAAAATATCTCTTTGATTTGAAATACTATCACTTTCTAATTTATCTCCATCTTCGCGAGATAAACGTATGTATATTCCTACTTTAAATGCTTTATTTATGGCGTTTTGATTGCTAAAACTCATTTGCACCTCCTGTCTTTAAACAATGCAATTTTCTACATTGTTATACGTATTAAGAAAATGTAATTCGCTTATGCTCATACATTTTCTAAAACCTCCTGTTATTCTAGCAATCACCTGCTAGAAAGATTATATAGCTGTTTATTCAAATCTTCAAGGCTCTTTATTATCTTTAATTAAACTTTTTAAATATATAATAAAGCTTTTTTCTATTTGTTTATCTATATTTTCTTTGTCATTATTAAATATGCAAAATACTTGTTCTTTTTTATCTATATCATTTTCATTCATTGTTTATTCACCTTCGTAAATTTTATTAAAACTAAATTAAAAAAATAACTAGTTTTTAGCTTGAATTTACGAATACATTAACATATGTTTTTTATAATTGATTAAAATGGGTATATAAAAAGAAAAAAGGGTACAAAAAAAGAACGAATATTGAGGATCATTTTTAATGCCCAATATTCGCCAGCTTGGTGTTTTGACACCGTTTTCGCTGTTTAGGAAGATTTCCTAAAACCTATTTTGCTCTCTGAGAGATGAATTTTTATATCAACTTTTAAAAATTTTTCTTACATAATTTATTCAAATTTTAATTATAATTCTAATAAGTTTTTATAATTTTTAGGAAAGCCCATTTTATATAAAACTTTATCTGTTTTTAATGACAAAAGTTTATTTTCTAATTCTTTTATTTTTTCTATTATCCTATTATAAAATTCATTAAATTGTTCTTTTTCTAACAGTGCTTTTAATATAATTATTATTGAAAATAAATCTCTTGTTGCATATACAGTTTTACCATCATTTTTTATTAAATTTAGATTTCTATGATAGGGAGTAGTATTAATTCTCTTTTTTAAGATAACATCATATAACTTTTCATCATGAGCACATATATTTCGTATATTACCTAAATTCATTAGATATACTTTTAATATTTGGCTTTTTATATTAAATTTTCTACTTATATTATTTTGTTCTTTTTGTTTCATAAAACTATAAAATTTTGAAACTTTTCCAAAGGATAATATTCTAATTAATACCCATAAAGGTATATATTTATATGTATCTAAATAATGACTAATCATCTTATTAGAATTTTTATATTGGTGTGATATTTCAAGATTAATATCATTCAAAAACTTATCAATTAATTCTTTGTTTTTGCTGATATAATTAAAATTTTCTGAATTTAAATAATCTTTATGTCCATAATTTTTTGAAAACTCATAAGCTATATATGTATCAATTTTTCTTTCAATTAACAAAATGTATTCTAAAAATATAATTCTTATTTTTCTGTCAAATTCATATAAACTATAAATTTCTTCTAATGTTGTCCCATTACTAAACTTTTCCGTTGAACTCTTTTTATTTAAAAATAAATCTTTATAACCATTTATCAAATAATAATAGTTATTGTTTAATAATATTTCTTTTGCAATTTCTTCATTTTCTATATATAAATTTCTACTTTGTAATAATTCTATTTGTTTATTTATTGTTTTAAATTCTTTTTCCAATATTTACCTCCTATATAATAAGAAAAGACCTCGGACC
Source organism: uncultured Clostridia bacterium (assembly GCA_948739805.1). Taxonomy (GTDB): domain Bacteria; phylum Bacillota; class Clostridia; order TANB77; family CAG-508; genus CAKPSH01. The sequence continues at coordinate 5,407 of CAPYID010000038.1, read as the reverse complement.
CGTAGGTTACCCGAGGTACGATCCATTCCGAGTCCAGTCCCGTAGGTTGCTGAACTACTGATCTACTATAGATAGTATAACATTTAAATCTTGATTTTGTCAAGCAAAACATTAAATTTATCTATTAATATTATTATATTTCTATTTATATAATTTATACTAGAAAAGTAAATTAATTGAAATCTATTAAATATTTTTATAAAAGTAAACAAAAACCTAGTGTTAAACTTATATTAAATTACTCATATATATTCAACCTTTCTTTTTTTACTTCGTTATAAAATATATTTTTAGCAAGTTTTATTTCGTCACTATCATATTGTATATCATCTGTATATGTTTCTTCTACTACAATATCAATTTGTTTTTTTTAAATTTGTTCTATTTCATAGGCAAGAGCAGATAATTGCAAAAGTGTTTTTAATTTTCCCTTTTTTATCATAATATCGACATCAGATTGCTGATTTGCTTCACCTCTTGCATATGAACCGAAAATATATGCTTTTTCAATTCCATATTTTCTTAATATATCATATATCATTTCTTTTATTTCTTCAATTGTATATACTTTTTCACTCATTTTCTAATCTCCAATTTATATTAAAATTACCCCGGAACCATGTTTCTCTCGAGATATAATTATTTCTGAATTCAATCCCGTAGGTTTCTGAACTACTAATCTACTATAGATAGTGTAACATTTAAAACTTGATTTAGTCAAGAAAAATATTTAATTTATTTATTATTTTCAAAAGTTTGTTTTTCAATCAAAAAACAAACACAGTCCATATATATCAATCGTATATACATACTGTGTTCAGTTTTGTCAATCAGTAATTAAATGTACCAGTTAATTGTAATTTCTGCCATGTCGTCATCGTTATCGTAATAATGTCCAGCATAGCTAAAATAAATTTCACTTGAAAGTCCATTAATTTCTGTTAGAACTTCTTCGAAAAATTTATCAATTTGACTAAGATCTCTTTCTTTAGATATTTCATCAAGTTGATAATCAAGAAGGAATAAGGGGATTGGTTTTAACCGTACATATGCTTTTTCTGCAGGTGATACAGGTTTGCATAAAAATAAATTTAATGGTAATCCCTGCACTATAGATATAGCATATTTCTTCTTTGTTTCATCCCATTCTTGCACTTTTATTAGACTTTCTAGTCTATTGGCAATGTTAGGGACTTCTTTTAATGCCTTATTAAGTACATTTACCAATAACATAATGCCTCCTTTGCTAAAATGTGTATAAAACACACAAATTAGACTTTTGCAAATAATTTTCTGTTACATTACTATTATACATCATTTACATAAATATTGCAAGTAATTGTATAATTAACAATATCATAAATTTCTAGCAGGTGATTGCTTTAATTTATTTTGTTGGTAACTTTTACCATACTAGATGTGAGGCATTGCTATCAACACTTAATCCTATAAGCTTAGTATTCAAATTTTCAAAATATGTATTAGCTTTTGCAAATCCTATAATTTCTGTTGTGCATACGGGGGTAAAGTCCTAATGTTAGAAACTTTTTGATTTTTAAAAAATCAGCTATTTACTAGCCTTTTTATATCCCCTTTTAAAATAAATTCTATTGTTTTGTCATTATATAAGACAATCTTATCTATGATAGAATTTAATAAATATTTGCTTGGTTCATTTGTGTTTATAATTTCATCAAAAATGTCTAGTGCTGATTTTATCTTTTTTTCTTTATCTTCAAGTATCCTTTCATCATCTTTTGCAAGTGTTTCTTTTAATCTAATTATTTGACTTTGTTTGCTATTTTCTAAATCTTTATAAGCATTTTCTACCATTTCTCTTTGTTCTAATGATGTAATTTGAACTAAGTCTTTAATTTTTTGAGATAACAAAAGTTTATATTCCTCTGTAAGTAGATTATATTCTCTTTCTAGCTTTTCTCTGTTTATTTTGCGTTTATTTGATGTATTATCTAATTTTATTTTTTTTATTTCATCTTCATAAGCTACTTTTAATAATTTTAGATATTCTTTTAAATGTATCAATATATCCTTTTCTAATGTTTCGTGGATTTTACATCTTGCAATTCCATATCTTCTATAATCTGTACATTCATATCCCTTTTCTTGCTTTCTTCTGATAAAAGTTCCACTCACTCCTCCTCCACAGTCCCCACATTGACACATTCCTCCAAATATATAATCTCTTTTTGTTTTAGTACTTTTGTTTTTTACTCTTTTGACTTTTAGTTCTTGTGCTAATTCAAACATTTCTTTTGATATTATTGCCTCATGATGATTTTCAAAAACAAAGTGTTCTTCTTCTGGTAACTTTGCTACTCTTCCTCTTATTGTTATAGTTTGCTTTTTGTGAACTCTTAAGTTACCACAGTATACATCATTCTCTAGTATATTTTTTACCATATCTGTACTCCATAATTCTTGTACTTTCTGTTTATATACTCTACCTCTTTCTAGGTGTTTCCTTTGATAATATACTGATGGAGTTGGATAATTATATTTTTTACTATTTAATATATCTGTTATTCGTTTTCTTCCTAACCCATTCTCTACATATAGCTTATATATTAGTTCTATTGCTCCTCTTAATTCTTCAACCACATAGAGTTTTGGTATCCCATCTTCAAATACTTTTTCATATCCATAGTAGTTACCCATAATTAATCTACCTGTCTTTTGTTTTGATAACATATTAGCTCTAGTTTTTCTTGAAATGTCTTTTACATATCTTTCGTTATACCAAGTTGTGATACCTATTGTGTCATCTCTATCATTTTGTACATCATATACACCTCCCATTTCTGATACAAGTATTAGATTTTTGTTTGCTTTCTTGAAGTCATCTATTAGAGTAAGAACTTTACCATTATTTCTTCCTATCCTTGATAAATCTTTTGCTACAACTACATCAATAACATCTTCGTCTAAATCTTCTAACATTCTTCTAAATGCTGGTCTATTAAATGTGTATCCTGAAACATTGTCATCAATATAGATATTCTTATCTGCTATATACCACCCTTTTGCCCCTGCGTATTCTTTAATCATTCTTATTTGTTCTTCAATACTAGAATAATTTTCTTTATCCTCATCTCTACTTAATCTTGCATAGGCTGATATAATGAGTGTGTTATTTGCTTTATAGTAATTATGTCTTGCTCTAAAATTACTTGTTTTATTATCTGATTTTATATTATCTACAAAACTCATATATATCCTCCTTCTTTGCAAAATTAGATATACTTAAATAGTTTTGAAGATAGATTTAAATAATTTATTATATCTTATATCAACTATTTAAGTATTTTCAAATGTATAAATTATATTGTTCTTTAAAATTGGTAGTATTTCCTCACTTCCTGAAATAAAGATTCCTACTTTATTTCCTTTTTTCTTTAATTCGTTTATCTTATCTTGTATATCTTTTTTATCTAGTTCTTGTTTATTTATAAAAACTTGTGAATAGCTTTCGCCCTCTATAATTTTTGTTGCTATTTTCATATACTTTACCTCGCTATTTAATAATATTTTGTGTATATGCAAAAAATAACTTGATAGTCACATAATCACTATATTTTAATAATCATTAAACGACTGATAGCTAATCAGCTCCACAGGCTACACCTCTCTGCTTTCTTACAGAGTCATCTTCATTGCCTTAGACGGTCTTATCACGCTCGGACTATGACTAGATGAGAGTATCATTATACCTATTATTCGTCATCACCTATTAGTTAGCTTTCCTAATATCAATAGCTTAGATATTTCTCGCTCGCTTTATGCTATAAAGGTCTTGGCGTATCTGCTATAATTGGCTTAGTAATAACAGGAATGTATTTAATGATTGTCTATTTAATTTTCAATGTTCTTTTTAAGTGAGAATTTTCCCTCTATTTATAACAGCACTTGAAATTCAAAAAAAATTACGATTTTCACAAAATATTTTCAATTTTTTTACTTTTTCAGTTCTGTTACTTTTTTCCTCTCACTTTATTCCTCACTTTGAGTATCATTTTTTGATAGTAAATTAAAATCTTTAATACCCTTTCACTTGTTTAGTCACTGAGTGGTACTTTTACGAAGTCTAATTTGCAAAAATTTTAAAATTTTTCATATCCCCTCACTTATTTCCTCACTTATATGTACTTTTACGAAGTCTAAATTGAAAAATATTAAAAATTTTATATCTCCTCACTTATTTGCTCACTTATATGGCATTTTGCCCCCCCATTTTGTAAAATATTTTCAAAAATCTTTTATTCTCTCAATATATTCCTCACTTTAACTACCTTTTATTGATAGTAAAACTCAATTTTTTATTTTCTTCATTTTTTTGTCCAATTAAGGACATTTTTTATAGCATAAATATATATAAAAAAAAATAAGAGATACTAATTTCTTAATATCTCAACATTTATTTATCAAAAAACACCTACTAAATTAGTAAGTGCTTATATCTCCTTATCTTGAAATTTCTTCATCTTTCCTTGATTTTTCTTCTCTTCTAAAGTTTTCTGTCTTTTTTCTTCCCTCCTCTGTAGGTTGAAATATTTGAGGATTCTTCTTAATATCTCGCATAAGTTCTTCTCTAAATACTACATAAGACTTTACACCAATATCAAGATTTCCTGTTATTAATTCAATATCATCAATAACTTCTCTACCTTCAAAAGATGATAACTCTACAAATTTTGTTAATTCTACATATTGATCTTTATTAGTACACAAATTTCTAGTCCAATCTAAAACTACCGTTTTATTGTCTATATCATACTCAATAATTGAATGTAGTACTTTGCTATTTTCAGTAGTTACATATCCTGTAACTATTCTAGAACCTTTAATACTTGGTGCTATATTTATTGCCTGTATATGACATTTCCCATATCTTTTATTTGACATTAATTCTCTTTTTATGTCTTTATCTGAAAAATAATCTGATAATCTATCAAATGTTATTACTTTATCATTGTCTCTATATTCAAACTGCTTTATTTCTTTATTATAAGTAATTTTATTTAAATCTATATTAGCCCTTTTATATATCATTTTTAATAATTTAGTAAATATTTTCATTTCTTGCAATTTAGTAAAACGTTCAATAGTAGCAAGAGCCATAACATTTTCATAAGTTTTTCTTTCATTTTCTGGTAAATTATAAAAATCTCCAAATAATAATTTATAAGTATTATTATTAATTCCATGATTCATAGGACTTCCATCTTTTCTTTTTCTATTTTCCATATAAACCTCCATTCAAATCGCTATACTTTATGTTAATTATACCACAAAATTATCTTATACTCAATAAAAATAAGAGATATTTCTACCTCTTTATGATTAATTTATGATAATGTCTTAAGTAGTAACTTTTAAAAATGTCCCAAAG
>CAPYID010000037.1 GCA_948739805.1 uncultured Clostridia bacterium | reverse complement strand
TGTAAGGGAGGCAAGCCTCTTATTTTTGACTTGTCTATGTTTAAAATAGGTAATTTTTTTTGCCCTTGGCTCCCTTATTTAAGGGAGCTGTCACGAAGTGACTGAGGGTTCTTTGACTTTTGATTATCTCTTTTTATATTATAAGAATTTTGTCGTTAATTGTAAATAGCAATTTATTCCTGTATAGCACAAAAAAATCCGCATTTATTTACGGACTTTCTTGTATTTTAAGTTTATGTTTTCTTTGTTAAGTTTATATTTCGTTTTTGTAATATTTCGCTACTTTACTTAGGGAAATGCCATCTTTTCAAGATTTCACTTGCCAAAGTATACAAAACCATTACTCTCATAATATTGCTTTTTATCTATTAAATAAATTTGTTACATCAATCAATTGCTATTTTTTTGTTTTATGGTTTTAGTGCTGTAATTGGTACAATATAAATACCTGTTTCTTTATCTTTTAATACTGCTGGACATTTTCCAACTATAATGCACATGAATGAAGGCTTTTTTATCATATTGCTATAAAAATTTAATAAATTTTTCTTTGCTTCTTCCACTTGATTATATCCTAGTTTTATCTCTACAGCTGCATATTCTCCATCTGCAAACTCTAAAATCGAATCCACTTCTAATCCTGAAATATTATCCCTAAAATGATATAAGTGCCCATCTAAATAATCCATATATATTCTTAAATCTCTTTCTACTAGTGCTTCAAACATAAAACCAAATGTATTTAAATCTTTTAAAAGTTTTTCTGGTGTTAAGCCTAAACAAGCACATGATAGTGATGGATCTGTAAGATGCCTTTTAGGAGATTTCCCAACTCTACTAGGTGAACGATAATTTTCTCCATATGCCTCTTGGTTTTCAATTAAATGCAGTCTATCTAGTATATCCAAATAATCAATTATAGTATCTCTACTAGATAAAAGTTCTGTATCATTTTCATATTCTTCTATGTCTTTTATTATTGTTTTATTTCCTACAATTGATGCTTCATTTCTTGCAAGTGATTTTAGTAGCATTCTCATTTTATTTTTATCTCTTCTTTTTTCTGCTCCTTCATTCATATCTATATTTAAAATTGAATCTATATATGATTTTGGAATTAAACCAATCTTGTTCTCACTAACATTTATATTTGCTGGCCACCCTCCTCTTATTAAAAGTTTTGCTAATTGTAATATTTCTATATTTCCAGTATTAATTGTTTCTTGCTCATTATTTAACATTTTTATTAAAGATGCTTCTCCAGAAGAATCTCCTGATTCATATAAACTCATAGTATACATATTCAATCTTCCAATTCTACCTGCTCCTGAATGATGTACTTTTTCTTTCATTATTTTATTTGGTAATGTTGTAGAACCAGTTATAATAAAATTTCCCTTTTCAGTGGTTTTATCGCATTCACGCCTCACTGCATCCCATACCGTTGGAACTAAATGCCACTCATCAATTAATTGTGGTTTCTTTTTTAAGTCCTTGTTAAAAATTGACTTTACATCTAATTTTGCCATTTCTCTTACATCATCATCATCCATATAGACTTCACTTTTAGAATGCTTTAACGATGTCCATGTTTTACCACACCATTTTGGTCCTTCTATACTCACAGCACCAAATACAGATAAATAATCCTCTATTTTTTTTTCTATTAATCTTTTTCTATATTCCTTTTCATTAATTGCCACTTTAGTCACCTCTTCATTAAATATAGCATTTTTTCAATAAATAGTCAACATTCAATCGACACTTTTTAAGGATTTTGTTCGACACTTTTTAAACATTTTAATCGACACTTTTTAAGAATTTTGCCAATGGGGATGACGAATTTTGGCATATTTTGGCGAACAAGAAATGGAATATGGACGGATTTCTCCGCCCATAAAAATATTTTTATGCTTTATTTGCTGTGTCTGTTTCATCTATTGGTCCAAAGATTTCATCAAATTTTGCTTCTAGTTCTTTTGCTATGTCCATTTCTTTGTCTTCTACTATTTCTTCTTGTGGTAACATTGGTATGTCTTCTATTTCTTGTTTTGATTGGCTTTGCATAATGTTAGTTTCTTTTGGGGCAAATCCAATATTGCTTTCTTTTTTTGGTTCTTCTGGCTTTTTATCTTCATCTGAGAATAAATCATCTAATGAATCTATTTTTAAGTCATTAACTGGCTGTTTTTCTCCTTCTGCAACATATGGATTATATGGGTTGAATGTTCTCCATTCTCCTCTTTCTAAATCTCTTGCTTCATTATGGTTTGCTGGACACCTTTCTAGTTGTTTTGCTTCATTATGCTTGAAGTAATAGTATTTGTTTGCTTTTATTGGTTTTATTCCTTTTTCAAATATAATACATTTATCCATGTCAAATCTTCTTAATTCGTCTGGTGTTAATAATGCTCTTTCCATAATATTGTCTGAATAGTTTTCACCATTTCTAACATATGCTCTATCTTTACTTATTGATACACTTTGTCTTGATATTGTTTTGCTTCCCAAGGCTTTTGAGAAGTATTCTACTGTTTTTTGAGAGTTACTTCCTAGGAATAAGTGTGTATCACAGTTACCTATTATTGTTTCAAATGATTTTTCGTATACCGCTTCTAGTTGGTCTAAGTTTTGTAGTATAACACTGAATTGTATTTTTCTACTTCTACTGGTTGATATTTTTTTGTCGAAGTCTGGTACTCTACCAATGTTTGCAAACTCGTCTAGGATAAAGTATGTTGGCACTGGTAGTGCTCCTCCATTTACGTCTGCAAAGTCATATAATTGTTGTATCATTTGTGAGAAGAATATTGTAAGTAAGAAGTCATATGCTGTGTGTGTGTCTGATGATATTACATATACTGCTGTTTTCTTTTTTCCTATTTCTTCAAAGTCTATTGTGTTTGTTGATGTTAGCTCTGCTATTTCTTTTGAGTCGAATTTTCCTAGTTTTGATTGTAGTGTACTTAAAATAGATGAGTATGTTTTTTCTGATGATGCTGATATTTCTACTGATTTATAGTATTTTCTCGCAGGATGTTCCATTGGTAATTTGTTTATTAATTCAGAAAGCATACTACTGTTTCCACTACCACTTGCTGCTCTTACTAATTCTGCACAACTTGCTAGGTTTTGTTCTTCTTCTGGACGTGTTGCTATTAAATAATATATTAATGCTTTTAATAGCATTTCTCCCATGTCTTCCCAGAATGGTTCAGAGGCTGATGCTTCTCCTTGTCCTTTTATTATTGTGTTTGCTATAACGTCTACGTCTAGTTCATTTGATATATGCATTAATGGATTATATCCATCACTATTTTGTGGTCTTAATAGGTTTAATACTTTTATTTCATATCCATTTGATTTTAAAAATCCTGCTGTTTTATCATAAAGTTCTCCTTTAGGGTCTGTAAATACATATGAGCCTAACATTTGACATGCATTTGGTATTGAGAATGATGCAGATTTACCAGCACCTGATCCGTCCAACTACTAATATGTTTACATTTCCTCTTTTGTCTACTGGCAAGTAATTTCCTTCTGCTAATATTAGTCCTTTTTTGGGACTTAATACTTTGAATTGTTCTCCTCTCTCGCACCAGTCACTTGAACCATGTTCTATGTCTTGATATTTACTTTTTGGTGCTGTTCTAAATAGTCCAATAACTATTATTCCTAAAAATCCTAAAGTGTATTTCCATAATAAACTTATAAATGACCCCCAATATGTTCCTAGTTCTTTTATGTTTAAAAATGGTTGTGCTATTCTCTCTCCTACTGACATTGCAAATGTATTCATTGAGAATTTCGTTCCTGTATCTGCTGCTTCTTTTAATGCTATGTCCCACCCACATGATATTGGCATGATAAATACTATGGTTAAAAATAACCATAGTATGGCTGCTAATATAAATGTTTTTTTGTTTTTTCTTAATGCTCCTTCTATTTTATAATTCATAAAGTTTCATCCCTTTCATAATCAAATAAGAAATTCTTCTTATTCGATTAAATCGAGTAAAATTTACTCGATTTTTCCTATGTTTATCCTTTTTTATCTTCCTTCGTCTCTATCTTGAGTTCTTCCTACTGGTACATCTTTTATTCCATTTCTTTCTGCTATTTCTACTATTGCTTGTTCTTTTTCTGAGTAAGCTAAAGCTTTACAGAATACCATCATCTCATTACCTTCTTGTATTTCTATTTGTAAGCCATCTGTCATTATATCTACTCTTAAATTATCTTTTTCTTTTCCTTGTGGTGGTATTCCTTTTAGTTCTTTATGCTCTGGATCTGGATATACTAATGTCATAACCATTTCATGTCCTTTATTTTCTTTTAACATTAAAGCCTTCCTCCTTTTAATTTTTCTCCCTTATTTCAAAAGCAAAATAAGATTTATATGGTTTCATTTTACATTTTCCTTTTACCTCATTTGTTTCTTGGTCAAAATATAAAATCGGTTTTACTTCTTCGACTGTTTCTGTGTCTATTATTGTTATTGGTCTTTTTAAATTTGGTGTATAAGAAAACTCTTTATATATAGGACTTTCTTCTGTTTTTATAGCATCAAATTTTATTGGCATGGGTTTTTTTGTTATTTTTACTTCATCATTTATAAGCATTCCTGTATTTACTACTACTTTTTCTTTGCCAAATGATAAAAATACTAATGAATTACCTTCTATTTTCGGATCGTTTACATAGTAAGTTCTTTTGAAAGTTTCTCCTCTTATTTCTGAACTTCTAATTAATCTTTCAACAGTATACTTTGGTGTATTTTTACTTTCTATTTCTTTTTTGTCTGTTTCTACTACTTCATATATTACTGTGCTTACATCCTTTGGGTCTGTAATGCTAAAGTGTTTTCCTTGAACATTTTTCATATTCTTTCTCCCCTTTATTTATGTATAGCTTGTCTTTTGTGTTAACTATACATAATTATACTATATTTATTACAATATGTCAACTACATCTTACGTGTGCTTTGGTGTGGCAGTTAAGCAGTTTCCGTTTTTGTTATTCTAGGGTTAAATTTAGATATCTTCTGTAGTTCTTTATATTTTTTTGCTTCTTCTTGTGTAATTTTCTCTGGTATCATTATTTGGATTTCACATATTAGGTTCCCTCTTCTACCTTTTCCATCTTTAAATCCTTTGTTTTCTATTATTACTTGATTTCCTGATGTCATTCCACTTTCAAGGTTTATTTTTTCTATATCGTCAATTCCTTGAACTTCTATCTGTCCTCCAAGTGCTGCTTCCCACGGAGTTACATATACTTTTGTATGTAAGTCATATCCATTTATAGTAAATCTATTGTCTTCTAATATGTTTACTTTTATGAATAGGTCCCCTGGCTTTTCGTCTTTTTCTCCTTTTTTCCCTTGCCCTATTAAACGTATTCTTTCTTTGTTTCTAATTCCTGCTGGTACTTTTACTGTTATCGTTTTTAGGGTTCCACTTACTGTTCTTAATGATATTTTTTTTGTTTTTCCATAAAATGCATCTTCTAGACTAATTTCTATTTGTGTTTCTACATCTTCTCCTTTTTTTGCTCCTACTACTTCTTCTTGTTTTTTATATTTTTTTGGAGCATATCCAAAAAACATTCCGAATAGTCCATCTTTTATGGAGTCTGTTTTTTCTTCTTTGTTTCCATATTTTTCTCTGTTTTTTCTTCTTCCTATGTTTACATTCCATGCTCTGTCATATTTTCTTCTTGATGCTGTATCTGATAAGATTCTATATGCTTCATTTATATCTTTAAATCTTTCTTCTGTGTTTCTATTTGCACCATTTACATCTGGATGATATCTTTTCGCTTGTTCTCGATAGGCTATTTTTATTTGCTCTGCATTTGCTTTGCTGTCATCAAAGCCTAGTATTTTATAGTAATCTTTAAATATCATAATATCCTCCGTCTTATAGCAATAATTAATAGCTCATTTTTTCTATTAATTATGTATTTTGAATACGTTTTTATTATACCACCTTTTTTGGGACAATTCAATTAATTTGTGTAACAATTTCTCTACAATTTTGAATATACTTTTCAAAGTCTAATTTGTCCATTCATAATAAGTGGTAATAAAAAATCTCTCAAATTTATAAGTTCTTCATTTTCTATAATACAATTTTTAACTTTATTATATATAGGTTCGATACTTTTTCTGTACTTTTCTAAAACATCTTTGTTAGGGTATGTTAGCTTTATTGAAGCAAAGTCTTCTTTATTCATATTGTCAAATATATTTCCACTTTTTGCTCCAATTGAGTATGTGAAGTAATCATTTATTGCATTTACTAAATAATATAAATTATTCTTATTTTTGCAAATTATGGAGTTTATTTGTTTGGAAATTCATATTGTAAAAACCAATAATCATATATCATTTTGGCCATTTGTTCTAGTTCTGAAATTATCTTGTTATTGTTTTCGATTTTTAAATCAATTTTCTCTAATATCTCTACAATTTCTCTTTGCTTAATAATATCTGGGTTTCCATTTTCATCAATTGGTAAATATACATCTATATTACCTAAACTCTCTTGATTAATATTTGTTATATTGGTTTGTTGTACATCAGTAAATAATTTTCTATATTGTGGGCTTCTTAATAAATATAAGGGATAAACCTTTTCTTTATTTACTCTATACCTAATAATAAATCCACAAAATAATATTTCTTGTTCTGGCTTACTAATCATTGCACACATACCCGCACCACTTCTAACTAAAGAAGAGCGTGCAAATAAAATGTCTCCATCTTCTACTAAATACATCTTTTTATTTTTTAAAGTATTAGGCTTTAATTCATCTAATTCCTCCTCATTAACTATTCTCCCTTTAAAAAGATCCTTTACATTAACAATTTTATCACCTTTTCCATAACTTCCTTTAGGATAATTAGCTCCATTTTTAAATGTTCCTAATTCTGATAATTTAAATTTACTTTCCATATGTATTTTCCTCCAATAGCTGTTTTATCCTATTCTCTAATTCCTTACCTTCAGAGAAATATTTATTAAGATTATTTGAAAATTCCTTCATTTTATTGTTAAATTTTTTTTGCGTTAGTTTAACATAATCTATTTTAACTTCAAAATATTGTCCTGCTGAGAATGAATAATTTTTTTCTTTTAATTGGTCATATGTAACCTCTACACTAAAATCCTCTATTACTTCTTGTTTTGCAAAAGTTTCTACTATTCTTTCTATTTCTTCATCTCTTAAAACAGTCTTTTGATTTTTTCCCTCTTTTACTTTTTGACCTAATTTAGATGCATCTACTAATAATATTTTCCCTCCTTTATTTGTTTTGTCTATAAATAATACACTAACATTAGTTCCTGTTGTGGCAAATATATTTGATGGCATTGATACAATTCCTTTAATCATTTCATCTTCTACTAATTTTTTCCTTATCGTTTTTTCAATTCCTGATTGTGCAGTTAAAAATCCTGTTGGAACTACAATTGCTGCTTTACCTTCTTTACTTAAGGAATATATAATATGTTGTATAAACATTAAATATATTGCCATTTTATCTTTTTCTTTATTTGGGATTTTAGGTACTCCTGCAAAAAATCTTTCTCTTAATTTGTCATCATCTAGCTCATCTCTATATTCACTAAAGTCTGTTTTAAATGGCGGATTACTAACTATATAATTAAATTCAGCAAGTTTTGTTTTATTTTCATTATAATGTGATGGCTCTGTTAAAGTATTTCCATGTACTACATTTGCTAGAGAGTGTACTAAATTATTTAGAATAAGGTTTAATCTTAGAAATTCATTTGATTTTTGTGAAATATCTTGAGTATATATAGTACAGTTTTCTTCTCCTATTTGATGAGCTAAAGCAAGTACAAGAGTTCCTGAACCTGCTGATGGGTCATATACTGTTACATTTCTTATTTCTTCGTTATCTTTAACTAATATTCTTGCTATAATTCTTGCAATTGAGTTTGGTGTATAATATTCTGCATATTTACCAAAGTCTTTGTTATAATCTTTTATTAAATATTCAAATACAATTGCAAATGCATCATATTTTTGTTTAAATAAGTTTTCAAAACTAAATTCTACTAATTTGTCTATTATTGCTCTAGCAAAGTTATTCTTTTTCCTTGTTTCAGTGATATGCTCAGAAATTCCACTAAATAGCCTTATTTTTTCTTTTCCACCTGTTCTGACTGAAAATATGTCTATATTAAAATTGGCTATATCTATTAGAGTTTCATCAAATAGTTTATAGAATTCTTCATCATTTTTATGTGAAAATAAATATGAGATTAGATGTTCTATTTTTAATTTAGCAGTATCTGGATTTAACCTTAAAAGCAAGAAATTATATTCTTGTTTCATTTTTCGTAATGCCTTTTCAACGGATTTTGGTTTCTTAAGTTTTGCTAAATTCTCATCTATATTTTTTATTTCATATAAAAATTTATCATTTAAAAATTTATAAAGGAAAACTTCTGTAATTATTTTATATTCACTAGGACTATTTCCAATACCATTATTCTCTGAAATCGATTTTAGTTCATCTATTAGTTTCTTTGTCTTGTTTATTATATCTGCTTCTTCATTCTTCATTATCCTGCTATTTTCCTTTCTTCTACATATTCTTCTAGAATTTTATTTGTTATGAATTGTATTTGGTCTATAGTTAATATTACATTATAGTCTATTGATGTTTTTGCAATAATTGGTGTAATACTTCCATAGAAAAAGTGTCTATTGTCAATTAACTTATAATTTTTAATTAATTTTTCGTCTACTTTATGTTTTATATTAAGTAGCATTTTATTTAAATCAAAATCATTAATATTTTCTATATTGGATTCTTTAATTCTTTTATGTATTCTCATAAATTTTATGTCATTTTCGTATTTTAGAATTAACTTCTCATTTGTGCTATTTTTCTTTTTTATTTCTACTCGTAATTTTTCTAATGATAATATATTTCCTTGCATTTCATTAGATGTCAATTCTTCAATGTTTTTCTTACTAAATATTCTTTTTAGTTCTTCATATAATGATACAAATTCTGGATCTTTTTTATCAAAATCTCTTTCAAGCTCAATTCTTGTTTTTTCAAGGGTTTCCCTAAATTTGTCTGCTATAATAAGTTCAGATTCCGATATTTTCGTAAAATTAAATTCAATCTTATCTAATGCCATGCCTAACAAACCAGCTATATTCTCACTTTTATTTAGATTTTCTGTTAAATTTAAAATATTAATTCTATTTTTTACTTCATTAAGCAGTTTAGATACTTTACATATGTCAATTTTATCTGTTAAATCCTCGTACCCATATGTCCTTATTATATTGTATAATACTTTGTAATCTTCTAAAGATTTCCTTATATCATACAATTCCTGCTTTGGTAATTCATTTATTTGCTTTGTAAAGTTTTCTAGATTATCAGTATCAAAGATGAATAGTTTATTTTTTAATTCTGTAATATCTTTTTCAATTTCATCTTTATTTCTAAATATTTTGGCATAGTTAGCAAATTCGTCTCCTAATTCACTTTGCAGTTCTTCAAAATATGCTTTATTTGTTTTGTCGAATTCCTCCCTAATGTCTGCAAAGTCAACAACATATCCATATCTATAATCTTTATAACTCTAGTTAATGTTTGTAATAGATTATGCGCTTTTATAATTCTTCCTAAATATATCTTTTTTAATCTTGGTGCATCAAAACCTGTTAATAACATATTAAATACTACTAATATGTCTATTTTCCCTTCTTTGAAGTCATTTTGTTCTATTCCTCTAGTTTCCTTATCATCTTCATCACAAAGAATTAATGCTGATGTTATATTTTCATAATTATTAAGCTCCTCAAAAATAGCTCTTGCTTGTTTAGCTGATTCACAGACTATCATGCTACCTATAGAATTGTCATTTAATCTGGTTTTTGTGTCACTAAAGTCATTTACAATATACTCTACTAGTGCAGATACATATTTATGGTGTGAATATATATCTTCTTCTTTGACCATCCCTTTTATTGCTTCGATTTCTTTTAATGTTTTATCTAAATATGACCTATATGATGTCTCTATTCCTTCTCTAATTAGCTTTAAAGTATATCCATCTGCTATAGAGCGATTATAATAATATTTATGTATATAATCTCCAAATACATCTTTAGAACTATATTCATTCCCTATTAAAGGAGTGCCTGTTAAAGCTATCATTATCGCCTTTCTATCTGATGCCATTAAATTTGCAAGAAATGAACCATTATGTTTATAACTTCTATATGCTTCATCCAAAAAGTAGATTCTTTGAACTTCTACATTGTAATCAGATTGCTTAACAATTGATTCTTTTGAAAACTTTTGTATATTTATTACTGTTATTGTTGATTTACCTGTGGTTCCAACTTCACCAATTGTTTGTATATTTTTTATGAATTCTTCTTTTGAATTTACTTTTTCTACTTTTAGTCCTCTTGCTGTGAATTCTTTTGATGCTTGATCTAGTAAGTCTATTCTATCTACTATAAAATAAAATTTAGCAATTTTACCTTGCTTAGCAAAATAATCAGTTATATATTTTACGTTAAAGTATGTTAGTGCTGTTTTTCCACTTCCCTGTGTGTGCCAAATGATACCTTTATTCATTCCTTGATTTAATTTTTTCTCAATTGCAAGAGTAGCAAATAGTTGTGGGTATCGAATTATATGTTTCTGAATTTGTATGATTCCATTTTCGTCTAATTTCTCTACATATGCAATTCCATATTTTAAAATTTTTAAAAATCTCCCTTTTGCGAATAATGATGTTATTATTCTATTTGTTGGGGTATTTACATCTAAATTAGTGTCATATTCTGGTGTTCCTTTTAAAGTAACATAATTTGTATCAATTAATATCTTCTCTTCTTCATTTTCGTTAATTGGTTTAACATTATTTCTTATACTTGCATCTTCTTCTCTAAAGTAGTTAAAAAATATATTACTATAACTACTTGTACCATAAAATGCGCCTTGTATTGGAACAATAGATCTTTCATCATATTCATTATTGTTAGAAAATACAAGTAATTGTGTAAGATTTACAAATTTCTTGAATTTAGGATTACTAAATCTTTCATTTATCCTATTTCTTTCTGCAAGTATCCCTTCCCTATTATTAGGTTTCTTGACTTCAATAAAAGATAATGGTATTCCATTTATTAGTGGTATAATATCTGGTCTAAATTCATCTTCTCCGTTTTTATATGTAAGTTCTGTAACTACATTAAAATTGTTATTATCTATATCTTCAAAATTAATAAGTTTTATCCCATTAAATCCATTTATTAGAGTATTGTAAAATGTCTTTCCTAAATCATCATTTCCTAATTGTATTTCAAGCTCTGCTATTATTTTGTCTGTTTCTTCTATAGAAAAACTTTTGTTATTTATTTGATTTATACTTTCACAAAATATATTTCTAAAAATATTAGTATTTTTATATATATATTGTTTTGTTTCTTTTAAAGATAAGTATTTGTATCCTAGTCTTGTTAAATGTACAAGTGCTGGAATTTTTACCCTTGTATTTTCACTATGCTCCATTAGATTTCTCCCAATATATAATTATTCTACATTATTCTACCATAAAATACAATTTTAAACAATAAAGTTTTTAGAAATTAGCTATTATAAAGGATTGAGTAAAGACATAGGTTACCCTATGCCTTTACTCAATCCTTTATAATAGCTATGCATTTTTGACGAAATTATTGTTTTTCTTTTATGTATTCTATAACATCGTTTACTGTAGAGATTTTTTCTGCATCTGCATCTGGAATTTCCATGTCGAATTCTTCTTCTAGTGCCATTATTAGTTCTACTACGTCTAATGAGTCTGCTCCTAAGTCATCTATAAATGATGCTTCTTTTGTGACAGCATCTTCTGCAACACTTAGTTGCTCTACAATTATTTTTTTTACTTTTTCGAAAATTTCATCATTTTCCATTTATATTTTCCTCCTTTAGTTTTTATCTTTTATATCAAGATAATATAGATTTCCATTTTTGTCAATGCTTTTTTGATATTTTTTCAAATTCTTCTATCATTCTGTCTACTGCTTTGTTTTTTACAAATTGCTCTGCTTGTTTTATCGTAAAGTAAAATAAGTATTCATCACTGCTTCCATGCGCTTTTACTACTGGTTTTTTTACTCCTAAAAATAGTGCTCCTCCATATTCTTTATAGTCCATAGTTTTCCTAAATCTATTTATTGCTGGCATACTTGGAATCGCTCCTATTATTGATAATATATTGTGCTTTAGGCTTTCTATTAATGATTTTTTTACAAACTTTCCTATCCCTTCAACCGCTTTTAAAAATATGTTTCCAGTAAATCCATCTGTAACTATTGCATCAATTTTTCCTGAGAATGCATCTCTTCCTTCAACATTTCCTACAAAGTTTATTCCTAGTTCATCAGACTTTTCTTTTAATAAATTATATGACTCTCTGGTCAGTTCGTTTCCTTTTGTTTCTTCTGTTCCTATATTTAATAACCCTATTGCTGGTTTTTCTATTCCAAATGTATTTTTTAAGTATATGGTAGACATTTGCGCAAATTGTAATAGATTTATTGGTTTACAGTTTGTATTTGCTCCTGAGTCTATTAATAGTAGTCTATTATGGTATGATGGTAGTATTCCTGCTAATGCTGGTCTGTCTATTCCTTTTATTCTTCCTACTAATAGTGTCGCCCCTGTGAGTAGTGCTCCTGAGTTTCCTGCTGAAATAAATACATCCCCTTTTCCTTCTTTTAATAGATTGAAGCCTACTACCATTGACGAGTCTTTTTTGTGCTTTATTGCTTCTGTTGGTTTGTCTTCCATTTCTATTGTTTCTGTTGTATTATGTATTTTTATCTTAGATGATATTTCTTCTATCTTATCTTTCCCAAATAACTCTTTTATTCTCGAATTAATGATTTCTTCATTTCCTGTTAATAATATTTCTGTATTTTCTCCAACTTCTTTTATAGCTTTAACTGCTCCTTTAATTGTTGCATCTGGTGCATTATCTCCACCCATTGCATCTAATATTATTATCACGTTTTATCCCTCATCTTTCTATTGACAGTTTATGCATGCTATTATTGTATTATTAATGTTTTAAAAAATCAATACCTTTTAATATAATTTCATAATTTTACATAATTTGACTTTTTTCTTAAAAGTTTGTATAATTGTATACAGATACTGTAAACCATGTTTGTAGAAAGGATAGTATAATCATGAAAAATGAAAAAAATGATTTAGGAAAAAAAATAAGAACTGAGAGACTAGCCAAGGGGTTAACTCAGGGAGAGCTGGCTGCTAAAGCTGGAGTAGTACACCCTCAAATAATATCAAACATTGAGACTGGGCATGTGCTATCACCTCGGCTATCAACTTTAAAATCAATTTGTAAAGCCTTGGATATTAACTTCGCGAATTTTTTAAATGAGTTCAAGCTCATTAATCCTGTAAAAAATACTATAGGCAAAAAAATTCGGGCGGAAAGGATAGCCAAAGGTTTGACTCAACAGGTTTTAGCTGATAAAGCTGGTATAAACTGTCAAACCTTGTTGTGCATTGAGAATGGACATGAAAAAGCTCGGTTATCAACTTTGAAGTCAATTTGTGAAGTCTTGGATATTGACTTCATGAATTTTTTAAATGAGTTCAGGCTCATGAGTCCAGTAGAGGACACTAACACTTTTGGCGTTTTCATAAGAGATCTTAGATTACGTAATGGTTATTCATTGTATTCTGCCAGCAAACGTTTAAAGATGTTTGATTACCATTTAGAGCGGATAGAAATGAATGAAATAAAGCCAACACATTCGGAGATGCAACGTATATGTTTTCTTTATCAACTTGATTTAAATGAAGTTGTAAAGAAATTTAACATTGAGGTTGTGGAGCCAAAAGTTGAAAGTCCCGAAACTTTGGGACAATTTCTAAAATCAACACGAAAGAGAAAGAAACTTTCATTAGCAAATGTAGCAGAGCTGTCTGGAGTAGCTAAGTCTTTGATTTCTTTAATTGAAAAGGATAAGATTACTTCAGTTCAAGATTTACTAAAGATTCTAATTGCTTTAGAATTAGAACCATCTAAAGTTGCAAAAATTTTTCCTGATTTAGAGCTTTAATTTACAATTCAATTAACCATGTATTAACTATTCTTAGGGACGCATTCTTATGCGTCCCCATTTCTTATATTTTCTATTCTGTCTTGAAACCCTTTCTTTGGATAAAACTAAAAAAGGATGCTTACTGACATCCTTTTTTACTTTTTATTTATTATTCAATTATTTCTGTAACAATTCCAGAACCAACTGTTCTACCACCTTCACGGATAGCAAATCTTAGTCCTTTTTCGATTGCAATTGGTGTGATTAATTCAATTGTCATTCTTGTGTTGTCTCCTGGCATTACCATTTCTGTTCCAGCTTCTAGTTCGATTAGTCCTGTAACGTCTGTTGTTCTAAAATAGAATTGTGGTCTATATCCATTGAAGAATGGTGTGTGTCTTCCACCTTCTTCTTTTGTTAATACATATACTTCTGATTTGAATTTTGTATGTGGATTAACTGTTCCTGGTTTTGCTAATACTTGACCTCTTTCAATGTCTTTTCTGTCTATTCCTCTTAATAGTGCTCCAGCATTGTCTCCTGCTTCTGCTCTATCTAGTGATTTTCTGAACATTTCTAGTCCTGTAATAACTGTTTTCTTTCTTTCTGTTGATAATCCTATAATTTCAACTTCTTCTCCAACTGTTACTACTCCTCTTTCTACTCTACCAGTAACTACTGTTCCTCTTCCTGTGATTGTCATTGTGTCTTCGATTGGCATTAAGAATGGTTGATCAACTGGTCTTTCTGGTGTTGGTATATATGTGTCAACTGCTTCCATTAATTCTCTAATACATGCATATTCTGGTGCGTTTGGATCTGTTGATGATGCTTCTAATACTTTTAATGAAGATCCTTTTATTACTGGGATTTCATCTCCTGGGAAATCATAGCTTGATAATAGGTCTCTAACTTCCATTTCTACTAATTCTAATAGCTCTGGATCGTCTACCATATCACATTTGTTTAAGTATACTACAATATATTTAACTCCAACTTGTCTTGCAAGTAGGATGTGTTCTCTTGTTTGTGGCATTGGTCCATCTGCTGCTGATACTACTAGGATTGCTCCATCCATTTGTGCTGCACCTGTTATCATGTTTTTTACATAGTCTGCGTGTCCTGGGCAGTCTACGTGTGCATAGTGTCTATTGTTTGTTTCATATTCAACGTGTGCTGTATTGATTGTGATTCCTCTTGCTTGTTCTTCTGGTGCTCCATCGATTTTTGCATACTCAGTATATTGAGCTTTTCCTTCTAATGATAATACTTTTGTAATAGCAGCTGTTGTTGTTGTTTTTCCATGGTCAACGTGTCCGATTGTACCAATGTTAATATGTGGTTTTGTTCTTTCAAATTTAGCTTTTGCCATTTGAAAATTCCTCCTTTTTATTTTATATTTTTTAAATTTAATAACTATTATTTGCAACTATTTTATACCATTTGAGTTTATTTTGCAATAGTTTTTCCTAATTTATTCAATATTATCTACATATTTGCATAATTTATAACATTAAAATGTTTTTATGTGTTTATATTAATCTTCTTTTTTTGTCCTTGTAGCAACTATTGTTTCTAATATTGCTTTTGGAACTTCTTCATAGTGACTTGGTTCCATTGCATATGTTCCTCTTCCTTGTGTTTTTGAACGTAAGTCTGTTGCATATCCAAACATTTCTGATAGTGGTATAAATCCCCTTATTATCTGAGATCCACCTCTTGCTTCCATTCCTTCCATTCTTCCACGTCTAGAATTTATGTCTCCAATAACATCTCCCATGTATTCTTCTGGAACTGTTATTTCAACTCTCATTATTGGTTCTAGTATAACTGATTTTCCTTTTTTACATCCATCTTTGAATGCCATTGAACCTGCTATTTTGAATGCCATTTCTGATGAGTCTACTTCATGGTATGAACCATCTACTAATGTTGCTTTAAAATCTATTACTGGATATCCAGCTAATATACCACTATTTGCTGCTTCACGTATACCATCTTCAATTGGTTTTACATATTCTTTTGGAACTGTTCCTCCAACAATTTTGCTTTCAAAGATTATTCCTGAACCTGGTTCTAATGGTTCCATTTCAACTATTGCGTGTCCATATTGTCCACGTCCTCCTGATTGACGTATGAATTTTCCTTCTGCTTTTACTGCATTTCTAATTGTTTCTTTATATGCAACTTGTGGTTTACCTACATTACATTCAACTTTGAATTCTCTTTTTAATCTGTCTACTATGATGTCTAAGTGTAATTCTCCCATTCCTGCTATGATTGTTTGACCTGTTTCATGGTCTGTATATGTTTTGAATGTTGGGTCTTCTTCTGCAAGTTTAGATAATGCAATTGCCATTTTTTCTTGTGCTACTTTGTCTTTTGGCTCAATTGCTATATCTATAACTGGCTCTGGGAATTCCATTGATTCTAGTATTATTGGATGTGCTTCGTCACATAGTGTATCTCCTGTTGTTACATCTTTAAGTCCAACTGCTGCTGCTATGTCTCCTGTGTAAACTTTTGTAATGTCTTCTCTGTGATTTGCATGCATTAATAGTACTCTTCCCATTCTTTCTTTTTTGTCTTTGTTTGCATTTAATACACTTGTTCCTGCATCTAATGATCCTGAGTATACTCTAAAGAAACATAGTTTTCCAACAAATGGGTCTGTTGCGATTTTGAATGCAAGTGCTGCAAATGGCTCTTTGTCATCTGGTTTTCTTAATGCTTTTTCTCCATCTGGAGTTTGTCCTTCTACTGGTGGTATATCTATTGGTGCTGGTAAATAGTCTAGTATTGCATCAAGTAATTCTTGTACACCTTTATTTTTATATGAAGATCCACAGCATACTGGAATTATATTTCCTGCTATTGTCCCTTTACGCAATCCTGCTTTGATTTCTTCTATTGATAGCTCTCCACCATCTAAATATTTCATCATTAATTCATCATCTTGCTCTGCTGCAACTTCTATCATTTCTTGATGTGCTGCTTCTGCTGCAGCTTTCATGTCTTCTGGAATGTCTGTTATTTCAATGTCTTTTCCTAAGTCATCTTTATGGATTAATGCTTTCATGTTCATTAAGTCTACTATACCTTGAAATGTGTCTTCTGCCCCAATAGGTAATTGAATTGGTACAGGATGTGCATTTAGTCTTGTTTTTAGTTGATCTACACAGTTTGCAAAGTCCGCTCCTATAATGTCCATTTTGTTTACATATACCATTCTTGGTACTTTGTATTTGTCTGCTTGACGCCATACTGTTTCTGATTGTGGTTGAACTCCTCCTTTGGCGCATAGCACTGTTACTGCTCCATCTAGTACTTTTAATGATCTTTCAACTTCTACTGTAAAGTCAACGTGTCCTGGTGTGTCTATGATATTTATTCTGTGGTCTTTCCAGAAACATGTTGTTGCAGCTGATGTAATTGTTATTCCTCTTTCTTGCTCTTGAACCATCCAGTCCATAGTTGCTCCACCATCATGTGTTTCTCCTATTTTGTGCGTTTTTCCTGTGTAGAAAAGAATTCTTTCTGTTGTTGTTGTTTTTCCTGCATCGATGTGAGCCATTATTCCTATATTTCTCGTTTTTTGTAATGATACTTGTCTACCGTCCACAAATTTTTCCTCCTCTTTTTTATTCTTCGATTGTGTATTAATATTTATACCTGTTTTTAAAACTGATTAATCAATTTCTTCCAAGCATGGGCGATTACTAATCGCCCCTACATTTTAATTATCATTTATTTGTAATTTAATTAACAGCTAAATTTAATTTTTGTCCAATATGTTAATCAATTTGATGAATATTTTACCACTTATAGTGTGCAAATGCTTTATTCGCTTCTGCCATTTTATGCATATCTTCTTTTTTCTTTTTTTGTCGAGCTAAACTCACTCGCTTCGCTTGTTCGTTTATCACGAGCATTCAAGAAGATTGTTTTTCTACCATTTGTAGTGTGCGAAAGCCTTATTCGCTTCTGCCATTTTATGCATATCTTCTTTTTTCTTGAATGCTCCGCCGTTTCCAGCGATGGCGTCTAGTATTTCTCCTG
>CAPYID010000036.1 GCA_948739805.1 uncultured Clostridia bacterium | reverse complement strand
AGCAGCTAAGAACAGAGATTCAACATATTTTATAAATTGTAATGATTTAATATCAAATTTAAAGAAGGCAAATTCAGAGAATAGGTTCATGAATAGATTAAATCATTATGCTAAATATAAAGTTTTAATAATAGATGAAATGGGATTTTTACCAATAGATAATGAAGGAGCAAATATGTTATTTCAATTAATAAATAAAAGATATGAGAATCATTCCACAATAATAACAACAAATAAGCCCTTTGGAAAGTGGCACGAAATATTTGGAGATGTAACACTAGCAAATGCAATATTAGATAGACTTTTACATCATTCACATATTATAAATATAAATGGAAATTCTTATAGGCTAAAAGACAAATTAAAATCAGATATCACAGAAGAAAATTGAATTTAATAATGTACAAAATTGTACATAACTAAATTCAAAATTTTGTACATTTCCCTATTGACATTAACATCTGATAAAAAGAAATTAATATTGTGCGATTTGTTTAATATTTCATTGCAAGAATTAATTGGAGAATCCCCTGACATAAAATTAAAAAAAGATATAAAACAACTATTATTTGACATGGACTTGAACAAGAACGAATTACAATTTATTATAGATAGAATAAAAGAGTTTTATTGTAATAAAGGGAATTATGACATTTTCAAGGATTTTCATATATCTAATGCAACTATTGATATTTCAAAAGTGGAAAATTCAATAATGAAAATTGAAAGTTTGCTTTTTAATTTCTTTAAAGAAGAGATTTACCAAAAGAAAAATAAGAATAAAGTCATTACAATGGCTGAAATTTCTAAGTACATACAAGAAAACTTTTCAAATGCACTAAATGGAATTATTAATAGTTTAAATGAAAATGAGATATTGCATGAACTATTTATTAGCATATATGAAGAACTAACAGAAAGTAACTCAAATGAAATTAATACTGATTTATTTGCTAATGTAAATATAAAAGGATATACAACTATACCTAAAGAATACACTAATAAGAATACTGAATTATTTGGGTTACTTATTACAGAACAGAGTAACATGGATAGATACAAATATAATGACGTAGTAATTTTTCAAAAATATAATAATTATAGTTATAATACGGACATTCTTGTTTCTATGAACGGAAAGTTAAAAATTGTGCAAATAAGCAAAATGGAAGATAAACCTAAAACTAAAATATTAATTTATACACAAAAAGAAAATTTTGATATTTACACAGAAAAAGAACTAAAAGAAATGAATTTTAAAATATTAGGCTTTCCAATAGAAATAAAAATAAATTATTTTAATAGAAAACATGATATTTAACAGATTATCTGTTTTATATAAAAAAGCGGACAATGTAACTGTCGCCAAACAAACTTACATTGCCCAAAGGGTAACCACTCATAAGGAATGATTACATTTTTATTATACATCAACAAACAAAATTCCTCAAGTGGTATTACCAAAATATATATTTTAAAGGAGGAATTTTTATTATGGGAAAACGTGCAAATGGAGAAGGAACTATTTACAAAACTACTTACAAAACAAAAACAGGAAAGGAAAAAACACGTTGGGTCGGTCAATATTTTGACAAGGCTGGAAAAAGAAATAATGTTACAGGAAAAACTGAACAAGAAGTAAAAGACAAAATGGAGATAGTAAAAGAACAGCTAAGAAACGGAACTTATGTTACTGAAAATATAACTTTGGGAAATTGGCTGAAACAATGGTTTTATGATTTTATTATAGGTTCGGATTTAAAACCTACAACAATACAAGGTTATGAAAGTATAATAAGATTACATTTTCTACCTGACAAAATTTCAAAGATTCGACTTGTCGATTTCTCGCCTGAAGATTTACAAGACTTTTACAACAGAAAACAACAGCCAACAAAGATTATTCTAAAAAGTGGAAAAGAAACAATAAAGAAAGGTTTAGCCCCTAAATATATAGCAAACATACACGCAATGTTACACCAAGCCTTAAATATGGCAATAGTAAAACATTATGCGTATGCAAATGTATGTGAACAAATAAAATCTCCTAATGTTCCAAAAAAGAAAATTCAAACATTTTCGGTTGAAGAACTTAATAAAATTATAGAAAATGCAAAGAAAATGGAAAACGGAGAAATAATTTTGTTAGACATATCAACAGGTATGAGAGTACGGAGAAATATTGGCTTTAAAGTGGAAAAATATAGACTTAGAAACAGGCGAATTAATAGTAGAAAAAACTATAAATAGAGTAAAAAAGATAGATAAAAATTATAGTTTTGAAAAAGCTATGACAAATACTAAACATGAAAAGCTAACTGTTAGTGAAACATCTGTAAAAACCGATAATTCGGAAAGGGAAACATACTTAGACGGCTTTTTATTAGAGAAATTACGAGAAAGAAAGAAAAACACTATTTATAACAATGACAATGATTTTATATTTTGTGACGAACTAGGACATTATATACCCTATGAAAACTTGCGTAGAAATTACAAGCAAATATTAGAAAATGCAAATGTAAAATATAGAAAGCCACATACTCTAAGACACACTTTTGGAACAATGGGAGTAAAAAACAAAGTAGATTATAAGACTATGGCTCGATTAATGGGTCATAGTGGAGTACAAGTCTTTATGGATTTATATGTACACCCTGATAAAGAAATGAAAAAAGAAGGACTAAATGCCATAACTGGTAACTTAGCAATATAAAATTAAAATAAGAACTTTAATTTTTTTTAGAGTTCTTATTTTTTTGCAACAAAACAAATTCCGTTGCATACATTTTGCATACATTCATAAAAAAATTACCCATTTTTATGGGCAATTCTTTGTTTGGTAGCGAGAGGGGGATTCGAACCCTCGACATCGCGGGTATGAACCGCGTGTTCTAGCCAACTGAACTATCTCGCCATAGACCACTTTAATAGTATACTCGTTTTTCAAGGGGTTGTCAATATTTTTTTTAAATTTTTTTGTCTTCAACTGTTATTGGATGGTTACAATTCATAGCTGTCCTAATATAAAAATTGGGATTTGTGTGTGATTTTATTATATGAAGTCACAATGAATAAAATCACACATACAAACACAAATTTATATAATAAAACTATGTACATTTATATTACAGTATTATGCACTTTTTAGTTCTAGCCTTAGTTTATCACTTATCATTGCTATGAATTCTGAGTTTGTTGGCTTTCCTTTTACTGCTGATACTGTGTAACCAAATATACTTTCTACTACATCTGTTTGTCCTCTTCCCCAGGCTACTTCTATTGCATGACGTATTGCTCTTTCTACTCTTGATGGAGTGGTGTTAAATTTTCTTGCTATATCTGGATATAGTTGTTTTGTTATTTGATTTATAACTTCTATATCATTTATTACCATCATTATTGCTTCTCTTAAATATTGATATCCCTTTATGTGTGCTGGAACTCCAACTTCATGTATTACATTTGTTACTAACGCCTCTAAGTTGTCTTTATCACTTCCTCCTTTTTCTCTTATGTCTATGTATGGTGCTTTTATTTCTCTTGATTGTGTTCCTATTTTGAATTGTGATACTTTATAATTTTTTATTTCTTTTATTCTTTTTATTAATAAATTTATATCAAATGGTTTTACTACATAATAATTTGCACCTAATTCTAGAGCTCTTTGTGTTATTTTATCTTGTCCTACTGCTGATAACATTATACATGTTGGTTTTTTAGGTATATTTAGTTCTAGTGTTTTCTCTAATACTCCTAATCCATCTAGGTGTGGCATTATTACATCTAGTAATGCTATGTCTGGTTTCAAGTTTTCTATCATTTTTACTGCTTCATTTCCATCTCTTGCTTGACCTATGACTTCCATATCCTCCTCTTTTTCAATATAACTCATTAGTGTTTTAGCAAATTCTGCATTATCATCTGCTATTAAAATTGTAATTTTTTCGTTCACTTTTAATTCCTCCTAAGTATTTTTATTTGTAAAATTTTTACATTTCCGATTATAGTACTTTTTATTTTACAATGCAATACTTTTTGGAAAATTTTTCAAGTTATTTTTCTCAAAGTGCTTATTCTATTGCCTTTTTCGATATAAATGTTTCTTTTTCTATCTTTATTTCCAAATTTCGAGTTACATTTTTCTGGAATTTCTCTATTATTTCTTTATAATCATCTTTTGATAATTCTGCAAAAATTATTACATTATCTAAAAATTCTTTATTTAGTATGGATATATTATTATTTTTTAAAAAATATTCTATTTTTTGCATGTGTGTGTATGGAAACAAAATTTTTACTTTGTAGCCAAGTTGCTTTTCTATGAAATTATTATTTTGTATACTTTTTAGAGTTGCCTCTGAATAGGCTTTTACTAGTCCTCCTGTTCCTAATAGTATTCCTCCAAAGTACCTCGTTACTATTACTAAAACATTTACTATATTATTTTTTTCTAATATATTTAACATTGGTGCTCCTGCTGTTCCACTTGGCTCTCCATCATCACTACTTCTTTGTATTATGTTTTCTTCTTCTATTACTCTATAGGCATAGCAATTATGTCTTGCATCATAATATTTCTTTTTTATTTCTTTGATTTTATTTTGGGCTTCTTCTTCGCTTTCTATATATATAAGGTTTGCTATAAATCTGGATTTTTTTTCCACAATTTCTTCACAGTTATTGTGTTCTATCGTTTTAAAGTTTTCTATCATTATTTGTATCTTTCCTCTCCAACATTAATTTTCTCTCTTACAAGAAAAGTGGCTTTGCCACCTTTTCTTTTGCCGATTTAAGTTTCCGAATGTAAATGAGGAAATCTTAAAGGCAATAGCGATTATAGCCTTTTAAATACTAGGAAAGTTTATTAAGCTATTGTTAAATTTATATCTATTTATAGAACTTTCCTAGTATATGAAAATATATCTTTTTAAGCATGTTCTTGGAAAAACGTGCGATTAATAATCGCCCCTACATTTTAAATTCACAAAAATATTCATCATCATCCGCAAACTCTAATTTATACCAGCTGTATAGCCTGTAGAATATGCTATTTGTAAATTAAATCCACCTGTGTATGCGTCTACATCTATTATTTCTCCTGCAAAGTATAGATTTTCAATTATTTTTGATTCCATGGTTTTCGGATTTATTTCTTTTATGGATATTCCTCCTGCTGTTATTATTGCTTCTTCTATTGGTCTAAATCCCGAAATTTCTAAATTAAAGTTCTTTAATATTTCTACTATTTTTTGTCTTTCTTCTTTTGTTATTTCATTTACTTTTTTATTTTGGTCAATTCCTAATCTTTCTAATATTACAGGTATCATTTTTTGTGGTAATAGTTTGTCTAAACTGTTTTTTACTTGCTTATTTTTTATTTCTTCAAAATCTCTTAATATCCTTTCATCAAGTTTTTCTTTTGTTAATGCTGGTTTTAAATCTATATATAATGTTATTTTTTTGTTCTTTAATAGTTCTTTTATATTTTTATACCTTACTAGGTGTGCTGATGAACTTATGATTACAGGTCCTGATACTCCAAAGTGTGCAAATAACATTTCTCCAAAGTCTTCATAAATTAATTTCTTTTTTTCTGAGTCAATTATTTTTATTCCTATATTTCTTAGACTTAGTCCTTGCATTATTTTACATTCATTCTTTTGATATATTTCTAATGGTACAAGTGATGGTTTTAGTTCGTTTATTGTATGTCCTAATTCTTTTGCTATATTGTATCCATCTCCTGTTGAACCTGTGTTAGGATATGATAGCCCCCCTGTTGCAAGTATTATTTTGTCTGCATATATTTTTTCTTGCTTATTGTATATTATTCCTATTGCTTTGTTTTCTTTTACTATTATTTTGTTTGCTTCTGCTTTGAGTTTTATTTCTATTTCAAGCTTTTTTATTTTCTTTAATAATGCATTTAATACATCTATAGAATTGTCTGTTACAGGAAAAATTCTATTGCCTCGCTCTTGTTTTACTTCTAATCCTTCTTGCTTTAATAGATTAATTATGTCTTTATTATTAAAGTTATCAAATGCACTATATAAAAATTTGCCATTTCCTGGTATATTGTTTATAAATTCTGATATTTCAATTGAGCTTGTGATATTACATCTTCCTTTTCCTGTTATTAATAGCTTTTTTCCTAAAATATTGTTTTTTTCTAATATTGTAACAGAGTTTCCTTCTTTTGCTGATTTTATCCCTGCTAACATTCCTGCAGGTCCTCCTCCTATAATTAATACTTTCATAATGCTCTCCTTTGCCAATAGGGACGGAGAATTTTGCCAATAGGGACGGAGAATTTTGGCAATTATTTAATTGATTTTCTTAATGTCTCTCTACTTATCCCTAATTCTTTTTCCATATTCCTATAAGACATTTTTTCTTCATTTTTCAAATATATTACCATTTTCCTTAAATCTATCTTATTCTTTAATAAATTATCTATTTTTAAATTGTTTTTACTCATATATTCTCTTATTATTTGCCCATATTCTTTTTCTTCTATATCCATAAACTTGTATTGTTCTATTTCTTCTTTTATCTCTAATTTCGAAAATTTATAATTAGAATAAGGATATTCTTCTGCGTTTCTACAAATTTTAGCTTTTACAGGATTATTATAAATATATTGTATACAATTATTTAAATGATTTTCACTAAGTATTTCTTCGCTTCTGTATCTATCTCGAAAAACATATCCTATCCTGTTATATTTTTTATTATAATATATTGCATATTTTGTATTCAAACACTGCATATATTTACTTAATTTATCTACATCGTTTGTCTCTATTAATATATGAGCATGATTATTCATAATACAATATGCTACTATTTTTATACTGTATTTTTCTTTGATATCATACATAGTACTAATATAATATTTTATATCTTGCTCTTCACTGAAAATATAACTTTTATTTATTCCTTGTGTCATAACATGAATAAAAGGTGTTTTTATATTATTTCTTGGCTTTCTAGGCATATAAATCCGTCCTTCCTATTAGCCCCTTATATATCTTAACACCTTTTTCTCTTAAATGGAACCTTTTTTCTAAATAATTGCCAAAATTCTCCGTCCCCTATGGCAAATTAAATTTTTGCTTTATGCTCTCTTTAACATTTTTTAGTTTTTCTTTTTTTCCGCTTCTTGTTTCATTTAGTCTTTTTGTAATTATGTTTTTTATAAGTATTTTCTTTAATGTGTCTTCTTTTACATCTGCTATTAATGTACCATCTTTTGCTATTGAAATCTTTCCAGTTTCTTCTGATACAACTACTGCTATTGCGTCTGATTCTTTTGATATGCCAATTGCTGCTCTATGTCTTGTTCCTAATTCCCTTGCTATGTCATTATCATTTGCTAATGGTAACATACATGCTGAGGCTTTTATTCTTCCTCCACTTATTACAACTGCTCCATCATGTAGTGGTGTTTTTGGTGTGAATATGTTTACTAATAGTTGCGGTGATATTTCTGCATCCATTAGTATTCCTGTTGATATTATATCTTTTATTTTTATATCTCTTTCTA
The DNA here is from genome assembly GCA_948739805.1 of uncultured Clostridia bacterium. Lineage (GTDB taxonomy): Bacteria > Bacillota > Clostridia > TANB77 > CAG-508 > CAKPSH01. Next base: position 11,541 of record CAPYID010000036.1, on the reverse strand, counting down.
TTACTATTAGTGCTCCTATTTTGTCTTTTGCAAGTTCTGATGTTGCAATTGCAACTTTGTATATATCTTCTTTCGCTTTTGTTGTAAAGTCTTTGTCTAGTCCAAAAAATCTTGCTATTTTATTGCTACCTAATTGTTCTAGAACTCTCCTAAGTTCTGGTTGAAATAGTACTACAAATACTACTCCATATGTCATGAGTGATGTTAATATATAGTTTAATATGTATAGATGACATATTGAACTTACTGCCATTATTACTATTAATAGTAGTATTCCTTTTAATAATTGCCATGCCCTAGATTCTTTTACTATCTTAAATACTTTTACTAGTACTAGTATGACAATAGCTATATCTAAAATAAACATTATTAAGTTAAATGGATTGTTTTGTAGTGTTTGGATATAGTTTTCCATGTTAATCCAAAAGCTATTGTTTATATTTATATTACTTTCAATCATCTAATACTCCTATTTTACCATACTTATTATAGCATATATACATGTTGCTGCTATACTTAATATCATCAGTGCTGCTAGTATTCCTGCTAATATTTTGGCAAAAAATTTTGATTTATCTACTTTCTTTAATTTTTTGCATATCCCTTCTTTTTCTACTGTTTTATCAATATTATTTTCTGACATTTTTATTCTTCCTTTCTTATGTGATTTGATAGAATATTTTTATATTTTTCTATTACTTTTATACCACATAATTATTTATTTTTCAATATTTTTTGTAACTTATTTTCATAATTTTACATAGTATATATTAAAGCATTATGTTAATAGATATCGATTTTCTATTGATACTGATGTTATGTATTTATGAAAGGAAATGATTTTATGGAAATGGATATGACTAAGAAATGCCCTGTTGTTGAGGTTAATGGTTTGATAGAAAAGGGAAAACAATTTGATTTGGATATAGAGTTACCAGAAGATGAAAGAAATGTAATATATGGCGTTATAAAAGATTCTTGTAATGATCCTGTTGCTGATGCTGTTGTTAAACTTATAGAAATATGTTATGAAAAAGGTGAAGAAGTTAGAAAACCTGTATCTCATACTTTTACAGATGAATATGGTGAATTCGTATTTGGTCCTCTTTGCCCAGATAGAAAGTATGCTGTTGATATATGGGTAAATAGAGTTAAACATGTTAAAGTTTGTGCAAAATGTCATCATAAGGGTAGATGCTTAAAAGGTATGGATATGGATTTTTGTGATGATAAAAAACCATGTTATCCTTGTGATACAAGAGAATGTTTACCTGAAGCTAATGAATGTGAAAATAAATAACATTGTAGGGGCATATTGCCCCTATTTTTGTTCATGATGTGAAAGTGTTTTTATATTATTCCCATTTTTTTTGCCATTTGTCTTCCCTTTTTCATTATTGTTTTTTTGTTTGTTCCTTCATTATACATCATCATAATTCCTGCTGATACCATTGTACCAACTAGTATCCCTTTTACAAAGTTCATGATTGTGTCCTCCTTTTTATTTCCTTTTTATTTACATTTTTATTATTTCTATTTTTGTTAATTATATACGATTATTTTTTATTTGCTCTATTATTGGACTTTAGTAAAGTATATATTTCATAAATTGCTATTATTCCTAAGAAGATTCCAAACATTTTCTTTAAAGTTGTAGTTTCTATTTGAGTAGCAATTCCTGCTCCTATCCCCGCACTTACTGCACTTGCTATTATTACTGGAATTGCAGTTTTCCATTTTATTATTTTTCTTTTTGAGTTTAGTATTATTGATGTAATAGCTGTTGGTATAAAGAATATGAGATTTGCAGATTGTGCAATACGTTGTTCTATCCCTATCAGTAAAGTTAGTCCTATTATTAGTATTGCACCTCCTCCTAATCCTAATGATGTAACTATTCCAGATATTATACCTATGATTATGACCATATTTAATTCCTTTCTAAGACACAAACCTGGTTGGAAAAGAATTGTTATTTTGCAACCTTTTCTCTTTATTTTATAGCTATAATGTATGAATCATTCTCACAATGCCACTTTTTTGCTGTTTTAGTTTTTTCTTTAAAATTGTTTTATCTGATTTTTATTTAATAATAAATCTTATTGAAACATAAATTAAAAATATAATAAAGCAAATTTTTAATATTCTGTCAGACAATTTATTTAATAGTTTTACTCCTATCAGTGCTCCTATTATTCCTCCAAAGGCTGCTAAAATGCCTATTTTAAAGTCAACATACTGGTTCTTATAGTAAAAGATAAAACTAACTATTGTGGCTGGTAATACACAACATATGGCTGTAGCTCTTGATTCTTTTTCTGACATTCCTAAAATATATACAAATGCTGGTATTAATATTGTTCCTCCCCCTGTTGCAAATAGCCCTGTAATTAACCCTGATATTAATCCTATACTAATCTTTTTTATCATAATACTATATTTTGGCTTTTTAGACTTTTTTTATACTAGTCTCTTTTATTTTCTGTTCAGCCATTTTGGTTAGTATTTTGTCACATTTTAACATTTGGCATATAATGTCTTTTTTTAATTCTTCATTTTCTATATTTTCAGCTTTGTCTAAAAATATTTGAATTTCTTTTTTGTATTCTCTATTGCTTGTCTTCCATTCTGGAAATTCTCCAATTTGCTTATTTTTTTCCAACATATTATATTCCTTATTTCCAAATTTTGTAATTTCTTTACTGATAGATAACTTTTTATTACTTCTAACGTTATATTGCTATTACATTATACAATTTTAATACACAAAATGATAAAATACAACTTAATTAGTTAATTTGCTATGTTTTTTTAATTATATTTTTTAGGAGGTGCATTATGATTAAAATTAAAATATCAGATTTATTGGGTAAGAATAAGATGACTCAATCTTCACTTGCAAAGCAGGCAAAAATCAGACCTGCAACTGTTTCTAAAATGTATTATGAGGAAATTAAACGTATTGATGTTAAACATTTAAATAATATATGCAAAGTATTTAATTGCGAAATTTCAGAGTTATTAGAATATATTCCTGATAAAACAAAAGATAAGTAGTTTGGAGATATTCTAAGCTTTTAGGAATATCTCCAGATTTTATATAATGTTTTCATCTTTTATAAAATATTTAGTTCCTAGCATTTTGTCTGGTAAGTATTGTTGCTCAACCACATGATTTGGATAGTCATGTGGATATTTATATCCTTCACCATATCCAAATTGTTCCATTCCTTTTGCTACAGAGTTTCTTATGTGCATTGGTATTGTTCCTGTATCTTTAGTTTGTACATCTTCTAATGCTTTGTTTATTCCTAAATAAGTAGCATTGGATTTTTTTGATTCTGCTAAATATACTGCCGCCTCTGCTAAAATTATTCTTGCTTCTGGCATTCCGACCATACTGACTGCTTGCATAGCAGCTGTTGCAACTACTAGTGCATTTGGATTTGCAAGTCCAACATCTTCACTTGCTGCAATTACAATTCTTCTTGCCATAAATACTGGATCTTCTCCTCCATTTAATGCTCTTGCAAGGTAAAAAAGTGTTGCATCTGAGTCTGAGCCTCTCATGGATTTTATAAATGCACTTATGTTATCATAATGTGTGTCTCCATTTTTATCAAATATAGCTTTTCTTTTTTGAATGCTTTCTTTCATTATTTCATCTGTTATTGTTATTTTTCCATCAGAACCCATTTCTGTTGTTAACACTGCTATCTCTAAACCATTTAATGCTGTCCTAACATCTCCATTTGAGATCTCTGCAATTTTCATTAATGTAGAGTCTTCGATTTTTACATTGAAACTTCCTAGACCTTCTGGGTTTTCTAATGCATTTTTTAATATTTTAAATATATCTTTTTCATTTAATGGATCTAGTTTAACAACCATAGATCTTGATATTAGAGCTTTATTAACTTCAAAGTATGGATTTTCTGTTGTTGCTCCTATTAGTATTACTGTTCCATTTTCTACATATGGTAATAGTGCATCTTGTTGTAGTTTATTGAATCGGTGAATTTCATCAATAAATAGTATACATTTTCCTGTAGGGTTTAAAAATGGATTTTTTGCTTCTTCTATTGCTTTCTTTATGTCTGAAACTCCTGAGGTTACAGCGTTTAATCTTGAAAATTGATATTTTGTTGTATTACTTATTACTTTTGCAAGTGATGTTTTTCCACATCCTGGTGGTCCCCATAGTATAATACTTGATATTCTATCTGCTTTTATTGTTCTATAAAGGATTTTGTCTTTAGATAAAATATGTTCTTGTCCAACATATTCTTCTAACGTTTTTGGCATCATTCTATATGCTAATGGTTGTGATAAGTCCATATTTTCTTCCTTTCTTGTATATTTTATTTACTCTCTCCCTTGTAACACGGACGCCCAAAGGGTGCCCCTACAATGCTCGAAAGAATTGTTTTCAATTATTTCGTAATGCTATTTTCCTAATAGAGCTAATCCCTTCCTAATCATATCTTCGACACTCATATCTTCTAGGCTTATTTTTTCAAATGCTTTTTCTATTTCTCTCTTACTATATCCTAACACTTGTAAAGCAGATATTGCTTCATCAATTTTTTCATCATTATATATTGCTGTATCTAGTTCTTGCTTTTGCTCACTTCCTTTTGTTTCTAAGTCTTGTTTCTTTATTTTATCTTTTAATTCTAATATCATTCTAGCTGCTGTTTTTGCTCCTATTCCTGGTAGTTTAGTGAGTTTATGGGCATCCTCGTTTATTACAGCAAGTGCAAAACTTGATGCATCAATATTTGATAGAATAGTAATTGCTGATTTTGCTCCTATTCCACTTGTGGTTATTAATATTTCAAACATTCTAAGTTCTTCTTTTGTTGAAAATCCATATAGACTAATGTTGTCTTCTCTTACCCAATAATATGTGTGTACTTTTACATTTTCTCCGATTTCTCCTAGATTTTCTATTTCTGGCTCTGGCATAAATATTTTATATCCTACTCCATTGGCTTCTATTACTATATATCCACTTGATTTTTCTTCTATATTTCCTTTTATGTATGCAAACATATTTCCCTCCACCATCAAACAAATTTTCTATGTTATTTTATCATAAATTTTAAAAAATGCAAGGGGTATTAATGAAAATTTGCAATTTTATATAATTTCATTGGGCGGACACAGGGGCCACCCTTACAATAAAATGTGATATAAATGTTTGAAATTCTATTATTTCAACGGACGCCCAAAGGGCGCCCCTACAATAAAATGTGATTAATATAAATGTCTAAATTCTATATTACTTCACCTTTTCAGCGAAGCTGTTGTCTACTACTTCGCTGAATGAGGCTCTTTTATCTAATTGTCCTGCTTGCTCCATGATTGTTTGTAGTAAATTGAATCCTTTTTCTGATACTACTGGTGTTGTGTTCCATGAGTCTATGTCTATATAGTTTTGGACTACTTTTATTAGTAGTTCTCTGTCTGTGTCTGGGAAGTATCCAGCGATAGCGTCTGCTATTTCTTCTGCTGTATGGTTTTGTACCCATTTTAGTCCTTTGTTTATCGCATTTGTGAATGATTGTATTACATCACCGTTTTTATTTACATAGCTTGATGTTGCAAAATATGTTGTGTATGTTACTTCTTCTGTTTGTGCTCCTATTGATGCTACAATGTATCCTGCATTTGCTTTTTCTGTGGCTGATGCTGTTGGCTCAAATAGCGCTACATAGTCTGCATTTCCCGCTGAAAATGCTCCTGCCATTAGGTCAAAACTTATACTTGTGTCTAGTGTTACGTCTTTTTCTATGTCTATTCCATTTTGTCTTAATACATATTGTAGTGTCATGTTAGGAACTCCACCAACTCTTCCTGGTATGATTACTGATTTCTTTACATCTGTCCATTTGAAGTCATCATTCTTATTTCTACTGACTAAGAATGAACCATCTCTTTTTGTTAATTGCGCAAATACTTTTGGATAGTCTGTGCTTCCTTGATTATATACATAAATTGATGCTTCTGGTCCTGCAAAGCCTATGTCTACTTGGTTTGATAAAACTGCTGTCATAACAGAGTCTGCTCCTGAACCTGTTGTTAAGTCTATTTTTAACCCTTCCTCTTCGAAAAATCCTTGACTTAGTGCTACGTATTGCGGAGCATAGAATATAGATCTTGTAACTTCCATTACACTAATTTCTTTTAATTCCTTTTTCTCATTTGTTTCGCTCACATTTGTAACATTTGTGTCAGTGCTATTTGGAGTGTTTATAGCTCCTACTCCTAATCCTATTAAAAATCCAATAACTCCTCCTAAAATCGCAACTAATACCATTATTGCAATAATCTTTTTGCTCAAAATAAAACCTCCTTATAATTATTTTCTTTATATATTATGCTTATGCTTTTAATGTGTGAAGGTTTTATGTTGAATTCTATATCTTATTTAGTACTGTAAATACTACTGTTTTTGCTCTTGGTTTTGTATCATCACAAAATCCAAAATATTCTCTTAGCCTTTTGCTGTCACATTCATAATACATACATTCTGTAGCTCTATTTATATTGCATTTTATGTTATGTACTGATTCATTGTATATTTTAGATACAATTGGATATACATCTTGTTGTAGATTATCTAGCCTTAACTCTTTATTTATGTGCAACTGAAGTATTGTATCTATTAAATAGTTGGTTCCAACGTGTTCAATATTGTATCCTATATATTTTAATTCTTTTATTATTTTCTTTCGTTTTTCGTCTATGTCTTTACATTCAATTATTCTATTGATTTTATATATCATTTCATCTTTGTTACTTCCTTCTATTATATAGTCAAATATCATTTTGTTTTCTATAACTTGTTTTGCTTCTTCAAAGTTTCTATTTATTGTAATAATAGAATCTACATATTTGTCTTTATATATAGCATCAAAAATTTCTTTTGCATCAAATCTTGTACTATTTAAATATAGTATTGCTACATCTACTTCTCCATTTTTTAATATTTCTATTGTTTCTTCTTGACTTGTTGCAATTTTTGCGATTTTGATTCTTTTGTTTTTTCCTATTACTCCGTTTATTAGTTCTTTTATCATGTGTAAATCTTCATTGGCTATTAATATGCTAACCATTTTTATTCCTCCGTTTCTTATTAATTAGATAAAATATTTCTTTGTTAGGTTGCATATTTTTTATATTTTGTCATATTTTGTTGTGTCTTTTTTGTACAATATTTCTTTAATCTCCTTTCTTTCTTCATTTTTTAGTTTCTTTTTTTCATCGTATTTTACTTTTGTTTGCAAAATTTCTATTGCATATTTTGTGCTACATATATCAGTATTCATCTTTCCCTCCTTTCTAATTGATATATAATATCAGTATTAAGTGACTTTACGGAAAAAAGATATAAAATGTTACATTTATATCTTTTTTTATCTTTTATATACAAAAATATATAATCATTAATTTATTTTATTTAGTACTGTAAATGCTACTGTTTTTGCTGTTGGTTTTGTGTCTTCACAAAATCCAAAATACTCTTTTAATCTCTCACTATCACATTCATAGTACATACATTCTGTAGCCCTATTTATGTTGCACTTTATGTTATGTACTGATTCATTATATATTTTAGATACAATTGGATATACATCTTGTTGTAGATTATCTAGCATTAATTCTTTGTTTATATATAATTGTAATATAGTATCTATTAAATAGTTAGTTCCTACATATTCTATATTATATCCTATGTATTTTAACTCTTTTACTATATTTGTTCTTTTTTCTTCTATATCTTTACTTTCTATTAATCTATTTATTTTATATTTTAACTCATTTTTATTACTTCCTTCTATTATATAGTCATATATTAATTTGCTTCCAATAGTATTATTGTTTTTCTCAAATTCATCATTAATTATGATAATAGAATCTTGAAATTTTTCTTTATCTATTGAAGATAAAATTTCGTTAATATTAAAGCTCTTTAAATATATTATGGCTGCATCTATTTCTTCATTATTTAACATGTCTATTGTTTCTTTTTGGTTTGTTGTAATGTTTGATATTCTGATTTTTTTATTATTGTCTAGTACTTCATTTATTAGTTCTTTTATCTTCATCAAATCTTTATTAGCTATTAATATGCTAACCATTTTTATCCCTCCATTTCTAATTAATTAGATATTGGATGTCTTTTTTTAGGTTGCATATTTTGTCGTTTTTTGTCGTATCTTTTTGTATCCTTTTGTATCGTTTTATATCTTTTTAGTTTTTCTTCGTTTTCTTTCGATATAATTTGATAAATTATTATTATGTAAGGAGGTGCATTTATGAAACAACTTACAAAAAAATTTTCTATCGGTTTACTAGTTATGTTTTTACTTCTTTCTTATGGGGTTTCTTTTGCTAGCAGCAATTCTCCAATTTCTACATATGCCTATTATGATCATGGAACTATTCATTTTTCTAAAAGTAAATCTATTACAACTAGATTCGATGGTACATTTATGGCAATAGAGTTTTCTGCAACTTCTTCTAGCAATACATCAGAACCAGTTACAATTAAAGTTTTTATAGAGAATAGAAATAAAACTGAAACTTATACAGCATATACTGATGGAAAAACATATAAGTTTGATTATATCTATCTTGGTCTTGTAAATGGAAGTTCTGTTAAAATCACCATGTCTTGCTCTTCTTCAAGCCAAATTTCAGCAAATATGAAAAGTTATAGCTGGTAAAATTATAGATTTATAACAAATGAATTTTAATAATTATTTTAATACAGATGTTTATTTTACTAAGAAAATTTCCTCACTATAAAAAATAAATCGGAAAAACTCCGATTTATTTTTTTATTAGCTCAGCTTCTTCATTATTAATCCTTAGAATTAGTCTCTCATTTGTTCTATCTGATATATGTGCTGTAATAACATAATAATTATTATTATATTCATCATCTATATTCATTAATTCTCTACCACATACATATTCATTGCCTTTTTCATCAATTAATACTGCTTTTACTCCTCCCCCATTATAGCTTATTATAGCGTAGAAACCTGTTGGTGTAATTATGGCTCTTTTAACATTAAAATTTTTACTTTCATTTTTATATTGTTCATATCGTATTTTCTCTACATTAATATATTTCTCATTAATTTCAATTTTAATCTCTTTTTTTTGCTCTGTTTGTATCTCATAAGTAGTTTGACATTTATTATCTGTGCTATATAACAAAATCTTTGAAAATTTGATTTTCAGTTCCTTAAAGTCTGGATATCCATCTGCTATCATATATACCAATTCTTTTATGTTATATTCATTGTTTTCTATACCTTTATATCCATTTAGCTTTACTATATATTCATCATTCCAATTTTCCTGGCACCATATTACATTTCCTTGTTCATCTACTATTTCTAAGTCTAATATACTTATTCTATTATATTGTTGTATATTTTCTGATGATTCTAAGTTAAATATTAGGTATAAGTTTATATCATCTAATATCATATAGTCTATTTTTATTCTATAGTTCTCATTTAAATTTATATAATCCATTTCTATGTTTTCATACCATTCTTTTTCTTCAATTGCCATCAGTATTCCATCATTATTTTGTCCAATAGAGCTTAAATCAAATATGCTTTTTAAGTAATTTATTAAACTACTTATTCCTAATACTACTCCCGTAGTAAGTATACATAATATAATAACTGTAATAATAGTTTTTTCATATTTTGATTTTATTTTCTTTTTTCCTCTATCTATTCTGCTTTTTACTGTGTTCGGGTTCATTTTTAATATTTCAGCTATTTCATTTATAGTGTATTTTTCTTCGAAATGCAAATTCATTATTTCCTTGTCTAATTTATCTAAGTCTTTTATTCTATCTTCAAATTCTATTCTTCCTATTTCCATTTCATATATTGTTGTATCTCTAATATCTTTTATACATTTCTCTACTAATTTTTCTTCTTTGTTTTTTAATTCATAAAACTTATTGCATTCATTTATTAAAATCCTTATGATCCATGTTTTAAAATACTTGTTATTTCGCAATTGTTTAAGTTTTAAAAAACCTTTTTCTATTGTGTTTTGAACTATATCTTCTATGTCTTCTTCATTTCTGACTTTAGTTTTTGCTATATTATTTAACTCTTCTTTTACAGATTGTACAGCTTTTGTAAATGCACCTTTATCTCCACTTTTGGCATTTTTTATTAATTCTTCCATCGTTTCACCTTTATCATTTGTTTTTATAAGTTCATTATAACTTAATATTATACTGAAAATCTACAACCTTTTACAAATTTACGCTTTCCGTTAACTTACGTACCTTTTCTTCATCTTTTGCCTCATCTTCATATAATTTTCGAAGTGTAGCTTCATATAATATAAGTGTCTCAAATGCTATTACTATTTGCTTGTTTTCTGTTAAATCAATTTCAGATAAATATCGTAATATTGTTTTTTTAACTTTATTATATTTTTTCATTTCCTTTTTTTGGGTTTTTATATCTTCTTCTATGTGCTCATTCTTTTTATTTGTTTTCATATAAGATATAAATGCATCTTTTATGCATATATTTCTATGCAAGCATAACAATTCTTTAAATTTATTTATCATTTTTTCCTTTTCATATCCAACTTGCATTAGAAATAGTAGAATAGTTCTTTCTTCTTCTTGATGAAACTTTCTAAATCTATATATTCTTTTATCTTTAGATAAAAAATGGTATAGATTGATTCTAAAATTACTTTTCATGGCTTTCCTTTCCCGTATCAAAATACTTGTTATTTTTATTTTTCTATAAAATAGTTGCAATTTCTTGTTTCTTATCCAGTTAAATTTGGTATCCTGGTTCGTTACTTTTTGCGTTAACTGCTGGTATAATTATTAAAGTAATTTGAGAGGTGAAATATATGCCAAAAAATGATGAAATTAAATTTAAGATTTCTGTTGGTGAAAATATAAGAAGTTATAGAACTGTGTCTCAAGAGGTTTTAGCAGAATCTGCTCAGATTTCTCCTGATACTCTTTCATTAATTGAACGTGGAGAAAACACAGCTTCTAGTTATACTTTAGTAAAAATATGTAATGCTTTGAAAATAACTCCTAATCATATTTTAAAAGATTTTATTGTTAATAAGCATTCTGCTTTTGATTCTATTATATTGCATGAATTATGTGACCTTACTCCACAAGAGAAAGAACATGTATTATCTACAATAACTTTTATAAAACACCATAAGAAATAGACTTAGCACCCCATAAAACCAGAGTTTGCTTTACTATATTTTATATATTTAATTATAAATAAAATTTTTTCGTTTATACCTATTTGATACATTTTTGTTGCTTATAAGTTGCCTAATTTGAAAATTTTTTCATTTTTTTATTAAATTGTATAATCTTTCTGGAACAGAAACTGTTTTTTAGTTATATAAATCCCCCAATGGAATATCCATTGGGGTGTGTTTTATTTTAAAAATTTTATGTCTTTTATTTGTGTGTCTTTTTTTCTTATTGTTGTTATTGTT
>CAPYID010000035.1 GCA_948739805.1 uncultured Clostridia bacterium | reverse complement strand
ATGTAAGAAGAATTTTTGATTTATATTTAGAGGGAAAATCATCAATACAAATTGCTTATATTTTTAATGATGAGCATATTCCTACTCCCTCTCAAACAATGGGACAAGAGTATAGACTATCGTTGCTTTGGAAAACTGATACTATTAGAAGAATATTAAAAAATGAGATGTATATTGGTAATATGGTACAAGGCAAACAAACACAAATTAATTACAAATTAAAGAAACCTGTTCATAATAAAAAAGAAGATTGGATCATTGTTCCAAATACGCACGAACCTATTGTTGATAAAGAGAAATTTTATGCAGTTCAAGAAATTATAAAAAGCAGAACAAGGACAAGAACAAAATCATTAAACTTAATGTTAAGAGGTTTGCTTGTTTGCAAAGAATGTGGTAAAAAAATGGGATATTCAACTTCTCATTTTAAAAATGGCAACTATACTCAAATTTATACACATTGTCATACTTATCAATCATTACCGAAACTAAAACTTTGTACTCCTCATAATATGAACTATACAAAACTTGAAAACGCAGTAATTAGCGAAGTACAAAATATATGCAGAAAATATTTAGATATAAAGAAATGTAAACAAATTATTGATGATAACAATAACAATGTCCAAAATGAAATTGAACTTAGCAAAGAAAAAAGCAATTTAGCAAAAGCTATTGAAGTTTTAGATTTCCAAATTGAGAAACTATACGAAGATAAATTAAAAGGTCTTATCAATGACAATGATTTTTCAAGAATGTATGAAAAGAAAGTTAATGAAAGAGATTCTAAAAATAAAAAACTCGAAGAATTGAATACTGTTAAATTTGAAAGAAATGTTGTTAACTATGAGAAAATAATACAAGACTTTTTAAAGAAAGAAAACATTACTGCTTATATGCTAAATAGCTTGATTGAAAAAATTGAAATTAACCAAAATAAACAAGTAACTATATATTATAAATTCGTAGATTTAAATACTTTGTCATAAAAAGATGTAAACTCCTCAAAATCGCCATCTACAAATACTGGTATTAACATAGCTTTTCCTCCTTAATATTCATCTCGGAGTTTCCCTCCGAGATTTTTGAAGCACCTCAAAGGGCATTAATAACTATAATTCATTATTTTAACATAAAATTGGCATAATATCAATATTAGTAACTCATATTTTTTAAACGACCACTGCGACAGCAGTTTAGTGCAATTGTAATTTCTCGAGATGATTATAATATAAATGACAGATAATTCTCAAAACTATCTGTCTGCATTCTTATAGTTTATTTACTAATATTTTTTATTAATTTACAATAGTTCTATATCAATTTAGTATTCTTCAATCTTAAAGTATTTAATATTACAGTTATACTACTAAACATCATAGCAATACTAGCAAGCATAGGATTTATAGAAATTCCAAAATTAGTAAATAATCCCATTGCTACTGGAATCATTAAACAGTTATAAAAAAATGCCCAAAATAGATTTTGTTTTATATTTCTAACTGTCTTTTTACTAATTTTTATTAGATTTAAAATACTTCCTAAATTATTTTTAGTTAATATTACATCAGATGAATCCATTGCTATATCTGTTCCACTATTTACACTTACACCAATATTGGCTGTTGCTAAAGCAGGACTATCATTTATTCCATCTCCACACATCATCACATATTTGTGCTGATCCTTTAAAGCTTTTACAACTTGTGTTTTTTCAGATGGTAATACATTTGAAATAACTTTAGTTATTCCTATTTCTTTTGCAATCTTTTCAGCTGTTTCTTTGTTATCTCCTGTTAGCATAATAGTTTCTACTTTATTTCTGTTTAGTTCTTTTATAACTTCTACTACATTTTCTCTTACAATGTCATTTACTCCAATTAGTGCTAGTATTTTATTTTCATTTGCTACATATACAATGCTATTTCCTTTTTTAGTAAGTTCTTCTTCATCTTTGCTATATACATTTTTAACATTGTATTCTTTTAATATTTTGGAATTGCCAAGTATTAATTTTTGATTATTTACTTTTCCTATAATTCCTAGACCTGTTGCACTTCCAAATTCTTTAACTTCTAATTTTTCAAGATTGTTTTCTTCTAAATAGTTTTCAAATGCTTTTCCTATTGGATGTGTTGATTTGCTTTCAATACTTCCTACTAATTGCAATAGTGTATTTTTTTCTATATCACTATAATTTCTTATTTCTGATATTTTTAATTTTCCATAAGTTAGTGTTCCTGTTTTATCAAATACAATAGTATCTACTTTTTGTGCATTTTCAAGTATTTCACTTTTCTTAACTAAAATTCCATTACTTGCACATAATCCTTCTGATACAACTATTGCAAGTGGTGTTGCTAATCCTAAACTACAAGGACAAGCAACTACTAATATTGTAACAAATCTTATTAAGCTGTTAGAAAATTCATATCCCATTATTAAATAAACAATAAATGTTAAGATTGCGATAGCTATAACAGTTGGTACAAAATATCCAGAAACAGTATCTGCAATTTTAGCAATTGGAGCTTTTGTATTACTTGCCTCTACTACTAATCTTACGATTTCTGATATTGTAGATTCTTTTCCAATTCTTTCAGCTTTATACTCGACATATCCATCATAATTTATACTTCCAGCAATAACCTTATCGCCTTTCATTTTATTTGATGGTTTGCTTTCTCCAGTTATAAATGACTCATCAAAGTGTGCTGTTCCTTCTAATATTTCTCCATCAACTGCAATTTTTTCTCCAGGTTTACAAATAACAATATTTCCCTTATGTATCTCATCTAATGTAACTTGTTTTTCTTTACCATCTACCTTAATTGTAGCTTTATTGGGTGTCATTTTTACTAACTTTTGAATAGCCTCTTTTGTTTTATCTTTACTGATTCCATCTAAATATCTACCTAATTTTATAAAATATATAACAATAGCAGTAGATTCAAAGTACAAATTTTGTATATTTTCTGAATAACCTTTTATAATCATAATCATACTATAAATGCTATATAAAAAGCTACTCAATACTCCAATGCCTACTAAAGTATCCATATTAGGTGTTCTATGAATTAAATTTTTGTATCCATTTTTTAAAATATCATAGCCATAAATCATAAAAATTATAGCAAACAAAAATAAGCATATTGTATAATTTATTGGATTAAATTTCACCTCTAAAAAATTAAAAATAGGTAAGTTAATCATGTGTCCCATAGATATATACATTAGTATAATTGCTAAAATTGTAAATATGATGAATTTAATTTTTTCTCTCTTGTTTCTGTTTTCAGTGTTTATTTCTTTAAACTCTCCAAGACTTCTAAAACCTGCTTGTTTTATAAATTCATCTAGTTTGCTTTTTTCTAGTATATTTTCATCATAAATAATTGTAGCATTTGCCATAACTAAATTGACATTTGCTTCAATTATTCCATTTTGCTTATTTAAATACTTTTCTAATCCATTTGAACAAGCTGAACAAGTCATTCCATCTATTGATAAAATTATCTTTTTCATTCTTAATCTTCCTTTACAGTTTCAAATCCAAGATCGTTAATTTTTTCTTCTATAACTGATCTTTCAATTTCTTTATTTGATATTACTGTAATAATTCCTGTTTTATGACTTGCTTCTATACTCTCTACTCCATCTAGTGTAGATAAAGCATTTTTTACTCTATTTTCGCATCCCTCACAAACCATACCATTTACTTTAATTTGTATTTCTTTCACTTAACATCAGTCCTTTCTTTTATTTATTAAATTTTTTAAATAATGCTATTAGTTCATCAATAATATCTATATTGCCATCTTCTATATCCTTTGTTACACAATTATATAGATGATTTTCCAATATATGATTTGATAAACTTTTTACTGAATTTTCAATAGCAGATAATTGAACCAACACATCTTTGCAATAAATGTCCTCTTGAACCATTTTTTTTACACCATGTAATTGTCCTTCAATTCGATTAATTCGATTTGTAATAAGCTTCTTTTCATCTTCACTTCTATGTGTTTTTTTCTTATCCATCAATACCATCACCTTTCATATTATATACCTACTATGGTATTTTGTAAATAAGGGGGTATATGTGTTTTCTTACTACAATATAACCCTTTTGAGAGTTTAGTAATTAACTTTAATTAACTATTCCAAATGATGTGAAATAATCTGTTGCAATACTTTGTACTATACCTATTGTGTTTGTTAAACCTAATTCTAGTTCTTGATTTACCTCTGTATAGCTTATTGTATAATTACTTTCATATTCTGTTTTCATTTTGCTAAATCTCCATTCTTTAATTTCTAAATATATATTATATACCTATAATGGGTATATTATAAATAAGAGGGTATATAAGAATATTGTTTGATTTTCCAATGCTTTTAAAACTTACATTATAAAAAAGCTACTTCAAAATAGTAGCTTTTTAAAAATTTTTATTTGTTTTTAACTCTTAATACTCTTAAAGCATTTATAATAGCAATTACAGAAACTCCAACATCTGCAAATACTGCCTCCCACATAGTTGATAATCCAAATGCACTTAAAATTAGAACAAGTACCTTTATAAAAATAGCAAATATTATATTTTCTCTAACAATTCTCATTGTTTTCTTTGATAAATGAATTGCATTTACTATTTTTGATGGTTCATCTGTCATAAGTACAACATCTGCTGCTTCTATTGCTGCATCTGATCCTAAACCTCCCATTGCTATACCTATATCAGCTAATGCTAAAACTGGTGCATCATTTATTCCATCTCCTACAAATGCAAGTTTACCTTTTTCACTTTTTTCTTTTAATAGATTTTCTACTTTTTCTACCTTACCATCTGGTAATAACTCTGTATAAACTTTATCTAATCCTAATTTTTTTGCAACACTTTCGCCAACATTTTTTCTATCTCCTGTTAGCATTACTGTTTGTTTTATATTATTTTTCTTTAAATTTGCTATTGCTTTTACTGAATCTTCTTTTACTTTATCTGCGATTACTATACATCCTGCATATTTTCTTTCTATTGCTACATATAAAATAGTTCCTATATCATTGCATTTTGTAAATTTAATTTGTCTTTCATTCATTAATTTTTCATTTCCTACTAATACATCTTGTTCTCCAATTCTTGCAACAATTCCAAGTCCTGATAATTCTTGTGTTTTTACAATTTGTTTTTCATCAATTTCTTTGCCAAATGCTTTTTTAACAGATAATGCAATAGGATGATTTGAGTAATTTTCACTATATGCTGTAACTTTTAGTAATTCTTCTTCACTTATGTCTATTGCTTTAACTTTTTGTACTTCAAAAACCCCTTCAGTTAATGTTCCAGTTTTATCAAATACAACTATTTCTGTATTTGCAATAGCTTCTAAATAGTTACTTCCTTTTATTAAAACACCCATTTTAGATGCTCCACCTATTCCTCCAAAGAAACTTAATGGTATTGAAATAACTAATGCACAAGGACAAGATACTACTAAGAATGATAATGCTCTATATAACCAATCTGAAAATGTTGCATCTTTTATTATAAGTGGTGGTAATACTGCAAGAATTACTGCAATAATAACAACTATTGGTGTATAATATTGTGCAAATTTTGTAATAAAGTTTTCTGACTTAGATTTTTTACTACTTGCATTTTCAACTAAATCTAATATCTTGCTTACTGTTGATTCTCCATATTCTTTTGTTACTTCTACTTTTATAACACCATTTAAGTTTATACAACCACTTAATACTTCTTCTCCTTCTGTTGCTTCTCGTGGTAAAGATTCTCCTGTTAATGCTTTTGTATCAAAACTTGACTTACCTTCTATTACATAACCATCTAATGGAACTTTCTCTCCTGGTTTTATTACGATTATCTCGCCTATTTTTACATCATCTGGATCAACTTTTTCTAGTTTACCATTTCTTTCTACATTTGCAAAATCTGGTCTTATATCCATTAAACTTGAAATTGATTTTCTAGATTTATCTACTGCATAACTTTGGAATAATTCTCCCACTTGATAAAATAGCATAACTGCAACTGCTTCTGGAAATTCCCCAACTGCAAATGCTCCAATCGTTGCAACTGTCATCAAGAAATTTTCATCAAAAACTTTTCCTCTAGAAATATTCCTTATTGCCTTTCTTACGATTTCTAATCCAACAATGATATAAGATATAATATATATTGTATTATTTATCCATTTATTATTAAAATTGATTATAAGTGCAATAAAAAATAATACAAGTGCTATTATAATCTTAATTGCCTTTTTTTTCATAGTAACAACCTCCTAGACTTCTTCTATTGTTACATCTGGTTCTTCCTTTTTAATAACTTTTTTTACATTTTGTATAATTTCTTCTTTTCTTGTTTCATCATATTCAAGTTCCATTTTTTGCGTCATAAAACTTATATTTGCACTTTCTACTCCATCTAATTTTTGTATTGCTCTTTCTAATTCTGCTGCACAATTTGCACAATCTAATCCTTTTATTTTAAATTTACTTTTCATATTATTTTACCTCCAAATTTTTATTTTTTATGTTCTATATGTTCGATACCTATTTCAAAAACTTCTTTTACATGGTCATCATCTAACATATAAAAAACTTCTTTTCCAGATTTTCTACATTTAACAATCCCACCTCTTCTTAAAGTTCCTAATTGATGTGAGATAGATGATTTGCTCATTCCTAAAACATTTGCAATATCACATACACACATTTCGTTTTGGTCTAAAGCAAATAAGATTTTTGCTCTAGTTGTATCTCCAAGAATTTTAAAAAATTCTGCAAGTTTATTAAACATATCTGCATCTGGCATATTTTTTGTAGTTTTATCAACTACATCTTGATGGATTACACTACAATCACATATAAATTCATTTCTAGCCATTTATTACCTCCTTATTTTCTTTTGTTTGTGGTGTGATGGTTGAGTGTTTATTCAACTCTAATTATATTATATGTGAATATGTACTCAACTGTCAATGGTTTTTATAAAAAAATTTTTAAAAATAAAAATACATTTCAAATATCAAGAATTTACTAATATTAAATGTATTTTTATAAGCCATTTTTATCCTAATGCTACATCTAATACCATCATAAGAACAAAGCCTAAAGCTAGTCCAATTATTCCAATATTTGAGTGTTCTCCACTATGTGATTCTGGTATTAATTCTTCAGCTACAACATAAATCATAGCTCCTGCTGCAAATGATAATAAATAAGGTAATATTGATACAACCATATTTGTAAGTAATATTGTAATTATTGCTCCTATTGGTTCAACTATTCCTGATAAAGAGCCATATAAAAATGCTTTTGGTTTTGATACTCCTTCACTTTTTAAAGGCATTGATATAATTGCACCTTCTGGAAAGTTTTGAATTGCAAGTCCGAATGGCTAATACAAATGCTCCTACCATTGTTACTCCTGTATTTCCAATCATTGCTCCTGCAAAAATTACTCCTGCTGCCATTCCTTCTGGTATATTATGAAGTGTTACTGCAAGTAACATCATTGTTGTTTTCTTAAATTTAGATTTTACTCCCTCTGGTTTACTACTCTTTAAATGCAAATGAGGAATTGAATAGTCTAAAATGAGCAAAAACATAATTCCTAGCCAAAATCCTATACTAGCTGGAATCCAAGCAACTTTTCCTTGTTCTTCTGCCATATCTATTGATGGTACAATTAAAGACCATATTGATGCTGCTAACATTACACCTGAAGCAAATCCTAAAAGTAATTTTTCAAATTTTCTGTTCATTTTATTCTTCATTAAGAATACCATTGCTGATCCTAATGCAGTTCCTAAAAAAGGTATTAATAAACCTACTGTTAATTGCATATTATCATCTCCTTTTTTAATTTTGTTTTAATCTACTACAAATAATATTTTGCTCTTATAGTTGAACTATTATTCAACTTTTTACATTATATGTGAATATGTATTCAACTGTCAATAGATTTTATAAAACTTTTTAGAAAAATAAAAATACATTAATAATGCCAATTTCTTAGCACTTAATGTACTTTTATAAATATTATATATTAATATCACAGACAACTTGTAATTTTGTATTACGATTTATTTTCCAAATACCAATATGAATGTAATCCATAATTAAATACTTTAGCATTTTTTGGAACTTGTTTAATTGTATTATAAACATTTACTAAATCTCCCATAGCAAAAAATATCATAATCCAAGTCAAAAATACATATACAAGACTTATTATCAAATCGATTTTATCAGCTATGAATAGCCATAGAATAAATGCAGTTATTCCTAATATTATCATAGGTGCTAGTGAAATAACTATAAATCTTATTTTTGATATTTTTGCATTGCAATATATTAAATATGCACCATTTGAAGTATATTTCCATATTGTTTTTTTACTTTTTATAGGGTATAAACAAGAGTGTATATATTCATGAATAAATTTTAAAATATAATTCATCAAAATAGCAATAGCAATAATACAACCTGTCTTTAAATCAAAATTTATATGTCCTTCTATATTTTGTATTCTTATTATTGTAATAATTATTATAGGAATAATTATTGGTAACACTAATGCAAATCCCAAATTAAATATATCATTTATTTCTTTGCCTTCTTTAAATTGAATGGCTTTTTGTGGTATCTTATCATTATCAATAAGTTGTTTTTCATTTTCAAATTTACCTCTATAAGTTATATTAAGCATTTTCATACCTCTTTTACTAATGAATAAGAAATTAAACGATGTAAGTTTCAGAAAAAACTCCACTAGAAGCTCTTGGCAGATAAAACTTACATCGTTTAGTTTAATTGCACAAACTGCGGACTTTCTATGGAGTTTTTAAACTTTATCTCTTATTCTTTTTTCTTTATTTTACTACACTTTACTGAATATACAATTTAAAAGCAATACTATATTCTTTCCATATGATTAATTTATGATAATGTCTTAAGTAGTAACTTTTAAAAATGTCCCAAAGTGAAAACAATAAGTCACAGAGGTGACGAAATGAGAAAGGTGAATTTAAGAATGAAAGAAGCAAATAAATATGAGATAATCAAGGAATTAGTTGACCATGGAGGTAATAAAAAAAGAGTAGCCCACAAACTAGGTATAACTGTTAGACAAGTAAATCGTTTGATAAAAATATATAAGGAGAAAGGTAAATCTCGGGTTTGTGCATGGCAACCGCTCAAAGAAACCTGCTAAGACCTTAGATAAATCAATCTCCGATAACATTATACTACTTTATCGTAATAAATATCAAGGGTTTAATTTTAATCATTTTTATGATTATTTACTTGAGGAAGAAAATATCAATGTTTCATATACTTTTGTTTACACAACTTTAATGAAAAATGGAATTCGCTCTCCTAAGGCTAGAAAGGCTACTAAAAGAAGACTAGCAAAAGAAAAGTTACAAAAAGGAAAGAAATTAAAAGATAAAACAGAAGAAGAAATTGAAATTATTGTAAATCATGAAGTAGCTTTGGAGGATTCGCATCCTAGAGGAGAAAAACCTAAATATTTTGGCGAAGTAACAGAAATGGATGGCTCTTCTCATCTATGGTTTGGAGATGTAAAATCTTGCCTGCATTTAGCAACTGATAAAGCTACAAATCATATTGTTGGTGCGTATTTCGATTGGCAAGAAACACTTAAAGGATATTACAATGTGTTTTATCAAGTACTAGTAAATTATGGTATTCCAAGTTTATTTAAAACTGATAATAGGACGGTATTTAATTATAATAGATTAAACGAAGATAAGCGTACTTCTGATAAAGACGTTTTAACTCAATTTGGATATGCTTGTAAGCAATTAGGTGTTGATATTGATACAACTAGTGTTTCTCAAGCTAAAGGTCTTGTTGAGCGAGATAACGGAACTTTTCAAGATAGATTAATAAATGAACTGAAATTAAATAATATTACAACTATGGAAGGAGCAAATGAATATTTAATTAATGTGTTTGTACCCAAATTTAACACTAAATTTGCTTTAGATTACAAAAAGTTCGAATCAGTATATGGAAGTATCTCCTCCTACTGAAAAAATCAATTATACACTTGCTGTTTTAACACCGCGAAAGATTGATAATGGTAATAGTATAAAATTTAAAAATGAATACTATCAACCATATGAAAATAATCAATTAAAATGTTTTAGAGCAAAAACGGAATGCCTTGTAATTAAAGCTTTTAACGGTGAACTACTAGTAACAATTGATGAAAAGGTATATGAATTAAGAAAACTACAATCTCATAAAAAATACTCGAAAGAATTTGATGTTATTCCAAAGCTTAAAAAAGAAAAGAAAAAATATATTCCTCCAATGACGCACCCTTGGAAATTAGCATCCTTTAAGAAACAATTAGAAAAAGCACATACACAACGTATATATGCTTAAACTCTGATGCAAAAGCATCTTAATTAAATCTATCGCCTAATATTATTATTAGCAAGAAAGTAGATTTTAATACAAAAAACTAAATCTGGAGCCTGCCACGCGGCGAGCGAAAACAGACTCCATATTATATGCAAAACGGAAAATATTTTTTCCGTTTATCTTTTGAAATTTTTGGTTCACCTCAAAGTTTTTAATTTCTTCTCTTCTATACTTACTGAAAGGATCAATTTTATTATGAGTTATTCTATTTTAAGAAATGAAAAACACAAAAGAAGTAATGTAGCAAAATCATATATGCATAATGAAAGAAAAAATAAAAATTATTCAAATACTAATATTGATTTAAGTAAAAGTTATTTGAATTATCATTTGAAGAAACCTCTTGGAAGATATGAAAAGGAATTTGACAGACTAAAAGAAGAGAACCATTTAAAAGGTCAAATTAAAGATACAAGTGTTATTGTTTGTGAATTACTAATGACTTCTGACAAAGAGTTCTTTGATTCTATCGGCGAAGAAGAAACCAAAAGGTATTTTAGAGAATGTTATAACTTCGTAGCTGAATACAAAGGTTAGGCAAGGAAAATATAATATCTGCAGTAGTGCATATGGACGAGGCAACTCCACATATGCACTTATCTTTTATTCCTGTAGTTGATAGTTTTGATAAACACGGAAATGGTATTCGCAAAGTATGTGCTAGTGATTATTGGAAAGGTAAAAATAGTTATGGTAATATGCAAGATGCTTTTAATAAATATGTAAATGATAAAGGATTTAAACTAGAACGTGGTGAATCTAGTGATAGGAAACATCTTTCTACTGAGGAATATAAAAAGCTAACTAACTTTGAAGATACTCAAAAAACATTAAATGATATTACTTTAGATTTACCAAATGTTCCTAATATTAAAGATGTAAAAGCTAGATTTTTTAACAGAGATGAACAGATACAAAAGGAAATTATTGAGCCTAAAGATAAATTAATTGAACAACTATATGCTGATAATGTAAAACTACACAAAGAATTAAGCAAACAGACTCATTTAGTGAATATGGCATCAAAATATAAAGAAGAAAACTCTTATTTATGGAATGAAAATAACAAACTGAATAAAAAATGCTCTGATATAGAGTTTGAATCTTCTTATAAAATAGAACGAATAGATCTAAAATTTCGTAAAGAATTAAACTTCTTTAAAACAAGAACTAATCAACTAGAAAAAGCTTTAAAGGAATGGTCTGAAGCTATACAGCTATTTGCAATTTTTATTTGTAAAATAGTAGGGGTTCCCTTTACAGATACTTTAATTTAAAGAATTTGAAAAGAAACATGGCATTTGTTTTGACTTTGAAAAGCAAATGAAAAAATTAGATAAATCAAAGAGAAAGGATGATAGAAAATTATGAAAATAACTTATACAAAGTGTGGAGATTACTATTTACCAGACTTTGTATTATCAAATAATACTAAAAATATTACATTAGGAAAATATGCTAGAATGAGATTAAATTACCTTAAAAGCCATAAAAAAGCTGAATATACAATACTATGTATGAATGATGAACTTACAAATCATTTGCTAGATATAGATAAACAAGCAAGTGATTTTTTTGATGCTCAAATGAAACTAATGGCAGAAAAAGAAGGCATTACAGAAGAATTAAAAGCAACTAACCAATTAGAATGGGTTGGCAAGATGAACAACCTAAAAAATTCTATCGAAGAAATAATTTTAGAAAGATATATTTATAATTAATGGAGGGATTAGATATGAATGAAGAACAAAGATTTATTTCATTTTATGATGAAAATAGTGATAATTTTTATGAACTTTTAAATGGAGTTAGAGTTTACTTAAAAAACAACAATGAACAGTATATGGATTTATATGAAAAAATCCATAATATTTTAGACTGTAACATTAACCTGCAAAAATTACTAGATGATGAAGTTTTAGAAAATGGAATTTCTAAAGAAGAATGTATGTCTATTTCTAAAATCGTTAACTTATATTATGACTTACAAGACATCATTGAAAAGGAAATTTATTTTAAAGGTGGTATGGATGCTTACTATTATTTTTGTAAGTTAGGTATTATAAAAAATAAATAAATGTTATTAAGGAGCATCTAAAAATGCTCCTTTTTCAACTTTTAATATCTATTATGTAATACTTCTAGTAATTTATAATGAAGTTCCTTATGTTCCACTAGCTCGGCTGAATCTTCTTTTACCATTTTCTCAAAATCTTTTAATGAAATATATTTAATTTCTGATACTTCTTCTTTTTGTAATTTTAAATCTTCAATATTTACATTT
The DNA here is from genome assembly GCA_948739805.1 of uncultured Clostridia bacterium. GTDB lineage: Bacteria > Bacillota > Clostridia > TANB77 > CAG-508 > CAKPSH01. The sequence goes on along the minus strand of CAPYID010000035.1, from coordinate 6,888 downwards.
TTACTTATTAAGAAAACATCTATAATTTCATTATTTATAAGTTTTCCATCATTATGTACTTTATGTTCTTTTACTGTAAATAAATATTCTAAATCTAATTCACTTACTTGCAATCCAATTTCTTCATTTAATTCTCTTATAGCTCCAGCTATTGGAGTGTCTCCTACAGATAAATTCCCAGATGTAGAAGTGGTCCACATGTCTGGATTAGTTATCTTTTCATGACTTCTTTTTTGTAATATTAATTCCCCTTTATCATTTACTACCCATATATGAACTGCTTTATGCCATAATCCTTTACTGTGAACTTCACTTCTGGTTCTTTTCTCTCCTGTTAGATTTCCATTTTCATCTAATACATCAAAATACTCTTCCATATTTCCTACCTTTCTACAAACTCATAATTATCTGTTGGCAATTTTGCACCACTTCTTTTTAATAATTCAAATTCATCATATTCTGTCATTCCATAAGTAGCCAAAATTTCTTTAATCTCTGGTCTTCTCTTATCAGGAAGTCTTGCTCCAAATACTGCAAAAAGATGTGGATTTTCATATGTTGCATTAATCTGAGGAAAAGCAACTAATAACTCAAATCCATTTTTTTGAGCCTCTTTCACATTTTCTAAAATATATTTAAAATAGAAATGCTCATTTTTTTTATATAGTTCTGCAACTTTATATCTATTACCTGTTTTTAAATCTTTCCAAACTAGATATACTAAATCTCTTTCCATAGTTTTCATTCTCCTTTCTCTAAATTGTATATGTTAAGTATTCTGCTTTTTCTTTCTAAAATAAAAATCTCTATGAGTTTTTTCATATTTGGACTTATTATAGTATTATCAAACTTTCCTAGTGTTTTCTTAATATTTCCTTCATTAATTTTTTGCTTTATTCTTTTTATAATATTTACTGTTTCATTATAATAATTTTCTCTAATAAGTTGTATTAATTCAAAATGTCTAATTGGTCTTGTTTCATTCCAGCCAATCGTTGATTTTGATTTAGTATTAATAACTGACTCAAATCGTAGTTTATCAGTTAAAATATTTTCAATATCGTCTTCATTTATATACGAACATAAAGAAGATCCATTATCATATAGTGGTGCTAACTTATAATTTGGACATAAACTATTATGATTATATTCAAATAATATTCCCCAATTGCTATGATGTCTATCGCTATTTCCAATTAGAGCATCAAATATTGTCATATTAAAAATATCTTCTAGTAAACTCATATCTTCAGAAAGGCTATTTTTAATCATTTGTACTGTATATTTTTCTCCAGAATACTCATCAAATAGTTGCTCTTTTTGATAATAAGGATATTTGGTTTGAATATAGTTTATTCCCTCTATAAATTCATCACCTATTTTTATTATATTATAACTCATTGAGCCAATTCTTCCTTTATATGTTCCGATATCTACTCTAGCACATTCTACATCTATCAACTTTCCAATTTCAGTAGCTAGTTTTTCAGCCCAGTATTCTCCTGTTATTATTCCTTTTTCTTTATCTTTTACTTTTGGAAATTTGAAAAGTCCTTTTTGGTTTGTTTCTGGATTAATAAGCCATACTTTTTCACTAGCACCACTACCAAATTTACCAGAAATTTTATCTTCTATCCAGTTATCAAAGTTTTTAACTTCAATCATTTAATTCCTCCAATCTTCTGCTATATTTTGTTTTTTAGTTTTTCTATTGGAAACTTAGAAAATTCTTTTTTACTTTTGGCATCTAATCTATTGTAATAATAATCGATGTCAGACTTATTTTCTAATAATATAGAAATACCATATAATAACTCTATATTATCATTTTCTTCATTTTTTATATTATACAGTTTACTCTTTTCTGTATCTGTCAGTTCTCTTTTTCTCTTAACTAATTGTAATTGATTAACAATATAAATATTATCATTCGGTTCCCATTCAAGTAATTTGTCTATAAATTCTTCTGCTAATTGATAAAATTCCTCATTTTTAGTTTTATCATAACTATTAATAAGCATCAAGACCAATAAATTCATATACTGGTTATTTATATCATTATTTTCACAATCATCTATTGATAAACTTACAGATTTCTTATTATAATTTAATATATCTTCGAAATTGAGCTTTTCTATTAGTAAACTATATGGACAAATTCTTATATATTGTCTTTTCTTTTTTATTGTAATAGTCATTTTTTTAGATATATCATCAAAAAAGTTATATACTGTAATTCCTTCTTTATCTCTATTTAGAAGTAATAATATATTCTTCCCACATAACTTTATTGCATATAGCCTTGAAATATCTATATTTTTTATTGTATCTTTATCATTATTAATCAAATTATTAAAATGTTTCATATTTGAATAATCAACATCTCTAAATGGAGGAAACTTATCATTTAATATAATATTTATTTTCTTCAAATTCTTTTTGAACTCTTTAATGATATTTATTTTATCTTCTAAAGAATCACACAAATGCTTACAATCATTTTCGGTTATATTTATGAGCATTAATACAAAGCTCATATCATTTATCATTTCATCAATAGTGCCCTGAAATTTAAAATCTAATTTTTTAGTGTTCATATTAAACGTTATATTTTCTCCATACTGAAATATTATTTCATCTTCATTTATAATCTTTTTAATAGAATCATAAAATTTTATACCCTTTAATATAAGTGGTTGTTCAATAATTTGCACAGCACCAATTATTCCTCCTTCTGGCATTATAGCAGGAACAAGACCTTCATCATTATTTAACTTTACATACATATAAACTTTATCTTTTAAATAATCATTTTTATCTTCCCTAAAATCTTGTACTAATACTTCTAATGGTTGTTTTTCCTCATCTAATATTACAATTCTTTTTCCAACTTGCATATCTCTTGCTTTTAAAAACTCAAGACATTTTTTCTTTAACATATTTTTTTGATTAGAATCTATAGGGTAAATATCTATTGATTTAGTTTCTTGTGTTGTTTTTATTGTCATAAATATCTTTTGCAAGTCTACTGGTAATAAATATCTATAAAATATCTTTTTTTCTAAAGTATCTTTTTGTATTTGCACAACAAAAAATAATACTCCTAATGGGTTTTTTGTATAATTTTCTAAATGTGTAACTTCTATTTGAAATTTCGAATTTCCTTTTTTAATTTCATCTACGCAAGTACCCTTTACTTGTACATCTATATTACCAATCCATTCTTTTCTTTTTTCACTAGCATTATTCATCACTTCTATTCTTCCATCATATGAAATTCCTTTGTCTTTAGTTGTAATTCCACTAGCATCAAATATTCCTCTATATTTATTTAATTCTTGTTGTAAGAAAATAGTTGCTTCATGTTCTGCCCATTTATTACTAAACATTACATTTATTCCGTCTTCATCTTCTAGCATTTCATCAATTTTTTCTAAATTATTATTTTTAATAGTAGCTATATCCATATTCTACTCCTTATTCTTCGCCCTACTTTTATAAACATTAGCTTGATTTCTACATTGTGGACTACAATATTCTGCTTTTAAATTATCTGAAGCAAAAGGTTTGCCACAGTGTTTACACATTTTTACTGTTTTTCTTTCGCTTGTTTCATTTAATGCAAACATTGTATCTATTGCAAGTTTTAGAGAATTAAAGTTCCATTCTAAAACAGGAGGGTATTCTTTATTACTATGCATTAATATTCTACAAGCAATTTTTGAAGCATTAAAGTTTTCTATGTAATTATCATATTTTTGCCTTGTATAAGCATTTTCTACTTTACTATAATTTTCTATTGCTTCAAATGTCAAATATAATCTTCTTGCATAATCCATAATCCAAACTACACCTTCTGAATATGCTTTTGAAAATACTACTGCATATTCTCCTGGTCTATCTATAAAAGCAAGTGGATTTGCTTCATTTTCTGTTGATAATTCTAAAATCTCTCCTTTTGCATTTTCCTTTATTGTAATTTTTTGTTTCTTTTCACATTTTAAAAATAGCCTTATGTATTCTCCTGCAGTTAATGTTTCTTTGTTACAAACTACATTTCCAACAGGTAAGTATACTTTACTTTGTTTTACAATATCTGTATTTAATGGCAAATATGTTAATTCTCCTAATAGTCCATATTTCTTTACAAAGTCTATAATTTTCTCGTCTGCTAATTTTAATTCATCATTTTCTACATCTCTTCCTATCAGTAGTATATCTACTAATATACTGTCAGAAACATTAAATGGGTCATACATTGCAACCTTAGAGTCTTCCTTTGGTGTTATATATGTAAATTTATCTATTTCTTTTAATTCATAATCACTATATTTAAACCAAAAAGTCTTGAAATTCCCTGTATTATTCTTTCTCATCTTCACTCTCCTAAAATTTTTTTAACTTTATATGTAATACTTGACAAACGCGAATTATTACTGTATTATATATGTATAGTAATTATTTATAAGGTTATCATATTACATTTTATAATTGATAACATTTATCAAGTTATTACTATTATATAGTTTTTATAGATAATAGTCAAGTTTTGTTTGGAAATTTTACCTAAAAGTCCTTAGGATTTTTGTATCTAAAAATCAACAAACAAAAATACAACTAAATGAAAGGAGGAAATCTTTTGGATAGAAAAGAGCAAATTTTAGATTTATATTTTAATAAACATTTGAAGCAAAAGGAAATCTCTGATATTACAAATGTTTCTCAACAATATATTTCTAAAACTATTAAGGAAGATGGAAGATATGAACAAGAAAAAAGTTCTAGGAAATCTATTAATGCAGAAAAAAGAAAAATTGCGCAAGCAGAATATCAAAAGAATTATGTTAGAAGTTCTAAAAAAGATATAATTTATGAACAATTATTAGAACTTCAAAAGCAAGATGCAATAGAGCTTTCGTATAATGCTCATCCACTTTCCGACTATGCCTGTAAAAAAGCTAATTCTAGTATTTATCGCTATGATAGTAAGAAAAATCAATATATTATGCAAAGAGGTATTAAAGCATCTATTGATTTACCACGAAGAATTAGTGCAAAAGCTTATTAATTTTGAAGAAAAACAAGTATGAGGATTAACCTCTCTCAAAAACGCAATACGCATACATATAGTGAAATTTTTATTTGCTATTGTGAATTTTTTAAGGAGGTTAAGTTTATGGAAAATACTGATTTAAACAAAGTAATGTTTACTGCATATAAAGATGTAGTAACTGTAAAACAATTAGCAGAAATGCTAGGCATAGGTATAACTCTTGCTTATAGGTTAGTTAAACAAAACGCTATTAAATCTATAAAAGTTGGTAGAGAATATAAAATCCCTAAACATTGCGTTATAAATTATTTAGAAAAAAAGAGTGTTTAGGCTATTATATTTACTACAAAGAAATCAATAGTAAATTAATTTAGTCTGTTACATCAGAAAGGAGTTAAATTTGGTAACAGAAAATTTACAAGTAAACAAAGTATCTGTAAGTTGTCTGCAAGTTAGAAATGGTATTTATCAAGCTATTTTAGAGTATTATGATGAAAATGGAAAAAGACATATGCCTTGGCGTTCCACAGGACTAAAAGAACGAGGTAATAAGAAACAAGCTTTAGTAGTTGCAGAACAATTAAAAGAAAAATTAGAAAAAGAATTACAACTAAAGACATTAGATAATGTAGAAACAAAAACAAATAATTCAACTGATATTCTATTTTTAGAGTATCTTTTTTATTGGCTAAAAATCATACAACACACGATAGAAAGCTCAACCTTTACTTCTTATAGGCAAATATCTAATAACCATATAAAACGATATTTTACAGAAAATCCTATAAAGCTAAAAGATTTAGAGCCTATCCATATTCAAAACTTTTATAATGAATTGATGGAAAAGTATAATCTTACTGCAAATACAGTAATACACCATCACGCTATTATAAGAAAATGTTTAGATTATGCTTTTAAGATGAATGTTATTGTGAGTAATCCTGCTGATAAAATACAAAGACCTAAAAAACGGACAATTTATTAGTAGCTTTTATAATGAAACAGAATTAAATAAGCTATTTGAAATATCTAAAGATGATCCTCTAGAACTTATTATTTTGATTACTGCTTTTTATGGATTAAGACGAAGTGAAGTTTTAGGTTTACAATGGGATTCTTTTGATTTTGAAAATAAAACAATTACTATTAAACACACTATTACAGTTACAAATACAGATGGTAATAATAGAAAAATTGAAGGAAAAGATAGAACAAAAAATAAGTCTAGTTATAGAACTTTGCCTTTATTTGATGATATTGCAAATATGCTTTTAGATGTAAAAGAAAAACAACAGGCTTTCAAAAAGGCTTTTGGTAATAGTTATAGTAAAAAGTATTTGAATTATGTTTTTGTTAAACCTGATGGAAATATTGTAAGACCTGACTATGTTACACAACACTTTAGTATGTTGCTTGATAAAAATAATATGAGGCATATTCGTTTTCACGATTTAAGACATTCTTGTGCAAGTTTATTGCTTGCTAAAGGTATTCCTATGAAATCAATACAAGAATGGCTTGGTCATTCTAATTTTTCTACTACTGCAAATTTATATGCTCATTTAGATACTAATTCTAAAAAAGTTTCTGCAAGTGTTTTAGAAGATACTTTTAGACTTACTGATACAAAAAAATAAACTGTTGTCTAAATCTTTGATTTAGTACCAACAGTTATATGGCTTTATGCCTGAAAATGAAGAAAGCAACTCTTCATTTTTGAATAATATTTAAGTTATGGTGCCGATGACGTAGTTATCTACAACTTTTTTCGGCTCTCCTCACGATTGATACAAATATCAATCAATTTATTAAAGTATATCATATTTTTTATAAAT
>CAPYID010000034.1 GCA_948739805.1 uncultured Clostridia bacterium | reverse complement strand
ATACTACAAATTTTTTATAAAAGTTTGTTTCACATCATTGACATACTTACAAAAATATTGACATTTTTTATAATGAGTATATTGACATATACAGGAAACTATGATAGAATACACAAACGTGGTGAAGTGTGGAATGATTTTTACAGGTCTGTAAAAATTCCCACAAATCCCTTAAAAATATAGCACATCGTTAAAAATATAATATAAAAAGTAAAAGCAAAAAATTACGGAGGTGTATTTAAATGGCAGCAAAAGGACCAAGAGAAAGTATCACATTAGAATGTACAGAATGTAAAAGAAGAAACTATATGACATCAAAAAACAAGAGAAATAATGCAGACAGATTAGAAATAGTAAAATATTGTAAATTCTGCAAAAAACGTACAACACATAAAGAAACTAAATAAAAATAACTTTTAGGAGGTACAAAAGGTGGCAAAACAAGAAAAAGAAAGTAAGAAACAAAAACATTTCTGGAAAGATTTTAAAGCTGAATTAAAGAAAGTTATTTGGCCAACACGAAAACAACTAACAAACAATACAATAGTTGTTATTGCAATGGTTTTAGTTACTACAGCAATAGTTCTAGTGTTAGATTTAGCATTTGAAGCTTTAAATACATATGGAATTAATAAAGTAAAGCAAACAGTAAAAGATTCAATTTCTACAACTGCTGATGAAAATGAAAACAATAATTCAGAAGAAAACTCTGATGACAACAATGAAGAAAATAACAACAATGAAAACAATGACGAAACACAAGATAATTCAGAAGAAGGGAATAATGGGGAAAATACAACTTCAGATGAAAACAATCAAGTGGCAGAGTAAGAAAAATATTAAGGAGGCTTAATACAATGGCCCATCAAAATGAAGACTTAATACCAAGATGGTATGTAATACATACATATTCTGGCTATGAAAACAAAGTAAAAACAGACCTAGAAAAAACAGTAAAAAACAGAGAACTTGAAGACTATTTCTTTGAAATAATAGTACCAATGGAAGAACAAATAGAAATAAAAGAAGGGAAAAGAGAAACAAAATTAAAAAAAGTATTCCCAGGATATGTTTTAATAAAAATGATAGTAACAGATTCAACATGGTATATAGTAAGAAATACAAGAGGAGTTACAGGTTTTGTTGGCTCAGGAACAAATCCGATACCACTTACTGATGATGAAATAAGAGCAATGGGATTTGAAGAAGTGCCAGTTAATATCGACTATGAAATAAAAGACTCAGTAAAAATAATAGCAGGGGCATTAGAAGGATTTGTAGGAAGTGTAGAAGAAATAAACAAAGAAAAGGGAAAAGTAAAAGTTGTAGTATCAATGTTTGGTAGAGAAACACCAGTAGAACTAGAATTTTCACAAGTCCAAAAAGTATAGAAGCATAACTAGGAAAATTGTTTCCAAAAATATATAAATTATAATCAAAAATAAAAACATTAGAAGGAGGTGCAAAAAGAAATGGCACAAAAAGAGATTACAAATGTTATAAAATTACAAATAGAAGCTGGAAAAGCAACACCAGCTCCACCAGTAGGTCCAGCTTTAGGTTCAAGTGGAGTAAACATCATGCAATTCGTAAAAGAATTTAATGACAAAACAGCCAATCAACCAGGAATGACAATTCCAGTAGTAATCACAGTATATAAAGACAAGTCATTCACATTCATAACAAAAGTTCCACCAGTTGCAGTATTAATAAAAAAAGCAATAAAAATTGAAAAGGGATCAGGAAAACCAAACAAAGAAAAAATAGCCAAAATAACAAAAGAGCAAGTAAAACAAATTGCTGAACAAAAAATGGAAGACTTAAATGCATCAACAGTAGAAGCTGCAATGAATATGGTAGCAGGAACAGCTAGATCAATGGGTGTAGTTGTTACAGACTAAAACGAATGAAAAGTGGCATCTTGCGTTGTCAAGCGTCACAAAAAATCTTTCAACATACACTAGTATAGTTTTAAGATTTTTTATTAGCTTTCCTAGCAATATACCACTTTTGCTTCGTTTATAATATATATAATATAATTAAAATTGGGAGAATGTGAAAAACATTCGATATCACCAAGGGAGGTAAAAATGAAAAGAGGAAAGAGATATCAAGAAGCATTAAAGCAAATTGATACAAGCAAAACATATGAAGCAAAAGAAGCATTTGAAGTAATGGAAAAATTACCAAAAACAAAATTTGATGAAACAGTAGAGCTACATGTAAGATTAGGAGTAGACTCTAAACATGCAGACCAACAAGTAAGAGGGACAGTAGTACTACCAAATGGAACAGGTAAATCTGTAAAAGTACTAGTATTTGCTAAAGGACCAAAAGCAGAAGAAGCTGAAAAAGCAGGAGCAGACTTTGTTGGAGCAGAAGAATTAATACCAAAAATAGAAAAAGAAAACTGGTTTGACTATGATGTAATAGTAGCTACACCTGATATGATGGGAGTAGTAGGAAGACTAGGAAGAGTATTAGGACCAAAAGGTTTAATGCCAAACCCTAAATCTGGTACAGTTACTATGGATGTAGCAAAAGCAATAGCTGATATAAAATCTGGTAAAGTAGAATACAGATTAGACAAAACAAACATAATACACCTAGGATTTGGAAAAGTATCATTTGGAGCAAGTAAGCTATTAGAAAATTACAATACAGTAATGGAAGCAATAATAAAAGCAAAACCAGCAGCAGCAAAAGGGCAATACATCAAAAGTATATATATAACAACAACAATGGGACCATCAATAAGTATAAACGAATAATATTAAAATATAAAACCTAAATATAAAGCCAAAGACAGTAGGTATAAAAATAAATCCTACCGAGGTGTAAAACGGTAATAAACCGTCTTATGTCTCATGTCAGCATAAGACGGTTTTAGAATATATAAAAATCGATTATTCTTCAAAGGAATTGACCTATAAATATAGGGGTGCCCTTTGGGCGTCCGTTTGTTGAAGAATAGACGACATATATTAAATTATAGATTTTAAATTTAAGGGGAGGTGAAAAAATGGCAAATGCAAAAATAATCAGTAAAAAGGAAGAAGAAGTTAATGTCTTAGCAGAAAAAATGAAAGATGCAAAACTAATATTATTAGCAGAATATAGAGGAATTAATGTTGAAGACGTAACAAATTTAAGAGCAACACTAAGAAAAAGTAATTCAGAATACAAAATTGCCAAAAACAACATTACAAGAAGAGCATTAGAAAAATGTGGTATAGAAGGAATAGAAGTAGAAGGACCATTAGCAGTAATAATAGGACATGATGATTACTTAGAACCTGCAAAAGCAATATATGAATACACAAAAGAGCATGACTTTTATAAAATCAAAGGAGGAGTAGTAGAAGGCAAAGTAATGACAGCAGAAGAAATAATAACACTAGCAAAACTACCATCAAGAGAAACACTAATAGGAATGTTAGCAGGAGGACTACTTGGAACAATATCAAAACTAGCAAGTGCGCTTGATCAAGTAAGAATACAAAAAGAAGCAGCATAAACATAAATTGTACAAGAAAAAATATGGAGAAACAGAAAAAAGCGCACAGGCGTGAAAAATTTGTGAAACAAATTTTACTCGCCATAAAAGCTTGATCAAGTAAGAATACAAAAAGAAGCAGCATAAACATATTGGGTAGTGACCAACACTAAAAAAAATTTAGGAGGATTTAAAATGAGTGAAAAAACAGATAAAATGTTAGAAGAAATTGATACTTTAACAGTAGTTGAATTATCAGAACTAGTTAAAGGAATAGAAGAAAAATATGGAGTATCAGCAGTAGCAGCAGCAGCTCCAGCAGCAGGAGCAGGTGCAGCAGCAGGAGCAGCAGCTGAAGAAAAAACAGAATTCAATATAGTATTAAAAGAAGCAGGAGCAAACAAAATTCAAGTAATTAAAGTAGTTAGAGATGCTACAGGACTAGGATTAAAAGAAGCTAAGGAATTAGTAGATGGAGCTCCAAAAACAATCAAAGAAAATGTAGCAAAAGCAGAAGCAGAAGAAATAAAAGCAAAATTTGTAGAAGCAGGAGCAGTAGTAGAATTAGCATAAGAGAACTGAATTTTAGGATATAAGTGAAAAAAATATAAAATTACTAGAACAAATAAGAAAAATCAAAAATTTTTCTTTAATTTATTCTCGCCCTACCAAAGTTTTCGACTATAAGGAGAAAATCTCAAGGGCTAGCGATTATAGCATTTATATAATAAGAAAGTATAACTTTCCTATTATATAAAAACAAAAAGGACACATTACTGTGTCCTTTTTGACATTTTCATAGATTTATGCTAATATAAATAAAAAAAAATGAGGGTATACATGTATGGAAAATTATTATGAGATATTAGAAGTAAGCCCTATAGCTTCTAAAGAAATTATAGATAAAGCATATAAGACACTAGCAAAAAAATACCATCCAGATGCAAACACAGAAGATAAAAAACAGTGGGCTGAGGAAAAATTTAAAAAGATAAATGAGGCATATGAGACAATTTCTGATAAAGAAAAAAGAGCAGAATATGACAAAAGATTAGAAGCAGAAAAAGAGCAAAAACTAGTTGAAACAGAAAATTTAAAAACTAAATATCAAAAATTATATGAGCAAAATCAAATATTAAGAAGTCAACTAGAAAATTTGAAAGTACAGCCACAGAATAATACTTATGATAATAATATGCAAATAGATTACAATAATATAGAAAAGCAAATAAATCAAAAAGTAACACAATCAGTAAACAAAGCATACAATGATGCTTATATACAAAGAATGAGAGATTATGGATATAGAATTCGCTATAGAAAGACATTTAAAGAAAGAATGAGTCAACGACTTAAATCACTAATTGCAGTGGTATTAGTAATATTAATACTAGCAATATTATGGCAAATTCCAATTATTAGAAATACAATTGAATCAAACAAAGTATTTCAAAGTTTTAAGAATTCATTTTTTTGATATTATGAAAAATTCTTCAATTACATATTGTTAAATTTTCATATCTTTGATAAAATCTATACAGATTGATGAAAGGATAATAGAAAATGAGCATTATTGATATCAATAAATATAGAGATAAGATGACCATAAAAAAGAAAGTGATAATAGGAATAATAGTAGTAATTATAATAGGTATAGCAATATCAATCGGTGCATATATAAAAATCGATAATTTTAGGGAATGGGTAGATATATATTTTTTTAAGAAGAACATAGAAAATACAGACATAGCCTATATTAATATAGATACTACTAATAATTCCAACATTTACGCTTATGATAAATACATAACAATATTACAAAAAAATACATTATCTATGTATACATCCAATGGAAACAAAACAGAGGAAGTGGAAATAAGCATAAGCAATCCTATATATAGTTCAAATAATAAATATCTGTGTGTAGCAGAAAGTAAAGGAAATAATATATACTTAATATCAGGTGGGAACATTTTATGGCAAGCCTCTGTAGAAGGAAATATAGAAAAGGTAAATGTCAATAAAAATGGATATGTATCAGTAATAGAAAAAGGCACATCATATAAAAATATAATTGTTATATTTAATTCAGAAGGAAAAGAATTATTTAAAACATATCTATCATCCAGCATTGCGGTAGCAACTGATATATCAGGAAACAATCAATATTTAGCTATTGCAGAAATTGATACAACGGGAGCAATAATACAATCACGTATAAAAATAATATCAATAGAAAAAGCAAAAGCTGACCCTACAAACTCAGTAGAATATAGTATATCAGGAGAAGAAGGGGAACTAATAACAAATATAACATATCAGGATAAAGAAAAATTAATGTGCATTTATGATAATGGGATACATCTAATAGAAAGCGGAAATGATACAGAAATATTAAAACTAGAAAACAAAATAATAATGGCAGATATAAGAAATAAAAATAATATTGTATATGTTAGGGAAAAGTCAAATAATCTATTTAGTACATCTAGGGATGTAGTAATTAAAAATGTTCAAAATAATAATGAAATTAACTATGAGGTAGATGGAACAATAAAATCCTTACAGGTATATGATTCAAATATAGTGATAAATTTAGGAACAGAAGTAGAGTTTATAAATACTTTAGGTTGGTTACAAAAAAAGTACAAATCTAGGCAAGAGGTATCTAATATTGTTCTAGGAAGTTCAGTAGCAGGAATTATTTATAGAGACAAAATAGAGATAATTGCCTTATAGAAAATTTTTTATATTCTTAGGAAAGTAATCACGAAGTGGTTAGTTTCCTTAGAAGAAACAAAAAGGCTAGGAAAATGTTCAGGCTTCCTGGTCTTTTTAGTACATATATTACTTGACATATTAAGTAATTGATATAAATATAATATCATATATTTTATAATATGTAAAAGGTATTGTTTATTTTTTATATTTTTGATACAATTTATTTGGAAAATAATAGTTAAATGGAAAGGGAGTGGAAAAAGTGGCATTTATTATAGATATTATAATTATAGCAATAATAGTAGCATGTGTTTTCTTCGGATATAAAAAAGGACTAGTAGGTGTTGCAGTAAACATTTTAGGATTTATAATAGCATTATTAATAGCATTAATTTTATATGCACCGATATCTAATTTTATAATAAATCATACATCAATACAGCCAACACTAGAAGAGGCAATAAGAGGAACTGTAACATCATATGTAATAAAAGATAATGAACAAAAGAAAGAAGAAAGTGAGGATAACTCACCAAAAGTTATGACAGACTATATAAATGGATTTATAGAAAAGGAAAAACAACATGTTGAACAAACAGAAAGAGAAATAATAGACAATGTATCAAAAACGGTAGCATCCAACTTAATAAAAATAGCAGTTGGAATAATAGTATTCATAGTAGCAAAAATAGGATTAATATTTGTAAAAGCATTAGCAAAAGTAATTTCAAAAATACCAATAATTGGTCAATTTAACAAAATAGGTGGAGCGATATATGGAATACTACAAAGTTTACTTATTGTTTACATACTATTTGCAGTATTATCAGTATTTGCGCCAACCATGGAAAAATCAGGGATATTAGAAGCAGTAAATTCATCTAAAATAGGTGGAGCAATGTATAATAATAACATTATTTTAAAAATTGTTTTTTAAAATTTACTTTGTTCGCTTGTTTTTTTGTAAATAATATTGTATAGTATACAACAACACATTCTGCTTTAGTCGGTACGAATGTGTTGCTGTTACTATAATATAATGGTAACCACATGTTTAAGTGACTCTCATTTTCTATCTATATTATACACAGTTTTTTTATTCAAAGTCAAATAGAATTTTATTCATCACTTTCATTATTTTTATCTTGTATAATAGCATCTTGTTGTTTTTCATCATCTTTTTTTATGCTATCAACCATCATAATAAATTTAACTTCGCCAGAATTGCCATTATCTAACATAGTAAAATTATTATACTCATCAGCTAATTCCTGTAATTTTTCCAATCTAGTAGAAATAGTTTTTAAATCTCCATTAGCAAAATTGCAAATTTTACTAATACCCTCTTTGTTAAACTTAGTAATGCCATTAGCCAAAGTTTCTGCGCCATTAGCTAAAGTAGAAGCTCCATCTGTTAATTGATTATTTGCGTAAGTTAGTTTTTCAGTAGAATAATCCAAAGTATTTAAACCAGCTTTCATTTCGCTAGAACCAGAATTTAATGCTTTTGTACCAGAGACAAGTTGGGTAGTACCTTGATATAAGCTCTTAGCACCTTGAGACAACTCAGAAGATTTAGTAGCAAGAGTATTAGCTCCAGTTTGTAAACTACTAGAACCATTATAAATTGCATCAATACCAGAATCAAATGCTTGTAACCCATTTTGTAAACTATTTAATCCAGCCTGTAATTGTTGTAAAGAGCTAATATCTGTTGCTTTTAATAAAGCTAAGGTAGAATTATTTGCATTTATATTAGAATCTAATAAAGCAATTAAATTAGTATTTGTAGTTATTTGAGTCCTAATAGTAGCCTCTTGTTCAGCAGTTAATCCACCAGCATTTAATGTACTATTTAAAGAAGTATTCTGTGAAACTAATGCATTTTTTGTATTAGTATTAGTAGTTATTAATTTTTGCAAATTAGCAATTGTATCAGATTGGTTAGTCAAATTTGAAGTATTTGCATTTACACTAGAAATTATTTTGTTTACCCCAGATGTTAAATTATCTTTACCAGCTTTTAATGCACTAGCACCTGCTTGTAATTCGCCTAATTTTTCGCTTAATACTAGTAAATTTGTACTTATAGCTTCAGTACCATCACTAATAGTTTTAGCGCCAGCTTGTAATGTAGATGTACTAGAATTTATTAATCCTATGGCACTATTAATCTCAGAATAACTTGAATTTGCATTACTGATTCCTTTTGAAACTTGTTTTAATGCACTATTAAATTCTTTTGATTTTTCATTATAAGTAATAGTACCTTGTTTTAAAGTATTAGAGCCATCTTCTAATTGTCTACTAGCAGATTGCAAAGTATTTACCTCACTAAAAATTTTATCTAAATCATCAAATATACTTAAATCATCATCTTCAATAACTTTAGGAGTAACATATGTCATAATGTTATTTATTTCAAAATCAGAAGCATCCATAGATATTTCAACACTACTTGGAATATCAACAGTATTTTTTGAAATATCTAAACTTTCTTGTAAACCAGGAAAAGCTAAACCAACAACAATTGTTTTATTTCCATCATCAACAACTTTTCCACTTGAAATCTTTATATTCTTATTATTATCATTATTTATAACTGTACCACAAATGGCAACAAAAGGAGTATATAAAGTTTCATCCTTTCCGTTAATTTTAACAATATGAGAATCTGTATTTTTATAGGAAAGAATAATTTTTACACTTCCAGACTTACCAGCAATATCTTTACTGCTAATTTCCTTTCCATCTAATTCATACTTAATATCACACTGTATAGGTAACTCCTTTTTAGAATCACCCTGATAATAAATATCATTTCCATTTGCTTTCCAGATTAAATTATTACCATTCTGGTCAAAAGTTTCATCTCCACCAATATTTTTAATATTCAATAAATCAGAAATATCATTAATTAAAGAACTTTTTTCTGTATTCTTTATATGGTCGCTAATCACAGTGTTGTAAGCATTACCAGTCGAATCCAACTTAGAATACACAGTTTCATCTTTAGTAAAAGCAAATAATGGAGTAGTGTATGTAATCATAGTACATAACAATACACCAGAGGTTATTTTTGAAATAATTTTTTTCATTATAAAATCAAATCCTTTCTAATATTTTAATATAATTCTTTAGATTGTTACAATAACCCTCCGTCAGCCTTCGGCTGCCACCTCCCTTGGGTAAGGGAGGCAAGATTCTTGTTATCACTTGGCTCCCTTATTTAAGGGAGCTGCCACGAAGTGGCTGAGGGTTCTTCTATAAATATTCATTACAATATATTTTTAAGCACATGGCAATTATTTTTCAATTTTTTCAATTTTCATTCCAATTGTGGTCTTGCAAATAAACCTATCAAAAATCAATAAAAACGAAGGTAATAATGTTATAACACATAACACACTTACAATAGCACCTCTAGACATCAAAGTACATAAAGAGCTAATCATTTCTATTTTTGAATAAGCACCAACTCCGAAAGTTGCACCAAAGAAGCAAAGCCCACTTACAACGATTGAACTAATTGAAGTACCCAAAGCATCATCGACAGCCGACTTTCTATCTTTACCATTTTTTCTATTAGATATATATTTATTAGTTATTAAGATTGCATAATCAATAGTTGCACCTAACTGGATAGTACCTATAACAATAGAAGCAATAAAAGGTAAAATAGTATTTGTATAATAAGGAATTCCCATATTTATAAATATTGCAAGCTCAATAACAGCAATCAATATAACAGGTAGGGAAACAGATTTAAGTACAATAATCATAAGCACAAAAATAATACCAATAGAAAACGTATTAACACTATTAAAATCATGGTCACTAATTTCTACTAAATCCTTCATAAGAGGACCCTCTCCTGCAAGAATAGAATTCTCATCATACTTTTTACTAATCTCATTAACTTTAGATACCTGTTCATTTAACTCATTTGTAGCCATTTCATACTTAGAATTTATAATAACCATTTGATATTTATCATTTTGGAAAATAGATAATAAATCATCTGGTAATGCTTCTTTTGGAATACCAGAAGCGGCAATTTTTGAAAAACCTAAAGCCCATTCAATTCCATCTAAATCCTCAATTTCATCAAGCATCTCATTAACTCTGTAATCTGGCACATTTTTATCAATCAATAATAACTCCATAGAAACCATATTAAAATCATCCTTAAGAGAAGTATTAGCACTAACACTATCTAAAGTACTAGGTAAAGACTTATCTAGATTATAATAAATTCCTGTAGATTTATAACCATAAAAAGCAATAGGTAGAATAACTATAAAAGCAACTGCAAATATTTTATAATGTTTAATTATAAAATCTTTAGTTCTTGTGAATTTAGGTAATATTACTTTATGCTTAGTTTTTTCAATTAAACTATTTAACTCAAGAATCATAGCAGGAAGCACAGTAACAACGCAGATAACTCCAAAAAGGACGCCCTTAGCCATAACAAGACCAATATCTTTTCCTAAAGTAAGATCCATACTACACAAAGCTAAGAATCCAGCAATAGTAGTAAGCGAACTACCAACAACACTCATAAGAGTTTTACCAATAGCATTTGCCATAGCCTCATTTATATCTGAAACTTTTTCCTTTTCTTGAACATAACTATGATAAAGGAAAATAGCAAAATCCATAGTAACGCCTAACTGTAAAACTGAACTTATTGCCTTAGTAATATAAGAAATTTCTCCAAAAACAATATTAGTTCCCATATTATATAAAATAGCAATTCCAATATTAAATAAAAGTAAAAAAGGTGCAACATAAGAATCAAGAGCAAATTCCAGTACAATTAAACACAATAAAACTGCAATAACAACGTAAACTATAATTTCAGAATTAGACAAATCTCTAGTATCTAGAACAGTTGCTGCCATTCCACTAATTTTACACTGAGAATCTGCTATTTTTCTCATATCCTCAATACTTTTAAGAGTAGTATCAGAAGAAATCTGGTCTTTAAAAGTAACAAGCATAATAGTTTTTCCATCCTTATAAACAGAATCCTTTATAATATCTGGAAGGAAATCAGTTGGAATACTACTACC
The DNA here is from genome assembly GCA_948739805.1 of uncultured Clostridia bacterium. Classification (GTDB taxonomy): domain Bacteria; phylum Bacillota; class Clostridia; order TANB77; family CAG-508; genus CAKPSH01. The sequence continues at coordinate 8,503 of CAPYID010000034.1, read as the reverse complement.
AGTAATATCAGCAATACTCACCACCTTTTCCACATTATCCAACTCTTTAAACTTATCTTCTAACTTAATAATATCTTTAGTTTGCATATTATCTAAAATTACTACTGAAAAGGCACCCATATTAAAATCATTAGATAAGATATTTTCGCCTTTGATAGTCTCAATATCATCAGGTAAATACACCAAAATATCATAATTAATTCTGGTCGCCTTCATTCCAATAAGTGAAGGAATTAGTAGTAATAAAGATAAAATAAGAATAACTCTTCGATGTTTACAAACAAACTGTCCAAACCTAACCATAAAAATACTCCTTTCTAAACTGACCATAAGTCACTTTTGATATTATACCACCATTATGACCATTGGTCAATATCTTTTAACAATAAAATCAAGGAGATTTAATTGCAAAAAATGAATATTCGTAGAAATTTGACATATACTAAAAAATGTAGTATACTATAGTCAACTTAATTAAGTAAAAATAAGTCATTGAGTATTCGAGAGAACTAGATGTGTGGTAGCATTTAGTTCTTTCATTTGTTTGTAAAAAAAGAGCATAGCAATGTGGTAGTGCTACACTCTTTTTAGGTTAGCTAAACCTCTTGTTGATTTTTATCATCCTGTTTTGTGTCATTTGGAATTTGGTCTTGGGCAAGAGCTACTTGCTTTGTGTCTTTTTCATTTTTTAGTAATAATTCCACCAAACGCCATACTAAGTCTGCATTTGTCATTTGAGTATTCCTCCTTCCTCCAAGATTTCCTTGTTAAAAGGATAGAATAATTATACGCTATATTTCTCACATTTACAACTAAAGTAGTAAAATATTACATTTATTATTAATCATTCATTATTCAATATTCATTATTCATTAAAAATACATAATTGGTCATGCAATGTGCCACTACAAAAATTGAAAAAAATTACCATAAAAAAGGTAAAAATTCACTTTACAATTATTTTTGAATATGCTATAATAGCGAGGATGGTGCATTATTCTAGTCGTACTTTTTATTATGAGGGTGGGGCTAAAAATCCACTAAAGGGCACATCGTTGAAGCTTTGTATATTTGCGCGAAATGCCAGTTTTGTGTATTTATATAAAGGAAAGAAGATGGGGTAATATATAATGGCATATATAAAGTCCCTATTTTCGTTGAGACTTAAATAAGACAATTTAAGTGTAACCTATGTTGAGTGCCAAGACACAAAATACATAGTGTAGCCTGTCTTGAGTGAAAGTACTGGGAGTAATTAAAAATTGGTTATGAAATTGCAATTGCAAAAAAGACTAGTAATAAACAAAGTATGTCAAGGAAAACTTCTAGAATGTTTGCTAAATCGCATGAAAATCTAGGGATTAAGGTACGGACTTAAGTGGCGATCTGGTGTTCAAAAACACATGAAAAATTATTATTGTTTGTAATAATAAGTGTTTATGAATATTTTCTTTAAACGGAAACGGCTTTGTAGTAATGCAAAGTAGAAAATAGAGAAATTCTACTAGACCTAAACCGTAAAATTTACTTAGATTTTTACCATCTATAGAAAAAAAGGCAGGGATTACCCTGCCTTAAAGAATATACAGGAGAGTGAAAAAGTTGACAAAAAAAGCAGAATCAAAATCAAAATGGGTAATACAAGCATTTTGCCTAACATTTGTATTATCATTACTCATGTCATACATAACAACAAATGGAATATCAAACATCAATATAATACCAGCAATTCTAATACTTATAGTAGTAATATTCATTGGTATAATAACAGACATAATAGGAGTTGCAGTAACTGTAGCAGACGAAGCAGAATTTCATGCAAAAGCAAGCAAGAAAATAAAAGGAGCAAAAACATCTATAAAACTAATAAGAAATGCATCAATAGTAGCAAATATATGTGCAGACGTTATAGGAGATGTCTGTGGTGTATTAAGTGGTGCAATAAGTGCAATGATTACAGCAAAATTAACAGGAAGTTTAGGCTTACCAGAAAGTATACAATTTATAATAAGTGCATTAGTAGCATCAATGACTGTAGGAGGTAAAGCTATAGGTAAAAATATAGCAAACAGTAACTCCACAAAAATAGTAAACATTGTAGGTTTAATAATGAGCAAAATAATAAGAGAAAAATAATAATTTAATATAGCTAAAAATGGGAGGCAATACATGAAAATTATACATTGTAGTGATATACACTTAGACTCAAAAATGGAAGCAAACCTAGACAAAGACAAAGCAAAACAAAGAAAAAACGAAATATTATTAAGTTTTAAAAATATGGTACAATTTGCAAGCGAAGACAAAGTAGAAATCATAATAATAGCAGGAGATTTATTTGACAAAAACAAAATATCAGTAAAAGCAAAAAATATAGTAAAAGACACTATAAAAGCAAATCCCAATATAGAATTCATATATTTAAAAGGAAATCATGATGAACAAGACTTTACAGATGGTGAAATAATAAGAAACCTAAAAACATTTAATAAACAAACATGGACATCATATAGATATGGAGAAATAGTAATTACAGGAATAGAATTTGGAGAAAAAGACAATTATGAAATATATAAATCTTTAATGTTAAACCAGAATGATTTCAACATTGTAGTATTACATGGGCAAGAATCAAATTACGAAGACAAAAAAGACAAAACAGAAATAGTAAATCTAAAAGAGTTAAGAAATAAAAACATAGATTATTTGGCATTAGGACATATACATAAATATAAAATGGAAAGTCTAGATAATAGAGGAATATACTGCTATTCAGGTTGCTTAGAAGGAAGAGGATTTGATGAATGTGGAGACAAAGGTTTTGTACTATTAGACATAAAAGACAATAAAATAAATACAGAATTCATAAAAAATTCAACTAGAAATCTAGAAGAGATAGAAGTAGATATATCAGGTACAATGACAACAACAGAAGTAGAAGCAAAAATAGATAATAAAATACAAAATATAGAAAAAGAAAATCTAATTAAGATAATACTTACAGGAAAAGTAGATATAAACTCAGAAAGAGACATAGACTATTTACTAAAAAGGTATAATAATAAATTTTACTTTTTAAAGATATATGATAAAACCACATTAGAAATAAACTATTTAGATTATCAAAATGATGTATCACTTAAAGGTGAATTTATAAGAACCATTTTAAAAGAAGACATTCCAGAAGAAGAAAAAAAAGAAATAATAGTTACAGGAATTAAAGCATTATCAGGAGAAGAAGACTTACTATAGAATAAAAAATACAGTAAAAAGAGGAAAAAATAATGAATCTTAGGAAATGTTATATAGAAAATTTTGGAAAACTACACGAATTCACATATGAATTTCAAAAAGGACTAAATATAATAAATGAAGCAAATAGTTGGGGAAAGAGTACATTCGCTACATTCATAAAAGCAATGTTTTATGGGTTTGATACATCAAACAAAAGAGCAATATCAGAAAACGAAAGAAAAAAATACTATCCATGGCAAGGTGGAAAATTTGGTGGAAACTTAGAATTTGAAATTAATGGAAAAATATATGAGATAGAAAGATTTTTTGGCACAAAAGACAAAGATGACATATTTAAACTATATGACAAAACAACTAACTCTGAAAGTAGTGACTTCTCAGAAAACATTGGAGAAGAGATATTTAAAATAGATAGACAAGCATATGAGAGAAGTACATATATACCAGGTCAAGCTATTTCAGTAGAGATAAATGACAGTTTAAGTGCAAAACTAAGTAATATTGTAGAAAACGAAAATGATATAAACACTTCAGAAGACGCAATAAATAATATAATATCTGTAATGAAAGAATATAAAAAAACTGGAAACAAAGGTAGAATCAATGAAATAGAAGCTATAATAAATAGTAAGAGAAGGGAATTAGAATACTCTCAAAAAAATGAAGAAATCATAGAAGCCAGGAAAAAAAGGATAGAAGAATACAAACTAGAAATAAAGAAATATGAAGAACAAAAAGTTAGAAATCAAAAGAAAATAAATGAAATATCTGAACAGGAAAATCAGAAACTAAAAAGGGAACTAGAAATAGCAAATGAAAAATTAGAAGCACAAAAAAAGATTGAAAAACTGCAAGAGGAAAACCATAAACACATGAGATTCGAAGTAATTATCTCAATCTTAATAATCATAATGGGAATAATTTTAGGAATACTCATATCAAAATATCTATATTCATTTTGTGGTGCAGGGGTTTTACTATTAATAAGAGAGATAACAAAATTCAATAAAATCAAAAAAAGAAATAATAAAAGATATGAGCAAATAAGTAATACAAAAGTAGAAATTACTGAGGAGAAAATAACTGAAAGCAAAGAAGAACTATTAAAACAAAATGAGCTAATAGACAGAAATATAAGCAATTTAATAAATCAGAAAAGTTATGATGAAAATGAAATGAACAGATTAATAAACACAGAAGAATCAGCAGAAGAAATAGAAAATGAAATAGAAAACTTAGAACAAGACCTAGAAGAGATGAATCACAAATATGATATATTAGACAAAACGCAAAAATATTTATTGCAAGCAAAACAGCAATTTTCATCACACTATTTGCAAGGAATGACACAAGGATTTAAGAAATACTTAAACCTAATAAGCAAAGAAAAATTAGAAACAAATATAGATATAAAACTAAATGTAAAAGTACAAGAATATGGAGAAAAGAAAGACATAGAATATCTAAGTACAGGATATAAAGATTTAATTGGAATCTGTATAAGACTTGCACTAGTAGAAGCCTTATTCGAAAGTGAGAAACCATTCATAATATTAGATGACCCATTTGTAAACTTAGACAAAGAAAAAATAGAAAAAGCAAAACAGATAGTAAAAGAACTATCAACAGAATATCAAGTAATATATTTTGCATGCCATGAGTGTAGAGCATTACTATAATTCAATTAAATAAAGAGAATAAGTATCTCCTTTATAACTAGTTTCAAATGCTTCGTGTTCAATCACCTTAATATCATATTTCTCATTTAACTGTTGTAAAAGTTTGTCATTAGTCAACCAAACTCTACCAGAGAAACCATCAAGAAAATCTAAATCATGAACTGTATAAAAATCATGTGAAAGAGCCTTATAAGCTTCACCACAATTCCAATATTCTTCATCGTAGAAATATGTAGTATTTTTAGGAAAATTGACAGAAATATTAAAACCAGTAATTTCATTATTATTTAATATAATATCATTATCTTTAATACTTTCCTTAACGAAATCTAATGGTTTATTATTATTTTCATCATAATTTATATTTATTAAATTAATATTAATAGCTAAACATATAAACAGATATACAGTGCATAAAAACAAATTCATATGTTTAAACCCTTTCTTTACTATTATATAAGAAAAGAAAAATATAAAGAATCCCATTACACAAAGCATATATCTTGGGAAAAGTATTGGTGTCCAGACAAAAGACATAATAGAAGCAACTAATGCTATTCCAAGAAATAATGCAATAGCAAAATTAGCAGGTTGCATATTAATAATTTTAGAAGCGGAAACCTTTAATTTATTTGTAAAACTGCCATGTAATGTAGGTTTAAACATTGCAAATCCATTTTTATTTACATATAAAATAATCATATAAACAATTACAATCAATCCAAATACAATTGAAAAAGCTGAACCTATATAAGGTGAATCCCCAGTAAGAATGAAATTAAACAATTCAATAAAAGTACCAGGAAAACTAACACTAATCCAAAAACCATTAGAAACATGTCCCATTTGAGCAAACAAACGTAAAAGCCAAGGGATATATAAAATTATTTGGACTATTGCAGAAACAGTAAATGCTATCATATTCTTATATTCCAAAGACATATTATGTTTTAATAAAATCTTATTAGAATGCATAGGTAAATTATCTTTGCTTTTTGCATCATAAGAAATATTTTTGCATTTATGTTTATTCACGCACTGTAGAATAAGAGATATAAATAAAATCAAATTAATCAAACCACTAGCCATAAGAGCATAATAATGAGTATAAGCAGAAGCCAGACTACAAATAGCAAAAATAATCCAATTTTTTATATTCAGATTTCCATTAGTATTATTATGTGTAGGGGCGAGCATTTCTCGTCCAAAAAGGCCACTATTCTTATATATTCTATAAGCATAAATACCAGTCAAAGTCACAAGAAGCATAGCTAAAGAATACATTCTAATCTCTCCAGCATATATAAGGTTAGCAGGGAGAAAGAAAACTAAGAAAGAAAAGAAAACACCAACTTTTTCTCCAAAATCTTTTCTAATATGTGTAAAACCTATAACACCTAATAGAGTAGTACATAGAACAGAAAAAAGCCTATATACTATAACATTATTACCAAAAATCAAATTTAGGAAATGCAAAAAATAGTAATACAAGATAGGGTGGACATCATTTCCACCAATAATCCATATATCACCAAAACTGTGATTAGCAAGACCAACAGAATAACTTTCATCAAACCATAAACTTGTATGAAATACAGAAAGTGAAATAAAAACACTTCCCAATGCAATCACTAATATATGTAAATATTTTAACTTAAATTTTTTAAAATCAATCAAACTATTCACAGAAAAAACTCCCTTCGAAAAATTATTGACTTTTCTTAAAAATTTGCTATCTCATATCTATCTTTTATTAATATACTACATTATTTATAATAATACAAGCGAACAAAACAAAATACACAGTAATTTAATCATAATGAAAAAAAGACATTTGAAAAAATGTATAAACCCCACAAAAACTCCTTTGATTTTTTGTGATAATTATGATATAATGCACATGTAATAATATAAGGAGGTATAAAATATGTATCGTGAAAAAATAAAAGAATTAGAAGAATGGAAAGACGCAGCAGATAGAAAGCCCTTAATAATAAGAGGAGCTAGACAAGTTGGAAAAACATGGATTATGAGAGAATTTGGAAGAAATAATTACAAAAATGTTGCTTACATAAATTTTGATGGAAATGAAAGAATGGCAAGGCTATTTGAAGATGACTTTAACATAGAGAGAATAATACAAGGTTTAAAATTAGAAAGTAATATTGATATTGACTCAAAAAATACATTGATAATTTTTGATGAAGTTCAAGAAGTCCCAAAGGCATTAACATCACTTAAATATTTTTGCGAAAATGCAAGACAATATCACATTATAGCAGCTGGTTCACTTTTAGGAGTTGCTTTACATGAAGGTACTTCATTTCCAGTTGGAAAAGTTGATTTTATGGATCTATATCCATTGAACTTTCAAGAGTTTTTGCTTGCTATTCGGAGAAGAAAAGTTAGTAGAAGTATTAATTGAAAATGATTGGAATTTAATAAATGTTTTTAAAGACAAATTTATTTCATATTTAAGAGAATATTATTTTATAGGTGGTATGCCTTCAGCAGTAAATAAGTATATAGAAACAAAAGATTATAGACAAGTTAGAAAACTTCAACTAAGATTACTGCAAGCATATGAAGAAGATTTTTCTAAACATGCACCAATTGAAATTGTTCCTAGACTAAAAATGTTATGGAATAATATTCCAGCACAATTAGCAAAAGAAAATAAAAAGTTTATATATGGTTTAATTAAAGAAGGTGCAAGAGCAAAAGAATATGAATTGGCTTTAGCTTGGCTAATTGATTGTGGCTTAATCTATAAAATTGACAGAGTAAACAAACCTAATATTCCACTTATAGCTTACCAAGACACAAGTGCATTTAAGCTATACATTCTGGATGTTGGACTTTTAGGTGCTATGACTAGAATAGATGCAAAAATTTTATTAGAAGGAAATGAAATATTTACAGAATTTAAAGGTTCTTTTACAGAACAATATGTGTTAACAGAATTAAAATCTAATAAAGACATACCAGTATTTTATTGGAGTGCCGAGAGAGCTACAGCAGAACTCGATTTTTTAGTACAATTAGGAGTAAATGTAGTCCCAATAGAAGTTAAGTCAGAAGAAAATTTACAAGCTAAAAGCTTAAAATCATTTGTAGAAAAATATAACACAAAAGTAAATGTTAGAACATCAATGTCTGATTATAGAAAAGAAGATTGGCTTATTAATATACCTTTGTATAGTATAGGGAATATGGAAAATATATTATAAAAATACATTCCAGGATGTGTGCTTTATCCCTCATTTCCCTAGGAAAATCGACAAAATATTACAAAAATGAAATGAAAATTTAACGAGAAAAAAATAAAACCAAATACAAAGAAAATCCGTAAATAATTGCGGATTTTTTTGTGTTATACAGGAAAAAATAGTTATTTACAAGGAGTGGCAAAATTTTTATAATAAAATAAAAGTGAGATAATTCACATCTCAGCAATAAAAACGTGCTTATATAAATAATTAATAAATTCTCAAAATGATACAACTCGATTTCACAGAAAATGTAAATTAAATCCAGTTACAGCGCCCTCTCGACAGGCTCGAGATTCC
>CAPYID010000033.1 GCA_948739805.1 uncultured Clostridia bacterium | reverse complement strand
ATAAGTCAAGGCGTTTGGCACTTAGCCTACTAAATTCAGTTAATATGTTTACAGGGAAGAAATTTAATTGCAATAAAGGTGCATATTATCATTTTAGAGAGTTATCAGATGAACTATGTAGTGAATATGGACTAACAGTAATTGAAAAGCCAACAGGAAAAACACCAAGAAGTATATATTTTGCAGAAAAAAGAGGAGAGCCAACAAAGTATAATGTAATAAGACAAACTATTGATGAAGCAATGGAGATGTGTATAAATTATGGACAATTTAAAAAGATAATGCTCAAAAAAGGTTATATTATCAATGATGATTATAACAGAAAATATCCAACAATTCGTTCAATAAACGATAAAAAAGCAATTAGAATGTATCATTTAGGAGAACAATACTTACCAAAGAATATTGCAAATAAAGTTGAACACAATCCATATTATTATCAAAATAGATATATGGAATTTATACACCCTAAAAAGAAAAAGCAAAAATACAAAGTTTGTAAATATAAAGGTAAATTCAAAGACATTAGTAAAATGAGTGGGATTGATGTATTATTTTTATTACTATTTCATTTATTGGGACTATTACCAAAAAGAGAGAACTATCAGCCACTATCTCCAGAAATGAAACAAGAAGTAAGAAAAATGGAACGATATTCAAATGAAATTAGACTTATAGTAACAGAAAAATTAAGAACAACAGATGATGTAAAAAGTTATATTACACAAACTGAAAAAGATATTGAAGATGTTACTAATTTAAGACAAAAATACAGAAATAAGCTAAGAAATTGCACAGAGGATAAATTAATAGAAGAATACAAAGAAAAGCGAAACAACTGTACTACAATATTAAATAAGTATAGAAAAAATCTAAAAATAGCAAATTATATTATAGAAGATACACCAAAGGTTAAAGAAGTTATAAAAATAGAAAGACAAATGAAAAACGGACAAGAAGATATTACTAAAACAAAGAAAAAAGATAGGTATTTAGAAAGATAAAATTATAAAAGGTTGTTATATTGAAAGTAACAGCCTTTCAACAATTGTTGAAAATGAATATTTGGAAAACAATTGTATTTATACCGATTTTATGGTATAAATAAGTAAAATATGAAATTTGCAACGGAGCGTTGCAAATTTAAAAAATATCAATTTTGCAGCATAATGTTGCAAAATTAAAAATGGAGGAAGTTTAGTGGAAAATAATCTAATTAATGAAGATTATAGGGATTTTATAGGAGAAATCAAGAATAAAATTAGAAATAGCCAATATGAAGCAATGAGAGCAGTTAATAAGACTTTAATTAATTTATATTGGGGTATTGGACAAGAAATATATAATCAGCAACAAGAAAAGGGTTGGGGAAAATCGATTGTTGAGCTATTAGCAAAAGAGTTAAAAAAGGAATTTCCAGATGTTCAAGGTTTTTCCGCAAGAAATCTATGGAGAATGCGAAATTTATATGTTGAATATAAAGATAATGAAATTCTGCCACCATTAGTGGCAGAAATAAGTTGGAGTAAAAATGTAACAATAATGGAGAAATGCAAAGATCCACTTGAAAGAGAATTTTATATAAAAATGACAAAAAAGTATGGTTGGACTAAAGATGTTTTAATAAACAATATAGAGAATAGGACTTATGAAAAATATCTATTAAATCAAACTAACTTTGATGAAACACTACCTGATAAGTACATTAATCAGGCAAAATTAGCTGTCAAAGATGAGTATATTTTTGATTTTATGGAACTTTCTGAACAACATTCAGAAAGAGAGTTGGAAGAAAGTTTAGTAAATAATATGAGAGCATTTCTAGAAGAAATGGGTGGAAATTTTGCTTTTATGGGAAGTCAATATCATTTAAATGTAGGCGGAGATGATTTTTATATAGATTTATTATTGTATCATAGAAGTTTAAAAAGTTTAATTGCAATAGAATTAAAAATAGGAGAATTTAAACCTGAATTTGTTGGACAACTTCAATTTTACTTAACAGCACTGGACAAACAAGTAAAAATGAAACATGAAAATCCGTCAATAGGAATTATAATATGCAAAAGCAAAAATAGAACAGTAGTAGAATATGCATTAAGTGATAGTGATAAGCCGATAGGAGTTTCTACATATCAAATAAGAGACACTTTACCAGAACAAATGAAGAATTTATTACCTTCACCAGAAGAAATAAAGAAGAGATTAGAAGGATTGGAATAGAATACATAGTTAAGGAGAGAATAAGTATGGTACAAATAAAAGGAATAAGAATAAAAGATTATAAATCAATGTATGATACAGGACTAATTACAATTGAAGATAGAATAACAGTATTAGCAGGTAAAAATGAATCTGGTAAAACTAATATATTGCATGCATTAGAAACATTTTACAAAGATGACTTTTCAAAAAATGATGTTCCTACTAAGGACGGAAAATTAAATCCTACTATTATTGTGGATTTTGAGGTTGATGGAGAATATTTTAATTGTAAGTTAAAAGAAGATTTATTAGATGCAGAATCTACATACACATATACAGTTGAACGCAGTAAAGATTATGTAGATAAATTCAATGGTAGAATTATAGATGAAGTTATTAAGAGTATTACTGAAAGAGAAAAACCAGAAATAGATAAAATAAAAGAAACTTTTACAGAAGAGATATTAGAAAAATATAATTTTCAAATTGATAAGATAAACTTTAATAAAGAGATTATCAAAATTTATAAATCATTTTTTAGTTCGGAGGATTTAAGTGAAGAACTAACTGTATTTATTAAGGATATATTTAAGGTAGAAAAGTTAAATGAAGAAATGAAAACTGTATCTTCAGAAATCTTACAAATAATTGAACAATCTGATATTTATTCAATGATGAAAAGCGTTAAAAAAATCTTGATTCCAGAATTTAAATATTTTGATAATTTTAATGATATGTTACCAGATGAAATTAATTTAAATGAGATAGAAAATGAAGAGTTTACTACTAAAAATAGAGGATTTATTAATTTGCTAGGATATTTTGGAAAGACACTAAAAGAATTTCAAAAAGAAATGAATGAAATAAGTAGAATGCCACAAACATTATTGGACAGTTATTCAGACAATATTACATTTGATTATAAAAATATATATACCCAAGAAGATTTGAGAATTTCGCTAAATAAAGATGGAAATATGATATATGTTAATATTTATGATATTGATGATAATATACATCCTAAGAAGCCATCACAAAGAAGCAAAGGGTTACAATGGTTTTTATCTTTTTATTTAATGTTAAATAATAGTCAAGAAGATAGCATATTATTAATCGATGAACCAGGATTATATTTACATGCTAGTGCACAAAAAGACATTTTGAATTTTTTTGAAAACAACTTAAAAAATAATATTATTTATACTACACATAGTCCATATTTAATAGACACTAAAAATATGTTGCGAATAAAATTAGTAATAAATGATAGAAGTAAGGGAAAAGGTACAACTGTAGAAAATAAGTATTATAAATGTTCTGATATTGATACTATTACACCTTTAATAACGGCAATAGGGTATGATGTCTCACAAAGCCCATTAGAGTTAGGAAGTGGATTAAATATTATAACAGAAGGACCATCTGATAGATACTATATACTTTCATTTATAAAGTTATTTGATATTGAAGAAGATATACATGTCATACCAGCTCAAGGTGCTACCACAACGCATTTATTGGCTTCACTAGCAATTGGATGGAATTTAGAATATAAAGTGTTACTAGATACAGATAGCGAAAATGAAAAGGCTAGAAATAAGTTATATGAATTATATTTAAACGAAGATGAATATAATAAATATATTTATAAGATAAGTAGAAATAAAGATTTTTGTATAGAAGATGTATTCTCAAAAGAAGATAAAAAGAAATATTCTATAGGAAAAGCAAAAAATAAAAAGCTTATAACAGCTAAAATGATATATGATAAAGTGGTTACAGGGGAGATAGAAAAAAAGGACTTAGAGGATGAAACCATTAACAATATAGAATATATTTTAAATTTAATATGTAACAACTGATGTATACAAAAAATACAGAGAGGAGAAGAATTATAGTGAGCAAAGGAATAGTAATTATAACAGGTGGAGCAAGTGGATTAGGATTTGAACTTGTTAAACAATTTATGGAAAAGAGTTACTTTGTATGTAACATAGATAGAGATTTTGAAAAAATGAAAGTATTAAATGATACATATAAAGATAATTACAGAGGATTTACAGGAGATATTTCAGACAATGAATTTGTTAAGAATATCATTAATAAAATATCAAATTTAGGAAATATAAAAATACTAATCAATAATGCAGGAGAGCCATCATTTAAGCTACCTACAAAGTATGAAAAAGAAGATATAGATAAATGCTTTAAGGGTTTGCAAGGTATGATTTTGTTTTCAACAGAAGTTTTAAAAGTAAAAGAAGAAAAAGACTTAAAAATAGTAAATATAATGTCATCAGCAGCATTAAGAGGAAACAAACAAGAAGCGGTATATTGTGCTACTAAATGGGGAGAAAGAGGATATACAGAAAGTTTAAAAGTAGCTTATAAAGGTACAAGTGTAAAGGTAATAGGAGTATATCCAGGTGGAATTAATACAGAATTTTATAAAAACAGTAGAGATTATGTATCAGAAGAAAAGCAATCTACATTTATGAAGCCCTGTGATGTTGCTAAAACAATTATAGATAATGCTACAAATGATACTAATTTAACTATTGCAGATATTATAATTGAAAGAAATTAGAGGGATAGATATGGAAAAGTTAAATATATTAGGGACAGGTCACGCAATGACATTAGATTGTTATAATACTTGCTTTACATTAGAAAATAATGAAGGAGAACATATATTAGTAGATACAGGTGGAGGTCTACAAATAATAAAACAATTAAGGGATGCAAACATAGATTTTAGAAAAATACATAACATTATTTTATCACATAAGCATACAGACCATATACTAGGAATGTTTTGGATTATCAGATATGCACAAAAGTTTTTTGACAATAATAATTATGATGGAAATTTAAATGTTTATATGCATAAAGAATTAGAAAGTACAATTAGAAAAATAATGTTTGAAGTACTACCACAAAAATTTACAAAACTTATTGATAACAGAATTATTTTTAATATAGTAGAAGATAAAGAAGAAATAAAAATATTAAATTATAATATTAAATTTTTAGATGTTCAAGCAAAAAAAGATAGACAATTTGGATTTAAAACAATATTAGAAAATGGAAAAAAACTTGTATTTTTAGGTGACGAAACATTTGATGAGAAATTAAGAGATGAAGTAGAAAATGCAGATTGGCTATTACATGAGGCAATGTGTATGGATTCGGAGGCATATATATTTAAGCCATACGAAAAAATGCATTCTACTGTAAAAACAGCATCAGAAATAGGAGCGAGTTTAAATGTTAAAAATTTAGTATTATATCATGCAAGTGATAACGATTTAGAAAATAGAAAAAGATTATATAAAGAAGAGGCAAAACAATATTTTAATGGAAATATATATGTACCAGATGATTTAGATGTTATTGAATTATAGAAAAGAGGAGAGAATAATGGTAGTTATAGCAGGTTGTGTTATAGTAAGAGATAATAAGATATTAATGGTAAAAGAGGCTAAAAAGAAATGTTATGGACAATGGAATTTTCCAGCAGGTCATGTAGATGAAAATGAGCTAATTACAGAAGCAGCAATAAGAGAAGCATATGAAGAAACTGGTTGTAAGGTAAAACTTACAGGAGTATTACCTATAAGTTGTGTTGATTTTAAAAATGGAGAAACACATATAATGGTAAGATTTACAGCAGACATAGTAGCAGAAAACATCAAATTTGATACTGAAGAAATATTAGATGTACAATGGCTAGATATAAAAGATGTGAAAAGTATGACGGATCAAGAACTAAGAGGATATGATACAAGTATTCAATTTATAAAAGATTTTGAAGATGGAAAAGTATATCCATTAGATGTTTTTAACAATACAAAATATATTAGATAAGCATTTATAAAAACTTTTTCAAAAAGTATTGCCAAACCTAAAATTTTATGTTAAATTAAAAACATAGTTATAGACAAAAAACATCGATTTGTGAGTATATTTATTGTAATCTATTGCTATAACTACATTTGAAACGGAAATAAGTAACTTTTTTGCGATAGATTTTTCGAATACGTCCTACGCAAAGGAGCCAGTAACTATTCTGTAAATGTAAGAACATTTGATAATACATTTGCAGATTTATTTTTTGTATCTTTTTCTAAATGAGCATAAATATTAGCAGTAGTAGAATAGGTAGAATGACCAAGCCAATCTTGAATTTCTTTCATAGGTATTCCTTTAGCAAGTAAAAGACTTGCACAAGAATGTCTTAAATCGTGAAATCTGATTTTTCTTAAAACATCTTTATTTTTATTCATTATCAATGTAAAATGGTCTGTTACATATTCAGGTCTAAATAACTTACCCATAGAATCAACACAGATATAATCTAAATATTTTTTATTATAACTATTTCCACATAATTTTCTATTTTCATCAATTTGTTTCTTATGTTCTTGCAAAAGAACAATAATATCATCAACTAATGGTAAAGTTCTATAACTAGATTGATTTTTAGTTTTATCTTTTAAAAGTATAACTCTTTTATTGTCTTTTCTAGTTTCAATAGCTTTGTGTTTAATGGTAATTGTTTTATCTTCAAAATTAAAAGCTTCCCATTTTAACCCTAAAACTTCACTTCTTCTTAACCCATAAAAACTTGTAAGATAAATGACTATTTTTAATGGATCATTTTTAATGAAAGTAAAAAGTGTATTCAATTCTGATTGAGAATAAAAACTTCCTATAAATTGTTCTTTTTTTGGTCGTTCTACTCTATCAGCAGGATTACTTAATATTAAATCTAGTTTTAAAGCAGTTTGTAATGCTTTTCTTATAACATTATGATAATGTAAAACAGTATTTCCTGTTAACTCTTTAGAATAAAGATGAGTATAAAAATTTTGAATTTCTACAGGTTTTAAATCATTTAATAAAATATTCTTATCTTCAAAATAATCACAAATTTTATTTACAATGACTTTATAAGAATCATAAGTGTTTTCTTCAATAGTATTTTTGACAGATAATAACCATTCTTTTAAATATGTTGTAAATAGTTTGTCATCTGTTTTTAAAGTAGGAGAGCTTATGCTTTCTTTGAAATCTGCAAGTATTTCTTGCATTTTTTGATTTGCTAATCGTTTATTATTGCCTTTTTCAGAAAGTCCTGTTGAAACCCATTTTTGTTTTCTTTTGCCATTAATATCTTTATAATTTAAAACAACTTGATAAATATTATTTTTTGTTTGTAGGCTTGCTGTTATATTCATTAAAACTCCTTTCTTTTCTTATAACAGACTAGATTTAACCTACTATTGATATTGGTATAATACCATGTTTGTAACTTTAAATCTAGTCTATATCTCATTTTGATTTGTTAAATAGGCGATAACATTTCTTTTTGGTATTTTGTATTGTCTACCAACTTTTAGTGCTTGAATAGTTTTATTTCTTACTAATCTGTAAGCAAGAGTTATGCCAATTCCAAGCATTTCTTTTAATTGATTAATGTCTACTAAATCTGGATATGAAGTAAACATCATTTCATAATTTTCTTTAATAGTACCCATATTGTAAGTCCTCCTTTCCCTAAAATTCACAATAAAAAAAGACTTATTAAGCAATCTTAATAAAATCTTGTTAATAACTATAAACATATCTATTTTTATATTTTTGTGTTGGTACTTTGATATTCATATTGATTGATTTTGGAATATCAGATCCAACTTTCAATTTTCTATCTATAACTAAATTTCCTTTGCTATTAGTATGGTATATGCTAGACCATTTTGCTAGAGCATAATCTGACAGAGTATTGTTATTATAAGATAGTTCCATTGCATCTTGTTTTTGTTGTGCTAACATTTGCTCGTAACTATTGTCATCTTTCTTTGGTCTATCATAAGTTTTAAAATATTCTTGTAAATAAACTTTTCTATTTTCTGCATTTGCTTTTTTACGAGTTTCTTTTTCTTGTTTGTTTCTATTATCAGCTTTTACAACCTTTGAAATATAAGGACAGCTTTTTCCAATTATTTTAGCAATTTCATTTTGTTTTAGATGTTGATTATAATATAAGTCTAAAATCTGTTCTTTGGTATCCAATTTTTCTTTTTCCTCCTTCACTTTATTACGTATTAAGAAAATGTAATTAAGCATAGCTTAAACATTTTCTAAATCCTCTGGTTAATTTTTTGTTTGCAAGATTTTAAATACAATTCGCCTATTGACATTATCTAATATATGTTGTATTATTATATTGTGAGAAACACATAAAATATATTAGATATTGTTATTATACTATCATATTTAACACTTGTCAATACAATTATTAAATATTTTTAATAATTTCTCACACAATAATATAATAAGGGGAAAGAGAAATGAGAGAACTACCACAAAACAAGTTCTTTGAAGGATTTTATATTTGGTTTGATAAAGAAAAAAAAGAAGAATATTATGGAACACCATTATATTTATATAATGTAGATACAAAAGTAGATACTGAAAAAAGACAAGTAAAACTATTTTTAAAGAAAACAAAATTTGACGGTTTAAAATATCCAGGTATTTTATATTTTCCATATACAGAAAGTTTTGGTACAATGCTTATGATGTTTTTAAATGCCGACTTTTCTAACTTTGAAAAAGCATACAAAACATTCTTCTATGCCTATGGTTTTGAACTATTAAAAGAATATATTCCATATAAAGAATTAGAAGATACCTATACATCAGAAAAGAAAATGCTTGACATTATGAAAAGAGTATTTGAAGATAGTTCTTATGAACTAATTGAAATACAAGAAAATTTTAGAAAATGTGTAGATCAAGTTTATAATCTTAATGGAGTAAAAGGATTAGAGGAAGCAAGTGCAAATTCAAAGTTTATAGCAAATATAATCAAACATGAAAGTGATGTATATAGATATTCTAATAAAATTGAAGTCTTTTTAGATAGTTATGCAAGCAAAGATAATGATTACCACGAAGAAAGCTATAAAAGTTTAGTAGAGAAACTAGAAAATGATAAATTATCTATTAAAAAGCATAATGTTTATACAAGTGAAAAATTAAGTAATATTTTATATGTAGTATTAGAACAGGTAGTGCAAGCACCAAATTTACCTATAAAACAATGTCAAAATTGTGGTAAATACTTTATACCAAGTTCGAGACAAGATGAAGTATATTGCGAATTTCCAGATGAAAAAGGAAAGACTTGTAAAGAAAAAGGTGCATTAGAAACTTATAAAAAGAATTTAGAAAATGTACCTGCCTTATTAGAATATAGAAGAAGTTATCAAAAGAAAATTATGATAGTTTCAAGAAATAAAGAAAATAAGCAATTAAAGAAGGATTTTGACAAATGGAAAAAAGAAGCACAAGCAAAAATTAAATTATTCAAACAAGGCAAATTGGAAGAAGAAAAATTATATAATTGGATGCTTGAAAATAAATAATACTAATTGTGGCATTAGAGTTGTCAAAATTTAAAAGGAGGATTTTTATTTATGGGAAAAGAATTGGTAAATGAGGATTATAAAGATTTTATAGGAGAAATAAAAGATAAGGTTAGAAGAAGCCAATATGAGGCAATGAAAGCAGTAAATACTACATTAATTAGCTTATATTGGGGAATTGGACAAGAAATATATAATCAACAACAAGAAAAAGGTTGGGGAAAGTCAATAGTAGAAGTTTTAGCAAAAGAATTAAAAGAAGAGTTTCCAGATGTAAAAGGATTTTCAGCTAGTAATTTGTGGAGAATGAGAAACTTTTATACAACATATTGTACTGCTGAAAATCTCGCACCATTAGTGCGAGAAATTAGTTGGACTAAAAATATTGCAATAATGGAAAAATGTAATGACTTTTTTGAAAGAGAATTTTATATAAAAATGACTAAAAAATATGGATGGACAAAAGATGTTTTAATAAATCATATTGAGAACAAGACTTATGAAAAATACTTGTTAAATCAGACCAATTTTGATGAAACATTACCTACAAAATATATAAATCAAGCAAAACTAGCAGTCAAAGATGAGTATATTTTTGATTTTATGGAATTATCAGAAGAACATTCAGAAAGAGAGTTAGAAGAAAGCTTAATAAATAATATGAAAGCATTTTTAGAAGAAATGGGTGGAAACTTTGCATTTATAGGAAGTCAATATCATTTGAATGTAGGTGGAGATGATTTTTATATAGATTTACTACTATATCATAGAAGTTTGAAAAGTTTAGTTGCAATAGAATTAAAGGTAGGAGATTTTAAACCTGAATTTGTCGGAAAGTTACAATTCTATCTAACTGCATTAGATAAACAAGTAAAAATGGAACATGAAAATCCTTCAATAGGAATCATAATATGCAAAAATAAAAATAGAACAGTTGTAGAATATGCTTTAAATGATAGTGATAAACCAATAGGTGTTTCTACATATCAAATAAGGGATACATTGCCAGAAC
The DNA here is from genome assembly GCA_948739805.1 of uncultured Clostridia bacterium. Lineage (GTDB taxonomy): Bacteria > Bacillota > Clostridia > TANB77 > CAG-508 > CAKPSH01. The sequence goes on along the minus strand of CAPYID010000033.1, from coordinate 11,400 downwards.
AAATGCAAAATTTATTACCTTCACCAGAAGAAATAAAGAAAAGATTAGAAGGATTAAAATAGTGAGATATTAAACAAGGAAATAACTATCAAAAGTTGCACAGATAACTTCACAGAAAATTGCACAGATAATGAAAATATTGTAATAATATTAGAAGGAGAAATACATGGTAGATTTAGAACTATATAGAATATTTAAAATTGTAGCAGATGAAGAAAATTTAACAAAAGCAAGTGAAATTTTGCATATTTCACAGCCAGCAGTAACGAAACATATTAAAAATTTAGAAAATGAATTAAATACACAATTGTTTAAAAGAAGTAAATATGGAATGATATTAAATGAAAATGGTAAAAAGTTGTATTTGCAAATAAAGGAATCTATTAATGTTCTTTCAAAAGCAGAAGATATATTTAATATTCATAAAGAAATAAATTTAGGTGTACATGTAAATATGCCTACCAGAATTTATAATAGTGCAATTTCTAAATTTTATGAAAATTACCAAAATAGTATTATTAATATTCATCAGTTAACAGCTGAAAATATGTTTTCTATGTTAGAAAAACAAAAAATAGATCTTGCATTTTCTAAAAAATATAATGATGAATTATATAATCAAAAAGAAATTAAATTTATAAAAATTGGAGAACTACATGATGTATTTATCGTAAATACTGATTCACAGTATTTAAAGAAAAAACTATCTAAAAATGATTTACGAAATACAAAAATTTATACATTAAAAAAATTTTCTAGTGCATATCAAAATTTAATAAAAGAACTTGAATATAGTAAAAATGATTCAATCAATGTCGATAATGTAAATTATACTGCAATGCTTGAATTATTAAAGGTTAGAGATATAATAACCGTTATAACAAAAGAATATGTAGAAGAGAAACTAGCAAATAATGAATTATGCATTTTAGATGTTGATTTTTCACTTCCAAATGCAGAATTTGGTTTATATTATAATGTTAATAATAATTTTAGAGAATTAAAGGATTTAATTAAAATTTTAAAAGACAATTGTAAAGTATAATTTTAAGTTATACTTTACAAACAAATATGTATTTTACATAATATCAAACCCCTTTTATAATTAAATTGATGGAAGTCAAATTTATTATAAAGGGGATTTTTTTATATGATAACAAATTTTTCATTAAATGATAATACTCAAAAAGAAATATTAAAACATTTAGAAATAACATCAGAACTATTAAGCAAAGTAGGAACAAAATTATCTGAAACTCAAAAAGAAAGTATGATATATACAATGCCTGATTTAGGAATAGCACAAAATGGTACAAGAATGCTAGGAGGATTTTATACAGGTGCTTGCTATTCATGGGATTCTGATATTCCATTTATTCCAGTAGATGCGACAGTGAATGTTTGTGGAACAGCAGTTTACAAATTAAAACAAAGTATTACTGTTCAAGAGTTCAAAGAAAGACTAGATAGAGTTATGTCCAATAGGGAAACATATTTAAAATATGCAACTACACATCTTCCATCACAAATATTAGATTCAATTGATTTGAAAAGAGAAGATAAATTTTATTGGAATTATAATGTTGGAAATCACTTCGCAATTTTAGCTGAACAAAACGAAGAAAATTTAGAGCTTCCAGAAGGTCAATATATGATAGTTCATGCTTCTGCAATAGAATTAAAAAAAGATAATTTAAGATATGGATTATATCCTGTAGAGGGCAACTGGTATTATGATGATATTGAAACAATATATGATGATAGAGAAAATAGATATTTAAGATATATTTATGGAAAAAAAGCTGTTCAATTTGCAGAATTAGCTAATATATTACAAAGAATAAACAAAGATAGAAACAGATATTTTTGTAAGGAAGTTTTAGGCGAATTGGCAGGTGAAGAAATTATTAATTTAAGCCATTATGGAATGCCTACTAAAAATGCTATATGTATAGGTTGCCAATGGGAGAAAGACAATTTTACTTTATTAACTGCACCTGGAAACAACATTTATTTAGTTCATCCTGATGACTCTTCTGAAAACACAATAAAATTAAAAGATAAACAAATTACTTTGACACCACATGGTTGTGGAGTAATGCTTAAAAATAGTAGTGATACAATTGAATATTTAGATGAGGGAATACTAATTGGAAATAAGCATTTTAAAAAAGGAGTAAGTATTAATATTGGAAATGATGTATTAGTAAGAACAAATGGTATGCATTCAGAACAGGTAAAACAACATATAGAAAAAGTTTTAGACAAATGCCCTGGAACAATTTATGGGAAAATACATCAGTTATTTGCAAGGACAAAATATGGAGACTTTGATTATAGTAGAAGAGAGATAGAAAGATAGAAACAAGGAGGAGAAAAATGGAAATATTATTAACAAGACATGGTCAAACTGAATGGAACTTATTAAAAAAAGTACAAGGAAAAGCAGACATCGAATTAAATGAGAAAGGAATACAACAAGCAGAAACAACTAGAGATTCTTTAAAAGAAGAAAGAATAGATTTAATTTTGTGTTCGCCATTAAAGAGAGCTATACAAACTGCTGAAATTATTAATAAAGGAAGAAATATTAGAATGATAATAGATGAAAGAGTTTCAGAAAGAGATTTTGGAGAATTTGAAGGAATGCCTAATACAAATTTCGATTTTAATGCTTTTTGGAGTTACAAACAAAATTTAAAATATGATAAAGCAGAAAATATAAAAGATTTCTTTAGAAGAGTATATAATTTTTTGGATAATATTAAAAACGAATATGATGGAAAAAGAATATTAATAATATCACATGGGGGAATTAGTATACCAGTTAAATGTTATTTTGATGGAATACCAAATACTGAAACCTTATTACCATTATGTTTAGAAAACTGTGAAGTTGCAAAATATTCTTATAAAGAACTAGATTTGGAAAGATAAAATATTATAGAAATCTGCCACTAATGATGGCAGATTTTACTATAATTCTAAATCAAACTCTTTTTCCCTTTTTTCAAATTCAAGTTGCTTTTGTGGATCAATAAAAGTGCGAGTTTCTTCTTCAAATTTTTTTACTAATTCTTTAGATTCGCCAATACCAAACTTATGGCAAATCCAAACTATAAATTTATCAACAGTTTCATAGAATTTATCTATTATTTTGTGTAAATGAGTATTTTCTTTTTCTAAACATTTGATTTTACTTTTATATTTCCATTCAATATCAAATTCTTTTTTCTTATATTCTGCTTTAATATTATTTACTTGATTATGAAGTTCTCTATTATCAGCAAGTATGAAATCTCTTTCCTTTTGATATTTTTCAGCTTTATTAACTAAATTTACTTGTTTTGACAATTCATTATGCAATTTTAAATTTTCTTGATACAATTCCATAATTTTATCATCTTTTGGCTTAATAATTTCATTTTCTACTTTTTCTCTATTAAGTTTTATTAGTTTAATATCATTTATATCAGGTGTTTCTGGCAATTCTAGTTTTATATTATCTAAAATCTTTTTAGTATTTTCAAAATTAGTCAATCTCTTTAAATCCTCAATTTTTTCGTGTTTTGCACCAGTTTCTTCTACTGGTAAACCTCGCTCTAAATCAAAACCTTTTGAAGTGATATATTTATGAAAAGCATTTTGTAATTGTCTATAACTATCTCTACCTTTCCAAAAATCTCTACAACATATTTTTTCAATGTCATTTTCTTCTTTATCTTTTGTATGAATTACTGGTATATACACTAAATGCATATGTGGTGTTGTTTCATCTAAATGTACTGCTGCTGATACAATATATTTTTCTCCAAGATTTTTATAATTACATACAAATTTATAACTTTCTTTAAAATATCGTTTTGTTTCTTCTAAACCAATTTTATTAAAAAAAGCATTATCAGAAGTAATCATCATTTCACACATGATATTACTATTACTTCTAATAGTGCCTTTTAAATCATATTCCTTTTTCATTTTATCAAATTCTCTTATATAAGTTAATTCATTTTTCTTACACCAAAAATTAAGATGTGTTCTTGTAAGGTCAATATCTTTATTAGAATGACCTTTTGACCTTCTATCATTGTGAATGTATGATCCTTGTGCATCCACTCTTGTTAATTTATCATTTCGTATAATAGCATAGCTCATATCTTCTTTGAACCTCCTTCTTTGCTCAAGATATTCTTTGAATGTCTAACATACTAGACAAACAAGTTTGTCGTATGGCAGGGTTTAACAAACCCCACACCCCAAAACCTAAAAAATTGCTATACGCGTTTTTAGGTTTTTTCATAAAAATTTGCTTGTCGCAATTTTTATGAATGTGAGCAAAAAATAAATTTTTTCCTCACAACAAAAAAGCACTTATGCTTTTTTGTATTCACTTTAGCAATTCACAGCAGAAACCAGAGGGAGAGAGCTAAAGTGAATTAGGTGTAATAATTCCATTTGCGAAAAATAGAATTATTACACCTATAAAGACAGAAACCGTCGGTCGTTCGCCTTGTTTCATAGGTAGTCTAGTAAGTAGTGATATTACTACTATAATTGCTGATACTTCTATAAAAGAAATATCTTTGTTCATACCTGTCCAAACTTTTTACAACTACAAATCCATATCAAATATGCCACCAAATACTCTTTTATTATTGTGAGTTTGTGTTCTAAAATCTCACTTACGCACTTTGTATAATTAGACTACTTATACAAATACGAATTAAGTTAGCTGTTCAATCTTTGATTGTTACAGATAACTTATGCCTTTACGGCAGAACTTTATAGTATCGGCTCATCACACCAAACACTTTTTAAGAGGTGTTGCATTTCTCTTTTTAAACATAAAAAAACTACCTGTAGCCTTAAAACTACAAGTAGTTAGTTTATTCTTATTCAATTAGCCCTCACAATCGATTTTGTGCCATTTTGTTGTGAAGATAGAGTAAATTTACGATTAAAGTTTTTTGACAAAATTTCCAAAAACTATTTATCAATAGTAGATTATCTGTTATAATAAACCCAACGAAAACATCTAACCAATATCTAACCAAAGTATATAAAAATATGTTATTTTATAATTAGTGTTAAATAGCAAGTTAGATAAATTTGGGGTTAAAATTGTTTGATTGAGAGCCATTTTAAGAGGTATTATATAACAATAAATAATAATATATATAAAACACTTATAAAGACTCTGACTCCGACATTCCTGTGTTCGAATCACAGTACCCCAGCCAGTGTTTTAGTCTGTAAATGTAAGTACATTAGATAATATAAAAGTGTTCATGGAGCTTGGCAGTGTCATTTCACAAAATATTACAATTTTGTGAAATGACACTGCCAAAAAAATTGTTCCTATTGACAATGATATTATTAGTGATAAAATAAATAGGTAAAAAGGAGGAAAAAGAAATGGGAGACATTGTTTTAGAGTGTAATAATCTCTACAAAAAATTAGGTAAAAAGACTATTATAAAAGATGTTTCTACAAAACTAGAAAGTGGGGATATATTAGGTTTTATAGGACCTAATGGAGCAGGAAAAACAACTACAATAAAACTTATATTAGGATTACAAGGAATAGATAAAGGAACAGTAAAAATAAATGGATATGATATACAAAAAGATTTTGAAAAAGCCATAGAGAGAGTTGGGGCAATAGTAGAAAATCCTGACTTATATATGTATTTATCAGGATACAAAAATTTACAACTAATTGCTAATCTATATAAAAATGTAGATAGAGCAAGAATTGATAAAGTTGTTAAATTAGTAGGCTTAGAATCAAGAATTAATGATAAAGTATCAAAATATTCTTTAGGAATGAGACAAAGACTAGGAATTGGTCAAGCAATATTACATAAACCAAATATATTAATTTTAGATGAACCAACAAATGGGCTAGACCCAGAAGGGATAAAAGAGTTAAGAGACCTTATACAAAAATTAACAAAAGAAGAAAATATGGCAGTATTAATTTCTAGCCATAATCTAGCTGAATTAGATAATTTTTGCACAAAAGTATGTATCATAAAAAATGGTGAAGTATTAGAAACAAAAGAAATTAAAGAACTAAAAGAAGAAGCCAATGCAAAATATACTTTATTTAAAGTAAATGACACAAGTAAAATATCAGAATTATTTGATACAGCAGAGATTTTAAACAATAACGAATTTAAAATACAAGGCAATGAGCAAGAAATTGCAAAAACAGTAAAAAAATTAGTAGAAAACAATATAGAAGTTTATAGTATTAATGAAGAAACAATAACACTAGAAGAAGCATTCTTAAAAAAGACAGGAGGTAATAAAATTGTTTAAATTAATAAAAAATGAATTAATAAAAATATTTAGTAAAAAGGCTATATATGTAATATTAATAATATTTCTATTATTATCAATAGCAGGAATGGCTCTAAATAAAGTTATAGAAAATATTAATAATTCAGGATATAGTTATATCGACCAAGAAATAGCAGGAATGAAAGAAAGTTTAAAACAAGTAAACAAAGCAACAGAAGAAGGAAAAGAAGAATATAGTTATTTACAATCACATATAGAATATTTAGAATTACAGAAAAAATATGGAACAAATTCGTGGCAATCTACAATAGTATCAAATGAATTATATGATAAAATAATCAATCTAAATTACTATAAAAATGGATTAGTAGAATATGTAAAGGAAAATGATGTTACATTAGAAGAACTACAAAAGGAATATGATGACATTATAAAAAAACTAGATGAAGGTGATTGGAAAGCATTTGCAAAAACAGACTTAGAAAAAGCTAAAACACAATTAGAATTTACCGAAAATGAGATAAAAGGAAATATGGATACTGATACATTAAATGCTTTAAAACAAGAAGCGGAGGTATTAAGACTAAAACTTCAAGTATTAGAGTGGAGATTAGAAAAAGACATTTGCTATGGAGATAAAGATTATGATATGTTATTAACACAGTATGAAGCAAATGGTTCTAGCCTTATAAATTATAATTATACATATGACATAAATGAAAATAATTATAATGAAAAAGAAGGAAAAGACTATAAATATTCTGATAAAAAACGATATCAAGAAACACTAGCAGAATATAATATAGCCAAATACAAAATAGAAAATAATATAAGTTCAAAAACAACAGTATCAGAAACTTTACTAACATCATTTACAGGTGGAGGAGAAGGAATATTATTTGTAATTATAATAGCTTTAATGTTAACAGGAGGAATAGTAAGCGAAGAATTCAACAAAGGCACAATAAAACTATTATTAATAAGACCATACAGTAGAAGGAAAATATTAGGATCAAAAATAATTGCTTGTTTTATAACTTTACTTTTTTCAATATTAATAATAACAATAATACAAACAATATTTTCTGGAATTATGTATGGATTTGACACAATAAATGCACCAATTATAGAATATAACTATAATACAAACACAGTAGTATCAGTTAATGGAATTGTTTCTATGTTAATAGGATTATTACAAATGTCTCCATTAGTTATAATATTATCATTAATTGCATTCATGATAGGAACTATCTGTGCGAATACTGCAGTAGCAATTGTAGTATCATTTTTAGCATATTTTGTATCTAGCATTGTAAATTCATTAGTAATGGAATTCCAAATAAAATGGTTAAAAATTGTTCCTACATTAAATTGGGACTTAACACAATATACATATGGAAAATTACCTACAGTTGAAGGAATGACATTAGGATTTTCAATACTAATATGTGCAATTACTATAATTTCATTATTAGTAATAACCTTTGAAAACTTTGCAAGAAAAAATATAAAAAATGTATAATGTAAAAGTGTATAAGAGGAAATAGTTTGAAAGAAATTTATATAACTAGGTAAACCTTTAAGCAAAGCGAGAAAGGAATGTAATTAAAAATGAGTAAAATACTAGATGATGTAAATACACCAGAAGATTTAAAAAAATTGAATATAAATGAAAAACAAAAATTAGCTACAGAAATACGAGAAATGATAATTAATATAGTTTCAGAAAATGGTGGACACCTAGCATCTAATTTAGGAGTAGTAGAACTTACAATTGCCTTACATAGTGTATTTAATATGCCAAAAGATAAAATTGTATGGGATGTAGGACATCAAACATATGTGCATAAAATTTTGACAGGAAGAAAAGACCAAATGAATACTTTAAGAAAAATGAATGGAATAGCAGGATTTCCAAAAACATCTGAATCAGAATATGATAACTTTAATACAGGACATAGTAGCACATCAATATCAGTAGCCTTAGGAATGGCAAAAGCGAGAGACTTAAAAAAAGAAGACTATAATGTTATTGCAATAATAGGTGATGGAGCATTAACAGGAGGAATGGCATTAGAAGCTCTAAATGATGCAGGAGACTCTAGAAATAATTTAGTTGTTATATTAAATGATAATGAGATGAGTATTTCTAAAAATGTTGGAGGAGTGCCAAGATTATTAAGTAAAATAAGAACAAAAAAACTTTACAAAGCATCAAACGACTATATTAGAGATATTCTCGAGAAGATTCCATTAATAGGAAAAAAATTAAGCAAAGGTATAAAAAGAATTAAGAGAAGTGTAAAACAATTAGTAATACCAAATATGTTTTTTGAAGACATAGGTTTTAGTTATTTAGGACCAGTATATGGTCACAATTTGATAGAACTAGAAGACATAATGCAAAGAAGCAAACAAATTGAAGGACCAGTATTAATACATGTTATTACAAAAAAAGGTAAAGGATATAAAATAGCAGAAGAAAATCCAGACTGTTTTCACAGTACAAGTGGATTCGATATAGAAACAGGAAAAAGCAAAAAGGCTAAAAAAGATGACTATTCAAAAATATTTGGAGAGAAATTAATAGAACTTGCAAAAAAAAATCCAAACATAGTAGCAGTTACAGCAGCAATGAAGGATGGAACAGGACTAAGTAAATTTGCAAAAGAATATCCAGATAGATTTTTTGATGTTGGAATTGCAGAACAACATGCTATAGGATTTGCAGGAGGTCTTGCAAGTCTAGGAATGACACCAGTTGTACCAATATATTCATCATTTTATCAAAGAGCATATGACCAAGTAATACATGATATATGTATACAAAATTTAGGAGTAGTAATGTGTGCTGATAGAGCAGGAATAGTTGGAAATGATGGAGAAACACATCAAGGAATATTAGACTTATCATTTTTTAATGTAATACCAAACTTAAATATAATAGCACCAAAAGATTTTTGCGAATTAGAAGAAATGTTAGAATTTGCCGTAAATTTGAGAAAACCAGTAGTAATAAGATATCCTAGAGGAGGAGAAGGACTATCAAAATTTGATAAACATGAAAAAATAGAACTTGGAAAATCAGAACTAATAAAACAAGGAAAAGATGTAACTATAATAGCAATAGGAAAAATGGTTAGTAGAGCATATGAAATTCAAGAAAAATTAAAAAAAGATAATATAGATGTAGAAATAATAAATGTAAGATTTTTAAAACCATTAGATGAAAAAACAATAATTAAATCTATAGAAAAAACTAAAAAAGTAATTACTATAGAAGACAATATATTAAAAGGTGGATTAGCAAGTAGTATAAAAGAATTAATAGTTGAAAATGAAATAAGTGATATAAAAATAAAATGCTTTGGATACCCAAATACATTTGTAAAACATGGTTCAACAGAAGAAATAGAAGAATTATATGGATTAGATATAGAAAATGTAGCAAAAGAAACAAAGGAGCTAGTAATAAATGGGGAAAAAGAAGAAAAATAGAAGTTGGACTTTAAAAATAATTTATATAATATGTGTTATTGTAGTATTCATAGCGGGGTTATACTATGAAAATGGTTATAGAGACATAAACACATTTATTAATGATATAAACAATAAAATTTTTAAAATATCTACAACAATTACAAACAATGTAGGTAATACTTTATCTAATGATAATGTAGCAAATAATAAAAATGAGCAAATACCTATTAAAAATGTCAAAGGAACATTACAAATGCACCTTATAGATGTAGGACAGCGGAGACAGCATACTCTTTATGCAAGGAACTAAAATAATGCTAATAGATAGTGGAACAAGGAGTAAAGGAGAAACAGTAGTAAATTATTTAAAACAACTAGGAATAAAGAAAATTGATGTTTTAATAGGAACACATCCACATGATGACCATATGGGAGGAATGGCAGAAGTAATAAGAAACTTTGATATTGGAGTTCTATATGCTCCAGATACAACAAAAAATAACATAACAACAAGTTGGTATTTGGATTTTTTAGGTGCAGTAGATGAGAAAAAAGTTAACTGGGTATACCCAAAAGTTGGTGATAATTTTGAACTAGGAGAAGCAATAATTCAGATTTTAGCACCAAACTCTACTAAATATGATGAATTAAACAATTACTCAATAGTAACAAAAATTGTATATGGAAATGTAAGCATTATATCAATGGGAGATGCAGAAAAACTATCAGAAGATGAAATATTAAAAAATGGATTACATGTTAAAGCACAAATAATAAAAGCAGGACATCATGGAAGTAACACATCAAATTCAGAAAATTTCATAAACTCAGTAAATCCTCAATATGCTTTAATATCTGCAAAAAAAGGAAATACATATAATCATCCAACAAAATCAGTAATGGAAATGTTTGAGAAAAAGCAAATAAAAGTATATAGAACAGATCAATCAGGAACAATTATAATGACTACAAATGGGACAAACATAAACTTTGATAAAGAGCCAGGAAATTATTTAGCAGGAGATGAGATGTGAGATAGTGCTTGAAAAAAAACATGGTATATAGTAAAATATAATTGTATAAAAACATAAGAGAGGATGAAAATTATGGAAAGTGTAGGAGATTTTTTATGTGGAATATTTATGACAATGTATTGGATATTTAGATTAATAGTTACAGCAATATCATATTTACAAATAGAATTTCCATTTGAATGTATAAATACAAATGCTGAAATTTTATTATTATTTTTAACATTAATATGTATAATATGTGTATTTAAAAGAGTAACAGTAGGAGGAATAATATATTTTATTGCATATTGTGCTTATTTTGGACCAGATTTATTTACAAGAATGAAAGCAGGACTAACATCAGATACTATGGGTAATGTAATGGTAGACTTTATAGCGATAATATTAGCAGCAGCGGTAGTCTTAAATATAATTATAAGTAAGACAAGAAAAGTATCAAATAAAAAAGGAACGGATTGGTTCTATCAAGGAGAAAAATATGACAGAGAATTAGATGAGCGTGCAGACAAAAATAATTATAGGATATATTAATTTAGAAGTGGGATATGAGAGGTTAGAGGTGCGAAAAGGAAAATAA
>CAPYID010000032.1 GCA_948739805.1 uncultured Clostridia bacterium | reverse complement strand
CAAATCAACCAAGTTATCAAATTACAAAATTATTTAACTGTTGAAGAAAGACAAGCAAAAATTGATAAAGCAAATCAAAAAATGCTAAATGCTTATTTTGAAACTAAAAACAAAAATTTACATTTATATAAATAAAAATTTTAAAAAAAGGTAGGAAATTATGAAATTCACAAAAAAACAATTCGATCAAATTTTGGAAATACTACAACAGCAACATTCAAGAGGTGATATAATAAGTGCTGAGGTGGAATACTTGCTAATGATTATGTTTAAAAATAATATCGAAATAGTAAATCGTATTTTGGAAAAATGAAATAAAGAAATTAAAGAATAAATATTCATTAATAATTTAAAATGAGCATTTTGCTCATTTTTTTTATATCTTTGCAAAATCTTTGCAAAAATAAAAAAAATGGATCAATTCGAAAATAATATATATCAACATTAACAATATATATATTTATTGTTTTTTTGTTTAAATTCACCATGTTTTGATGTAATAATGAATATAAATATATGTAAATATATGTTTATTTAGCATTTAAAGGCCATAATTAGGCCATTTAACAATAAAACAATATAAATATATGTAAGATATAAAAGCATGACCTTAAAATGGATAAAATGAAAATATGAATAAATGGGAGTTATGACTACTCAAAAATAAATAAACAAAAAAAATAAAAAAATTTTTAAAAAAAATAAAAAGTATGTTATTATTGTGTTTGTGGATATACAAAACCACATAAAAAAACATTAAAAACTAGGTAGGTATTATATATGGAAAATGAAACTAAAAAAATTCAATATGAATTAGTACAAAATGATATATTGAAAGCATTAAACAATGTATATATTATTCAAGATGAAATAAATAATATTATAGAAACATTAGAAAATATAACACATCAAAAACCCCAAGATATGATAAATGATATCAGGGATGGAGAAGTAAATAATACATATAACCGAATGGAAGAAATCAACAAAGATTTAAACCAAGCAATGGAAATAATTAAAAGTGTAATTAATGAAGTGGGTGAATAATGAAGATATCAACAAATCAATTATTAGAATTTTTAAAAAACAAAAGAAATAACATCTATTTATTAAGTGGATGATTAAATGAAGTACCTAAATTAGACTTTATAAATCATGGTAAAAAAGGTATGAATTTTGGAGTAAAAATAAAAGATAATGGAGATATTGAAATCTATGACTTTAGAATAAGCAATAAACTAACAAAAGAATTACAAGCAAATCAATATGTAATAGCAATTGATTAAAAAGATGGGTAGGTAAGATTATGAAAAAAAATAAAGTATATGAATTAGCAAATTTATTAAAAATATTATTTATGGGTTATAAATCAAAAGATGATAATAAAGTTTTAAAAGCACAATTAAAATCATTGTTATCATATAAATCAAAAGTTGATGATGTAATAAATGGTCTAATAAATGAATATGATTGTTTTAATAATAGTAATGAAAATTGAGAATGATTTAAATTCAAAGCACTAGATATTATTAATGAAAATTTATATCAGGGATAACATGTTTTTAAAAAATAGGAGAAATTGCAAATGTATATGTCCTAATTATCAAAATGGATTATGGGATATATGTACTTGTAAATGTGATTGTTTAGGACATAGCGAAATAGTTTTAGACAAATCATATTGATTAAAGCAAGAATATAAAAAAAGACTTATTAAAAGAAGGTAGGAAATCATGGAAGATAAAAAACAAAAAGAAAATGGAATATTTATACCATTACATAGATTACATAATATAATAGTAACTTTTTCAAAAATGTATGAGTATGGTGATAATAAAGTATCTAAAGATGTAGAATATTTACTATTTTTAATATATCAAGATGTAAATAAAGTTGAAGAGATTTTAGATAGATGAGACAAAGAAATAGGATCAAATAATGACTAAGCAAAGAAAACTTAAACTACATCATCAAGATATGTTTAAAGAACTATTAGAATGAGAAGAAAGAATATACACATTAGAAACATTTATAAACTCTCCAAAGTTTATTAGTTTAAAAAATAAAGCAAGCAATAAACATATTAAATGTTTCATAAAAAAGTTAGAGTATAGCAAAAACTATAAAGATCTTTTAAAACAATTATTAATATTTACAAATGATGATGTAGAAGAATATAAAAATAAAATTAGGGGATAAATAATGAAATCAATAAATGAAGCAATAGCAGAGATATTAATACTAATACAACAAAGAATTAGATACATGGAAATAGCACATAAAACCATGATTAAACACTTATTAGAGATTGTCCCAAAACTAGAGCAATATAAAGAGTATAGGGATATATCTATATCATTAACGGGAAGTATTTATATCTACCTAGAAGATGATAAAGTAATTAGAATATCAAATCATGCTGCGGGCAAAAGTGCTACCAAGAAAAAAGAAGGATTGGTAGAGAATATGGTTTTTGATATATAGGGCGGGGGTGAGATATGAGTAATAAAGAAGTAATATCAAATTAAGAAATGAATTAGAAAACTTAAAACAAAAGATAATAAATTTACAAATATTTTTAGAAACAAAAAAATATAAAAAATTAGAAGAAAAACAACAATTACAAGCAAGTTTATTAAAAAAACAATTGGAAGTTATGAAACAATACCAAAACATTTTAATAACAAGAATAGCACTAATACAAGATTTAATAGATAAAGAAAGTGGAGAGTAATAATGGTTAAAGATTGATTAAAAAATAAAGAATATTGTTTGGATCAAGTAAATAAAAATCCAACCATAATAATGACTAAAAAAAATAAAGGTGGTTTTGATGGAAACTATCTAACATGAACTATAGTCTATAAATGAATGGTTAAAAATTATGATTTTGTTTTTGAAGTAGAAGATATTAAAACTACTAATGATGGAGCAAATGGATATGTTAAAGCAACATTAATTGTTAAAGAAGATGATAAAGAATATAAACAATGTTTAGCACTAACATTAGATACATATATTAGAAGTGATGGGACATTTTATCAAGAAACTCCAGAACAATTACAAATGAGAGTGTTTGTTAAATTAGTAGCAAATATAACAGGTTTTGGTTTCCATTTATGAGAAAAAACTATCGAAAAAAAACCTTATCAAATAAAACCAAAAAAGTTAGGTTGAGTTCAAGAAGAAATACTTGAAAGATTGGAGAAGAAATAATATGACTTTGTTTGAAAATGGGATGTTTGCTTTGTTTGTTATAGTTATGTTAGTAATTCCTTTATCAATATGATATATAACAACAACAATAATAGAAAAAAGATCTAAAAAAGATAAAAAGGAATAGTTATGTCTTACAAAGATATAAAAAAATGTAAAGAACATCATGGATTAGATAGTTTAAGTTGAGATGATTGACAAATCATGCTAATAAATGATGGTGTAAATCATGATTATGTATGTGATGTAGATTATTATGATTATGGTTATGTATATTGCGAAGAATGTGAAAGGTTAATACAAGTGGAGTAGATATGGAAAAAATAGACAAATTTAAAATTAGTTATTATGATGACATTGATTGCGAAAAAGATGGAAAGCAAAGTGATAAAGAACTTTGGTATAAATATTATGATACAAAAACAAGATCTTTTGTTTTTGGTGGAGCAAGATGTTTTAGTTGTGATAATGATTTAGAAAAAGAGATTTATGAAGGATGTATATATGTATATTTTAGTGGTGAAGAATTAGAAGTTTTATTAAAAGATAGAGAAGAAGAATTAAAGGAGAAATGAAGAAAAAATCAATAAATATAGATGAATTAAAAACTGAAAAATATCTTGAAAGATATTGCTTAAAAATAGCAGAAATTGTCTTAGAACATTATAAAGATAAAGTGATAGGAGATGAATAATGGATCAACAAAAAGAAAAATTAATAGAAGACATAAAAAACAATATTACAAATAAAAGTTATATCAATGCTTTATATGAAGTAGTAGTGGAAAGAGACTATGATTACATAGAAAACTTATTCCGTACAAAACAAGACTTTATAGACTTTATAGAAAAATATAAAGATGATTGTAAATGCGGGGTGAAAAATGATTAAAAATATATATTCTGAAAGCGTTGCTTATTATACCCATGAGCACTATTGTGATAACTGTTTTTCACAAATTATTTTTGAAAACATTTTAAGACACAAAGAAGCAATAAAAGTTTATAAGTTTGATTTATGTGAAAAATGTTGAAATGAATGATGAAACAATAGAAGAAAAGAGATGTTGTTGTAAGAAGTGTTTTAAAAGGTTTTACGAAGAAGATTAGAGAAGATTGAGTGGAAGAATGGATACAAGTTTTCCCACCAAGAATACCAAAACAAAAAGAAGAAAGAAGGAAGTTTATGAAAATAATATATAAAGTTAAAACAGCACATTATGAAAATGATGAACGTATGTATTTTTTTGATACATATGATCAAGTTAAAGATTGATTGGAAGAACATTTTGGAAAACAAGTAAAATTACAAGAATTAGAAATTAATACAATGATGTCATGTGATAGTTGTGGTGAATATGATGAACCAACTTGTTATTCATTTATTAAAAGTGATTACAATACTTTAATGACTTATTGTCTTAAATGTGCCCCAAATTATAAGATTGATAAAAAACCTTTTATGAAAGAAGAGAATTATGAAGAAAAAAGATAAAGAAATGAGAGAAGCGGTTGCAGGGGTGGTTAAAATGACACTAAATGCTGGGATATTGTTAACTCTTCAAAAGAGATTACAACTTTCTAAAGATGAAGAAGAAATAAAAGCATTAGGAAAAGAAGTGGATAAATTAGTTAAAGAGATTGAAGAAGAACAAGATAAATTGGATAAATTAAGCAAAAAAAGGAAAGAATAATGGTAATAAGCAATAAAAAGGTCTTACAATGAAAACAAGGTAAAACATATAAATATTGTTTAGGTATTGATCTAGCACTAAGAAAAACAGGGGTAGCACTATTAGACAATAAATATCAATTTATCATGAGTAATTACTTTGAAACAACACATAGTGTAGAAAATATGATTAATTTATGTGAAGAAGTAACAATTAAATTCATTAAGATATTAGAACCATATAAAGAAGAATTAAAAGAAGCATGTGTAATAATAGAGCATGCGTCCGTTAATTGAAAGTTTAGTTTCATGTTAGGGATGATTAGCAATATCTTAGTTAATTATTTTCAAGTAAAAGAATTAAGAGCAATAAGTGCTAATAGATGACAAGTGGATCTATTAAGAAAAAAAACATTTTGAACTAGTACACAAATTAAAGAACTATCAAGAGATTACTTTTTACAAATAGAGCAAAAAGTTAAAAAGGAAAGAATGGTTCAAGATGAATATGATGCTTATTGTATTGCTACATGGGGGATTAATAAACTATTTAACAATGTAGAAGATGATTTTGAAGTGATTGATGATGAAGAACAAGAAGATAATTAATGACTTAATAAACATTTTAGAATACTATGAAAGTGAATTATTACCTAGATTAAGATTTAAAGAAGATATTGACTATGTTAAAGAACAAATAGCAATAATTAAAAAAGAATTAAAAAAAGGAGATAAATAATGGATGATAAAAAAACTATATCTTTTAAAATGGAAAAAGAGCAATGAGCGAAAATAAAAATGATTGCTATAAATAAAAATGTTAAATTACATCAAGTAATGAATGAAATGATTAATGATTATATTATGAAGAATGGAGATAAATAATGAAGTGTTATAACTGATATATAAATAGATCAAATATTGAAAGAGAAAATGCTACATCCATATTAGTTAGTGTAGGGATGTTTAAACTATGGATTAACAAAAAACTATGTATAAAACAAGAATTTGGTTTAGATGTGTGTGTATTTTTAAGAGAAGATAGTCATTTTAAAGATGTAAACACAAATCAAGAAATAAGTGCTAGAGACATTGTAGAGTGCTTTAAAGACAATATAAGAGTATCTAATAAGACATTAGTAGAAAATAAACAACAACAATTTAAAGAGCAATATAAAGCAAAATACCAGCAAGCAAATAATACATTTATTGATAAAGATTATGGTAATCAATCATCAATTGTTGATAATAAAGAAGATCTAAAAGCATTATCATGAGACTTTAATGAAGATGATTTAATTTAAGAAAGGGAATAAGAAAATATGTGAAAAAGTTCAAGGTGATAGTGATTTAACAATTTATTTAAATCAATTTTGGGGTAGAGATAAGAAATTTTATTTTGTAATCAAACATGATAATAAAGGATTATATTGTTATAAGAAATATCAAATTGATCTTGAGAAAGAAACATGTAAATCTATAGAAAAGAAATTAAAAATTTGAAAAATGGAATTTTTAAAAGCATTAAAAGAAGATAATGATAAATATTTCGATTCATATCGTGAATACATTAAAATTTAAATTAAAGAAGGAGAGAGAAATGAAAGACGAAAAAGAATTTTTTGAAATGGTAAAAGGTTGAATGATAACTAAAGAATTAGGTAAATGTGAAGAAACAACATTAAAAGTAATGGAAGAAAGATTATTAAAATCATTGAAAAAAGAAATGATTGAAAAAATTGAAGCAATTGAAAATGTGGAAGATATGAAATGATTTACTTTAACTTGTGCTCACGCATTACTTAAAGATTATGAAAATATTATAAAAGATAAGAAAGATAAAAAGGAAGAGTAAAAAATGAACAAAAAAGAACAAGAAGAATTTAAAAAAGATATTAAAAATATGATGAATGCTGGAAGACTAATGATGCTCCAAAAAATGCTAATGATGGAGATGAACCCTAAAAAAATAGATGTAATAGGAAAAGAAATTGATAAAGTAATTAAGGAGATTGAAGATGAGCGAAAAAAAGATAATGAAAGTTAGAGACTTATTTGAAATAGATATAGATTTTATTAAAGCAATATATGAAGATTTTTATAAAGAAGATGTATATCATACGGAACACAATACATTAAATTTATTTGAAAAGTTATTAATACATAATAGCAAAAAAGAATATGAACTATCTTTAAATGTAAATTCTTATGATTATCAACAAAAATTTTATTTCTTTTTTACATCTAATGATGGAGATATTTATTTATTAAAACTTGGTAGTTGCTCTTGTGGCTGAGACTTTAGTGTTGAAACTAATTGAAAAGAATTTGTTGAAAATGTTTTAGAAGAAGAATTGATTATCTTAGTAGATAAATTAATATATGATCTAAAACTAAAAAAGGTGAATAATGGAAATTAAAGAAGAAAAAGACTATAAATATCCTAATAAAGAAGAAATAAGAAAATCATGTGAAGACTTATGAGAAAATAATAATGATATACAAATGATTTTATGAAGAAAATATTTTAAAGAAATGAAATAAAGAAGGGGGGTGATGAATAATATATGAAAGAATTAGCAAGAATAAAAGAACAATCATTAAATCATTTAGATCTATTAGATAAAATCATTAAAGAAGAATTATCAAGTAATGAAATAGACAAAAATAATAATAAACCTAAAAAAATGTCTATTGATACATTATTAAACTTTTACAACCAAGTATTCCAAAGAGTATATAGTATTCAAGCAATGGAATTACAAGTTGATAAAGAAAAAAAATTAAAATAGTGTATAATACTTTATGGGGAGCGCCAACCCCAACAAAAATTGAGTTTGATAGTTTGTTTTATTAGTTTCTAAATTATCGCTCCTTAAATTTGTAAATTTAATATTTTTTTCAATCAGTAATGTTTTTTTTATGTAGATTGTATCTAAAACTTTTAATTTGCATTCATAATAATTTATTTGTTTTATTTATAATTTATTTATAATAAAGATGGGGTAGCAATACCCCGCTTTTTTTTAATCTTTAATATTTTTTAATTCTTTGTATATTATTATAATCTTCTAAAAACAAAAAAGCATATCCATCAGGGTATGTTTTTTATTATTTAACAAAGAAAATAATAAGATATGTTATGGTTATTACTACTATACCAAAGATAAAACCCTTCATATATGCTATTTTAAAGCAATATAAGACACTTTATTTATAAATTAATATAAATACATTATCCATATATTTACATGGTCTTATTTTAGTTTGTTGTTAATTTGTTTAAATCTATTTTTGTTTTGCTATTGCTGCTACTTACATTAATAATTACTAATTGTTGTTCATTATCATCATGTTTTAAGATGTAGGACATAGCATTTTTAGAGACATAACCACCACTTTTAATACTTTTATCATTAACCATATTAATTACTTGGTTATAACTATTTATCTTATTCATGATTTGTTGTATTTTTTGTATTTCTACTTTTGATGTTTCTTTTCTAGTTATTGCTTGTTGTAGTTCATTAAATGTAGTTAGTTTGATACCAAATACTTTTAATAAGTCTATTTTGGTTAATAACAATCTTTTTTGTAAAAACATTTCTATTAGTTTATTAACATTTTCATTTACACTATCACTTTTTAAGTTAGTAAGTATTAGATCTAACTTTTCATTTAACTTTAATTCTTCTTTATTTTTCATCTTTATTCTTTCTTTTCTTATATATTCTTTTCTTTATAATAACACTATATATAACATATATTTAATAATAACACTATATGTACATATATATACTACTAATATTAACTATATATATACATATATTAACAACTATTTATATATTAATAATACATAATAATTATTAATACAACTATTATTTATTTATATTTAATAATTTATTAATAATTATTATTACAACTATTTTAAAAAGAAAAGAAAAATATATATATAAATATATATACAAAAAGAAAAGAAAAACCCTATATATTTATATACATCTTAAAACATCCATTTTAAGACATATATTTTATTAAAGATATTATTTATATGGTTTGGTTAAAGAAGTGTCTTAAATGATGCTTAAAATGCTTAATATGCTGTGTAATCTTCTTGTCTAGGGTTTCTTTTATATCTTTTACTTGTTTTATATTGTAAACTTCTATCATATTTGTAGTATTTACTATCATTGGTGATATATCTTCTATTTATTCTTGCTGTTCTATAAAATGAACTTCAAAAGTTGGTTCCATTTTTTATTGCTATGATTTTCTTTCATTGTCCGTATGAAACGTTATATCATGCATAAAGTCTTTTGGGGTTGTTCTTTGATTTAAATTTCTTTTTAATAATGATTTGTAAGATACCACTAGCACTATTACTATATATTCTATTCTTTGTTGTTTTTGTTGCTCCATCTAATAAATACTCTACTTGCTTACTATAGTCTCTTGTAGTAGTTAAAGGTGTTCATGTTGCTGATTTTATCCATGAACTATTAAATGCTATTAATACTCCCGTATGGTCATGAATTAGATCTACCACTCTTTTTCTTTCATCATCACTTAATGTATCTAAAAAGTCAAAGAAATCTTTGTAATGTAAATTATTGTTTTCTTGATATGTTAGATTTAATAAATTCTTTTCATATAATGTAATGTTTCTTCTATATTCTCTTACTCTTTTTTGTGCTTGTCTAAATGTTTGTTTAAAGAGTTTTTCTCTTTCTCTCATGTCTCTTAATATTTGTTGATGTAATCATCTATTAAACCTTATTGTTGCTTGTTTTAATCTTATTTCTTCTTTATACATCCTTATTATTTCTTGATGTAGTTCTCTCATTCTTTTCTTTGTTTCCATTCTCATTTGGTTTAATGCTTTTATTCTATCTTTAATGTCTTTTCTTTGTTGTCTTTCCATTTGTCTAATGGTTTTATCTATTCAATTGTCCGCTTTACGATAAATGGAAATCATGAATTTAATATTGCTTGGAACTAATTGGTTATATAAAGATTTTTTGATATCAGATTTCATTAAATTCATTGCTTTACTAGCATCTCATTCTATTCCCTTGATATTGCTCTTTAAAGTGTAGTTTAAGGAACTTCTTAATGGTGATGGTACTAAATTAGTAGTTGCACTTATTCCTTTATTGATAAGGTATTTTCCTTTTTGTTTTGATAATGATTTAACACTTGATGCTAAACTCTTTACATTGTTGATTGTTGTTGGAATAATTAATCTTTTTGCTTGTTGAATAAGTAATTGTTGTCCTACATGAATTAATGCTTCTCATATCATATTATTTATATTTTAATAAAAAAAAGGAACTACGAGGTAGGTTTGTAGTTCCATAAATATTTTAATATATTTTATTTTGATTTATTGAAGATACCTTTTTTTGATTTAGTGTTGAAATCATTAGATAAAGCAATAGGTGTTGAGTTAGCATCCATTACATTAATAGTATTTTTTGTAATGTATGATGTTAATGAATTATCATCGGTGATATTAGCACTTGTTAAACCATTAGCATCAATTAAAGTGTTATATAACATTGGTTGCTCTTCCCTTACTTTTAAAACAAATTCTTTATAACCTTTTGCTCCTGAAGCATTAGCATTTGAACCATCATAGATTGATAATTTATATGATGGTTCTACACTTCCGTCTCTTTTTGTATATGAACTAAATGTAGGCATCTCTGTTAAGAAAATGTGGTTAAAGTCAGCAAAGATAGGAATAATTGCTACTTGACTTCTTCAAGAAAATGTAATTACACTTTGACTTCTTGAGTTTGTTTTAAATCTATCACTAACTTTAAAGTTATGTCCATAGTACGCTAATGAACGTGGTAATCAAAATAGAGAGAATAGTTTTCCTAATTCAAATGGTTTTACTAAGTTTCCGTTGTGAATTCCAGCATTATGTTTTGTTGTTGTGGTTGTTCCACTTGATGTTGTTGATGTTGTAAATTCACTCATAGGAATATCTACTCCTAAATAAACACTTTCTGTATATGTTTTACCTAAGAATTGTTGTTGAGTGTTTTTTGCTTGTGTATCTCTATAAGCGTCATTTGAAGCACTAAACCCTGCTGTTAATGATGCTAATAAGTTTAATGAGAAATCATAACTATTTACTCAAGCAAATTCTTTTGGATCTATCCCTTTAGCATATTTAGTTCTTTTTGTTCTATATTTATTTATTATTCTTTGTTGTAATAAACCAATTGTTTTAGCAGTTGAATAGTCGATTGTTCCATCTGCTTTTTTCATTAATTTATCAGCGTTTGGAATAATAGTAAAGTTTCCTAATGCTAATGCTATTTTTTGGATTTCATCTACTGCTAGAGCATTTGAGATATCTTGTTTTGTAGCAAACATTTGAGATACTTGGTCTGCTATAATTGAACTTCATTCATAAGTTGATTTTTCATCAATTCAATTATAGTCATAAGCAGTCATGAAATCATTGTATAAGAACATAACCATTTTATCTAATTCTAGTTTGTTATTGTTATCTAAGTCATCTCTAAAGTATTCTACAAATTTTGTTGTTACGTTTGAGAAAACAATGTTATCTCCAATAACTTCTTCCATTGATTTAAATGGTGCTCCTAAGATTTCATTGTTGATTGGTAATACTTCTCTTGCTTTGTTAATGATGTCAGTTCATGTAGTAAATTGTCCTTTACTATCTGTAATTGACTTAAACACTTCAAAAGATACATTTGTTGATTGTGGGTTCATTTATTCTCCTTATATTAATTTCTATATTTTACTTTTTTAACAAAGTCTTCTCATGTCCCTGTTGTTTGGTTGTTATTATTTGATGTGGTTTCTTCTTTTGTTTCCACATAATTAATTTTACTTTCTTTTAATTCTTTAAATTGGTTTTGTAATTCTTCAAATTTCTTTGTAAGTTCTTCATTAAAGTTTTGTTGTTTAGCAAGCTCTTTTGCTAAATAAAGTTTTTCTTTTTCTTGATTTACTAAGTCCTTTAATGGAACACTTACTTTATCTTCTTCTTTGCTAATAACTTCTTCTTTTGGTGTTTCATTATTAACAATGATTTCTTCTTTTTCCATAATATTAAATCTCCTTATAAATAAAATTATAAATTAAAATAGTCTATCTCTATTAACAATATTTTTATCTATTGCTTTTTGTGCTTCTTTCTTTTTTGCTTCTACTTTTTGTACTTCTTGTTTTACTTTTTTATAATGAATAACTTTAGGGATTGCTCCGAACAATTGTGATAATAATGGTGTTGATATTAATGTAATTATTGCTCCCCATATTCCATCAATATGAATTACTTTTGTTGCTATTAAAATTAAAAATACAATTAAACCAATTCATATAAATAAAGATAATAATGATAAGATAATGTATTTTTGTTTTTTATTCATAATTTTTAATTATATTCAAAATGTAAATATTTTAACTATTTTGTTCCATATCTTTTTCATTTTCTTCTTCATCTTTATTTCCTTTTTTTTCAGGTCTTATTTTTTCTCCAGTGTTGTAATCTATTTCATTACATATATATGTTACGCTTGCTTGGTCTAAATAACCAAATTGTAATGCTTTTCTATTTGTCTTTTTGATTGCTTGTGGAGTAATCATGTTTTTATTTACTGCTATTATAAAAATACATCCCATATAACCTATTGGTGATAATAATATTAACATATATCATCCTGTTAAATTTTGGTCGTATGTTAAACATAAAGGGTTTCAATCTAATACTTTTAATATTCTTCTAAAATTAATAGTATTTAATAATCCTGTAGTTTCATCCACTCCAATGTTTGAAACTATATAATTAGCATTTTGTAAATAATCTTTTAATGTAGAAACATTTGTTGTTTTAATAATTGTTTCTTCTCCACTTAATATTAATCTCTTACCACTACTTATTGATGTAGCAATTACAAAAACTGCTCAAAATATAGTTAATGTTATCCCTGATATTCAAAGAATTATTTTAATGAAATGTTCTTTCCGTACTTTATTTCCAGTTTCTAAATACTTTTTAACATTCATTTTTAATCTCCTAAATATTTTTTAACTTTTTTGATTTGTTTTTCTAATTCTTCTTGTTCTTTATTGCTTATTTCTTTCTTTAACTCTTCCATGTTCTTTTTATTCTCTTTTAAGACTTCTTGATGTCTCTTTTCTTTTTTTGCTTCAATAACTAACCATTTAACAAAACCTATTGATAATCCTAATCCTATGGGAATAAACATGTAAAGTATTCATATTTGGTATCATTCCACTTTATCACTTAGTTTTAAGTAGTCTATTCAACTTAATCTAAATTCCCCTATTTTACCATAAGGAACAAAAGAACCTATTAGAAAAACTAATAATGGCGTGTTTAAGATTAATATTAATAATACTTTTAAAGAGTTTCAAGTAAATTTATTTCAGTTAATATTCTTCATATTCTCTCTCCTTTTTCTTGTCTCTATTTCTTTTTTCTCCATAAGACCTATGGCTTGCTGGCCTTCTTTTTCTTCATCGTTTTAATGTAGGTTTCATTATTGCCTTCTCCTATATATTCTTATATTCATTTTTACACCATTTAAAGCATTGTAGTTTCTTTCATTTGGTAAAAATCTAATTTGGCTTCGTCTAAAAATTCCAATAGTAAAAAAATCGGTATTTCAACTTTTACCATTTTGTCCGGTGTGCGCTAAAAACATCCTTGTTATATAATCATCATCTACTACTTCATCATTTGTTCCCTTGAAATTTGGAAAAAAATGTATTTGTGCTTGTCCTTTTAAAACGGTATTAAATGTATCTATATATATTAGATATTCATAATCATTCATAAAAAGATAATTAATAGTTGCTCCATCTATCGGGTTAAAATTTGAAACACTATGTACACGTTCTCAGTTTGGTAATGTTGCTCCTGCTCTCGAATCAACATATCCTTTATTTGCTGCGTCATAATCATTTGTAGGAGTTGCTACATTTGATACTTTGGTTGGATTTGTAAAAGAAAATTTATCTCCTTCACAAGTTGCGTATACTCCAGCATTTGTATCTCTTGTTTGTAAACTAAAAACGGTAGTTGGTGTACCATTAGAACCATTTTTAACTTTTAAATTAATATTACAATAATTTCTAAATCCATTAGTTGGTTGTTGGAATAAAATATCAACGTACTTTTGTCCTTGGTTAATTATTGTTGCTAATAATAAAGTATTATTAGTAGTTTTAGTAAGGTAAGTATTATTTCCTAATTCAATAGATGAATTAAATGTTTTGGTTCCTGATATTGTTTGGTTTCCTGTGGTTTGAACTACTCCGCTTAAACTTGGCGTATTATTTCTTATAGCGGTATCAACATATCCTTTATTTGTTGCGTGGTTATCTGCTGTTGGAGTAGGTACTGTTGGGCTATTTGTAAACTCTACATTTCCATTAAAAATAGCATTGTCTAAACTTGAATTACCATTTACCAAAAAATCATAATTAGGTGTTAAGTTAGCATTATATGGTTGATTTACATAAACGGAGTGCGTAAAGTATGTACTATTACCTGCTATTATGTTATTGCTTGTTGATGTCTTATCTAAATAATTATTTCTAATAGTTGTAATATTTGTTGTGTTTGTATTGATACTATTTTGTAAAGCATTTCTAATAGCATTAACTTCTAATTTTGTATAGTATTGTGTTAAATCAATGGTAGCAAAATCTTCATTTAATAATAATCATTTAGCACCTGGTGGTGTGGTAGTGTTATTGTCTTCTTTAGATAAATATAAATTATTGTTTAAACTAACCGCTTGATTTATTCTATAAGTTGTCCCTGCTTGATACTCTCCCACATATTGAAATGGTTTTAATGTTTTTAATCCATTAATTGTATCATTTAACAATGAACTAACACTAACTAATCTACCATCTAAAGCAGTTATATTAGTTGTATTTGTTTGTATGTTATTTGTGTTGTTTTGGATGTTTCTTGAGTTAACAGCAATGTTTCTTATATTGTCTTCAATTAAACTTTTATGAACTCCAAGTTGGTTTATATTACGAATAATTCTAGCATTTAAATCTCTTAAAGATGTGTTTTGTTGGTCGTCTATTTGCTCTCTTATGGTTAAAGCATCTCTATTTGCTCGAATATCTATATTTTGAATTTTTTGTTCTTCTTTTAATTTTGTGATTTCTTCATTTATTGATTGTAGTTGGTTAGGGTCTACCGGAATAGATCCAATAATAGTATTCTTTGATAAATCTATTGTGCTATCTAAAATGTTGTAATATTGAATTTTATTTCTTGCTTGTTGTGTTGAACCAATAATGTTTCCACCATTAACTAAATCATTGTTAGCAAAGTCTAAATTACCTTGTAAAGGTTTTTGTGGATGAACTTTTAAATAATCATTGTTTAATTCGTTTTTAGATAAAACTACTAATTCTTCTATTAATTGATTAGCATTTTGTTGATTGTCTTGATATGTATTGCTATCTCCAAAGTTTGTTGTTTGATATAAACCTATTGATACTAAATCTTGGATAATGTCTTTTCTTTTCATTTCCACATTACTATCATTACTACTTGAATTAATTTGAATATCTACATTGGAATTAATTACTGGTAATCCATCTACTCAAAACTTACCTTTAATAACAAAAGTCTCTACTCACGAACATATTGCTTTGATTAATTTATATTTTTTATAGTTATCTTCTTCATTATCTTTTAATTCATTAAATCAACGGTAAAGTCTCCCTAACTTACCATTTCCACTTATCATACTATCAAATTGTTCGGTTGCTTGAACTAATCATTTATTAATTCTATTTTGTGCTTCTTCACTTTGTAATTGTTCTTTAGGCATTCCAATAATATCTACATAATCTTGAAATGTTGCTATTTGATTAAATGGATTTTTCATTAATTATTCTCCTTAAATTTCTATGTCTATACTTTCAATTATAGGTGTATTAAACATTACTCCATATTTAAAATTATAAATGTAATCTTTAATAAAATCATCTTTATTTCATGTATAAATATTTGTACCATTAATTATAGTTTCATTTAAATTTGTAGCAAATCCATATGTTGTTGCTTGTTTTCTATGATTACCACTAGGATTATTGATAATATTTCTAATGGTTTCTTCTGGTGTTTGTCCTAATACATGATTAGATGTACCAAAACCAACAATATTTTCAAGGTTATCATTTGTTTTCTTTTGTATATATAATCAAGCATCATGTCTAAATGATATTTTGATTTCATTTGTTGCTGAATTTATTTCTTTAATCATATAACCAAAATATCTATATCTAGCATAAAAACTCATTAAGTCTTTTCCAAATGGTGTTTTAACATAATACGACACACCTATACCATAAATATGTAAATCATATGAAATTAATATTCCTAATTCATTATCATAAAATTCATATACTCTTCCATCTCCATTTAATATTTTGTCTTTTAAAAGATTGCTATTTGGATTTTCTACTTTTATATTTTCAAAGTTTGAATTCTTATCAAATTTAAAAATGATATTTTTTATTTCTGAAACATTTATTGTTCTTGGTATAGAAATAACTATATCAACATCATAATAATTATTAGCATCTCCCGGTATTGTTATATAGTTATAATTTTGTGGAAAAGTAAATGTTCTATTAATTTCAATTCATGCGCTTGTTCCTGTAAATCAACCATCACTATGACTTGTTGTAAATGTTGTTTCAATTGAACCACCTGTTGATTTGTTCGCTCAATCAAAATCATATAAATTAATAGGTATAGCAAATGGTGTAAATCTTAAATTATTTGCTACATTAATTGTTGTAGCATTATATATTGGTTTAGGTGGTTTTACTTCACTAGGTCAATTTGCGGTTCCTACGGTGTTAAATTTATCATAATAGTTATATTTGTTTAAGTTCTCTCATATAGTTATTTCATTTCTTGCTTTAGCATTTGTTTCACTATATAAAGAATAGATTGTTTCATTATTAACATTATAAGCACTTAATTTATAATCACACTCTCCTATTGTATGGTGTTTATCTACATCCAATATAAATCCATTTGTTGTTGATGGTTGATATAATCTAAAAGTATTTAAATTTAATAATAATGGTCTTCCATCACTTAATAATTTATTTCCGTTTTCATCTCTTGTTTGTCCTAAATATTTAGTATTTCATATTCCATATAAACCTTTACCAACTTCACTTATTAAATTATCTTTAATTGTTTCATCTACAAATTGGTCTGTTAAACTAAAGTTTCAACTTGTTAAAACATTAGTTGCTGTTGGTAATACTTTTTTAATGTTGTTATCAATAAAGATATCACTTGGTAATGGTGCGGTTTCACTTAATGCTGATTTACCATCTTCAAAAGAAATACATGGTATTAAAAAGTTTAAAGGTTGCGATGGCGCTAAGTTTAAAGTGTTGGTTCATCCTATGTCTAATCCACCTACTAATGTATTTATTGTTGAACCTAAAACACCTATAACATCTGTTAATTTTCATTTAGTAGTTTCTCTATAATCAAATTTAATTACATCAGTATATCAATTTAAAAAAGCATTGGAAATAAAGAATTCACAATATGTCGATTGTCTTATTATGCTATTAGTATTTTTTACATATGGAATTGAAGATAGATCTAAATTATCTAAGTGTAAATTAATGTTATTTGTGTTATCTCAATTGATATATGTACTTCAATTTGGATTTGAATTTCTAACATCATTTACATCACATTTAAAACCAGTTAAAACTTGCTTTGTTTTATCTACGTTATATTCTCCTATTCTATTATTACCTTTATATGCTTCTTTATATGAACTTCATATCCCTTCTTTTGTTGGTTCGCTTTTTAAAACTACAAAAGAATTTAGATTTGGTTTGTTATAAAAGAACGTTCCACTTTTAGGGAAGTTTGCTAATCTAGGAAATAACATTTGTGTTTTAGATACATTAATTTTATATACATCATTTTCTTTATTGATTAATGTTTCTTTAGGTCTTCCCCAAAATAGGAAATCACTATTTGCTACTCCATTATTAAAGTCATATTGGATTTGACTTACTCCATCTTTTTCTCTTAATAATAACTTTTCATCTAATGTAATGATTGCTTTTCCTTTATCATCATATTTTTCTATAGGGAAAGCATAACCTTCTCCTATTGCTCCTAATTGGATAAAGTCTATTAATGTTTTACCACTTTGTGAATATTTAAGGTTAATGTTTTCAAAGGTAATATTACTTTCAATAAACTTTCTTGTTTCTTCTTGGTAATAGTTTTTATAATTATTTATTTCTAATCATTGTAAAGATTGATTTCTTTTATCTAAAATTAGATATAAATACTCTAACATATCATTTTCATTTATTTCTCAATCATAAGATTTTAAATTAATTGTTTTGGTGATATATGTATTTACATAGTTTTTATCTAAGATGCTTATATTGTCTATGGTTAAATTAGCATCCGCTGATGCTTCAAAATAAAGATTATAATATGTTCCTACTTTACACTCTTTAATGATGTTATCTTGATTATCTAATGTTAGTTTTGTACTATTGTCTCATACTACAGTTATAGGTTCTTTACCAGTATAAACATTTGTAGATTGTCTAAAAATATTGTTATCATATTCTAAACTTCTTTCTCCTAAATTTGTAAGTTTAATTGTTCCGCTTGTTTTTCTAAATTTATAAACAATAATAGATTTCCCTACTTTTGTTGTTAAATTATCACCTACTTCATTAAGTAAGTTTTCTCCTACATAATCAAATTGGTTTTGATATAATCTTCCGTTTAGTTTATCTTCCATTTACTTCACCATCTTCATTTTTGTTATATGCTTTGGAACCAAAAGGTTTTTGATTATTAAATGCTCCATTGTCAAATTCCTTATCTTTATTTTCTTCTCATAAGACTTCTTCTTTTTGTTGGTTAATTGCTTCTATTTCTTGTTGTACTTCATCATCAGTTAAATTAGGTCAAATTAATTTTATTGCTCTTTCTTTTGAAGCAAGTTCTGCTCTATATAATTCCATGTTTTTTCTTCAATCATTTTGTTCGTTCATTAATAAGTTTGAAACTATTTGGAAATCTACATTTTCTTCAAACTCTTTTTCTAGTTCTAACATTGTTTTTTGTTTTTTAAAGATAACATAAAATATCTTTAATAAGAAATGTTTTCATTGTCTAGTAAATAATTCATTTTTCTCTTTTGTTGTTTCAAAGACACTTCTTAAATTGTTTTGTGTTTGACTAACATTTTCATATGTCCCTGTTGTATCATTAGCACTTCAACTATAACCACATATTTTATAAACTAATGAAATGATTGATTGTAATCCATTAGAGTGTTTTTCTCCATCAAAGTGTGAGTTCATGACTTGAATTCCCGCTCCTTCAGACCCTACACTTCTTATAATAAGTTTTTTCTTAATAGCATTATCTTCACCTACATTATCAAAAGCATTATATATTTGTCTTTGTGAATAACCTTCAATGATTGATTTAAGTTTATCAATAGGGTTTGTGCTATTTGCTATTCCACTTGCTTGATTTTTAATGTTTTGAATATCTTGTTGACTAAACATACCAATAACCCTTGTATGGTCTAAGTTTAATTCTCATGCGATATATTTAATGTATTGTGCTATTAAAGGGATGTAGTCTCTTGCTGGGTATCAATCACTTAAATAATTATCATTACCATAATCTAAAATGTCTTTATTTAACATTTCTTCTACAGGGATAACTCCTAAGTTATGTTTATGTACTCCAAACTTATGTTGTTCCACTATATATTTTGGTGTTGTTATTGAAACATAGTCTCATGGAAAAGATGCGTTTGATAATTTCTCTAATGATTTATTATATTGTTTCTCTGCTTCTTTATAGTTAGGATTTGCTTGGTTATTAACACTAATTCCAAAACCACCTAAGAATAGATATGTTTTATCATTGATGGTATATGTTACTTCATTTCTTAATATAGGTGTAGAGTTTGCTATTGTAGAATAGTCCCTAACTACTCTTACCGCATATTGTGTTTGTCCGTTAAGTCTTAATGCTTGGTTTCTAGCGTTATATTCATTTACTCATATAATAGGTTCATTTTCGAAGATATCAAAACCAACATAACTTTTACCATGTAATGATTTTTGTCTTACATCAAATTTTAAAAGTCTTTCTAGGTTATTGTTTTTAAGGATTAGATCTATTGCTTCTTTTCACTCATTAGAGATATCTTGTTTTTTAGGTTGAAAGATAACTTTTGAAATAGTTGTATCGATAACACTTCTTACTAATTGTTCTTGAAAATCTATTTGTATTTGTTCTATATCTTTACCACTTGAGAAATTCTTCATAATTCTTCCATTATATCATTTTTTAAATAACTATTGTATTGCTTACTTTTGAAGACATTAGGATAGGGAATTGTTCTTGGAAGTCTTTAAAGTATTCTCCTAATAAATATTCAATCGCATGTATTCAATGCGTTCAATCATGAGACCTTTGTCTTTTCATTTCTTCAGTAGGGTTAAGTTTAACTATTTCATAACAGTTATCTAAAGCATTATATAGACCAGGACAAACATTTTTATCAAATCTAAACACTCCTAAAGATAACATAACATTTAATGTTTCTACTCTTTCTCATGTGTTTTTTGGTTTAAATGCTGGTAAGAATTCTATTTGTGTTTCATTATATCCTTTTGCTCTTAAAACTTCTTGTAATGTTTTATAAAAGTCTCCTAAAGCAGCATTATCGATATAGATAGTCATTGCTCTATTTAGTTTCTTATATCACTTAATGTAGAAATCACATATTCTTTCTAATTGTTGATGAGTGTTTAGATATTCTCCCCTATTGTTTCAATGTTCGTATTCATCAAAGATATCTACTCCCTTAGAGATATCCACTGTTCCTATATATGCAGTTGTAGGCGAAGCAGTCTTTGATTTCCCATCTCCCCAATCTATACCACCTACTAATATTCCTTTAGAGTTATAGTTTACTTGTTCGTTAAGTCTTTGTAATGATGCTTGATAGATTGCTCCTTCACTATTACCACTAAAACCTAAAGATACTACCCTTCATTTAGCATAATTGATATCTTTAAGCATTTCTATTTCTTTGATGTCTGAAGGTTCTACATGGTGGTTTAAAGTATATCTTGGTCTAAAATATAGTTCTCTTTTATCTTTATCGAAATATTTGTTATAACCTTTTTCTAATAATTCATTTTCCATTTCTTGGTTCTCTGGTAATACTCTACTAAATTTCTTCATTAGTCAATGTTGCTTTACTCATGGATTGGATGCAAAGATAAATAGTTTTTGTGTATTATTGGATCCACGCACACTTTGTCTAAAGTTTAATACAAGGTTTTCTTCTAATTGCGATGCTTCTTCAAAGAATGTAATGATATACTCTGCATTATATTCAATAGGTGCTCCTATCTTCCCACCCGTTTTTTCTACTTTTTGGTTTATTTCATTAAGGATAATAAAGTTTATTTTATTGTTGTTTAAAGTTATTTCTCTTTTTTGTCCATTTACTTTTACTTTTATTTGGTTGTTTGTATATTGTCTTATTAATGTTTCTATACTACTCATTGCTTTTAAAACATCTTCTCCCCTACTTCTTACATAGTTAATAACCACATTAACATTAGGTTGGATTAAAAGTAATATGATGAAATGTTCTAGGCTTCATGTCTTTGCACTAAATCTTGATGATACTAGATATGCTGCTCTTAAAGTAAGTTCTTCTCTATTTACTATTTCTTGATATGTTTCTATTAATCAATAAAACGCTTCAATGAATTCAATGTTGGTATTTAAAGACATTCCTACCCTTTCATGTCTAATTGTATCATACCCCTTGGTTTTTAGAAATTTCTTGGGGGACATATATTGACCCCCCTACACCCCCAAAAAAAGTACCCCCTAATCCTGTAGTTGTTCTATGTGGATAACTATGTGGAAAACTATATATAAAATTAGTGTTATTTAGCAATGTAATTAATAGAGTGCTAATAATATTAGCAATATTTAATTATAATATTATTTATATATATAAATATATATATATAAATATATATTATTTTAATATTTAAATAATAATAGTTGTAAATATATGTATATTATTAATATATATATATACAACTAATATATACAACTAATATATACATATACACATATATATATATATATATTTAATATATATTTTTTTAAAAAAAAATTAAAAATAAAAAAAAATAATATATAATATGTTTGTGTGTTTTGATGATCTACACATAAAAAAACATTAAAAAAAGGAGATAAATATAATGTTTAAATTAACTAACAAATTATTATTGAATGGGTTATGATATTCAAATAATACATATCACAAATGACAATTATTATCAATATCAATTATAGATGCCAAAGGTATTCAAATCG